>JBGVKB010000023.1:0-7065 GCA_045118955.1 Oscillospiraceae bacterium | reverse complement strand
GTTCTGGTCGGTATGCTGATGCTGGGCAACCTGATGAAGGAGTCCGGCGTTGTGGATCGTATCCAGAAGACTGCCGGCAATGAGCTGATGAACATCATCACCATCTTCCTGGGTCTGTCCGTTGGCTGCACTACCAGCGCCAACACCTTCCTGAATGCTCAGACTCTGATGATCATTGTTCTGGGTCTGATCGCTTTCAGCTTCGGCACCGCTGGTGGTGTGCTGCTGGGCAAGGTGATGTGTCTGCTGACCGGCGGTCAGGTGAACCCCCTGATCGGTTCTGCCGGTGTGTCTGCTGTTCCTATGGCCGCCCGCGTTTCTCAGAAGGTTGGCCAGAAGGAGAACCCCCAGAACTTCCTGCTGATGCACGCCATGGGTCCCAACGTGGCTGGTGTGATCGGCAGCGCCGTTGCGGCTGGAATCCTGATCAACATCTTCGGTTGATGGGTTTGCCCGCTGTGTACTGCGCAGCAAATTGAATCAGAGCGCCTCCGTCCGGTCATTCGGACGGGGGCGCTTTTTGTTGCTAAATGTGAGGGTGCACATGGCGATTCTGCTGTATCTGTGGCTTTGGGCGTTCAAAGTGCGTAAAAGGGACGGAAGATGCGCATGGGATGCTTTTTTCCGGGGCGGATCTGTGATATAATAAATTGTTAAAACCCGCAAAGAAAGGTTGGCACCATGGCAAATGAGTTTACCGCGGAGTTCCTTACCCTCCGTGACCGATACATTGAAAAGAGCTTTGGCCGGCTGAACCCGGTGCAGAAGCAGGCGGTGTTCAGCACCGAAGGCCCGCTGCTGATCCTCGCGGGTGCAGGCAGCGGCAAGACCACCGTGCTGGTCAATCGCATCGCCAACATCATTCGGTACGGCAGCGCCCACGGCAGCGACTGGCTGCCCCGCGCGGTCACCGAGGAGGATCTGATGGCCCTGCGCACCGCCATGATGATGGACAGCCCTCTGCCCGCCGGCTTGTGGAGCATGATGGCCCGTTCGCCCGCCCGTCCGTGGAACGTGCTGGCCATCACCTTCACCAACAAGGCGGCGGACGAGCTGAAGAGCCGCCTGGCGGCCATGCTCGGCCCCACCGAGGGCGGAGACGTGAATGCGTCCACCTTCCACTCGGCCTGTGTGCGCATCCTGCGGCGGGACGGTGAGCTGCTGGGTTATCCAAAGAGCTTCACCATTTATGACACCGACGACCAGCAGCGCGCCATGAAAGAGGTCTACAAGCAGCTGATGGTGGACGACAAGTTCCTGCCCATCAAGGCCTGCATGGGTCAGATCGGCCGGCTGAAGGATCAGCTCATCAGCCCTGAGGACGCCCTTGCTGCCCCCATCGACAGCAAGGCCGGGCTGGTGGCAAAGGTATACGATGCCTACCAGAAGCGCCTGCGCAGCGCCGGTGCCATGGACTTCGACGACCTGATCTTCAACACCGTGCAGCTCCTTCTGAAGGAGCGGGAGGTGCTGGAGTATTACCGAAACAAGTTCCGTTACATTCTGGTGGACGAGTATCAGGACACCAGCGTGGCCCAGTTCCATCTGGTGCGGCTGCTGGCGGGCGGCACCCACAACGTCTGCGTGGTGGGCGACGATGACCAGAGCATCTACCGCTTCCGCGGCGCGACCATCGAGAACATTCTGAATTTTGAACAGCATTTCCCCGGTGCGCAGGTCATTCGACTGGAACAGAATTACCGTTCTACGTCCAATATTCTGGATGCGGCCAACTGCGTCATCAAGAACAATCAGGGCCGCAAGGGCAAGACCCTTTGGACGCAGAACGGCGAGGGCGCGAAGGTGCACCACTACGAGGCGGACACCGAGCAGGACGAGGCCAGCCACATTGCGACGGTCATCGGCCGGCACCTGCGGGCGGGCGGCAAGCTGCGGGATCACGCCATCCTGTACCGCATGAATGCCCAGTCCAACCCCGTTGAGACCTATTTTGCCCGCGCGGGCATCCCCTACAAGATCGTGGGCGGCCAGCGCTTCTACGACCGCAAGGAGATCAAGGACATCGTATCCTATATGTCCATCGTGGCGAACCCTCGGGATGACCTGCGCCTGCGGCGCATCATCAACGAGCCTGCCCGCAAGATCGGCGGTACCACGCTGGAAAAGGTCTCCCAGCTCGCCCAGCAGGAGGGCACCTGCATGCTGGACATCTGTGCCCGCGCCGGGCAGTTCAGCGAACTGGGCCGTGCCGCAGGGGCTTTGAACAAATTTTACGCGCTGTATCAGCAGATGCAGGAGGCGGCTGCCGCCCTGCCGCTGGATCAGTTTGTCGGCAAGCTGATGGAGATCAGCGGCTATGAGGCCATGCTGCGGGCCAGCGGTGACGAGGGCGTCTCCCGTCTGGAAAACTTGGGCCAGCTTGTGTCCAGCGTCAAGACCTACGCTGACCAGAAAGGCCCCGACGCCAGTCTGGAAGGCTTTTTGGAGGAGGTGGCCCTCATCTCCGATCTGGACAGCTACGACGAGGACGCCGACAAGGTCGTGATGATGACCATGCATTCGGCCAAGGGTCTGGAGTTCGATCATGTGTTCATTCTCGGCCTGGAGGAGGGCATCTTCCCCAGCGAGCTGAGCCGCTATTCCGACGAGGATCTGGAGGAGGAGCGCCGCCTGTGCTATGTGGGCATCACCCGCGCCAAGAAGGAGCTGTACCTCTCCAGCAGCCAGAGCCGGATGATCTTCGGCCAGACCCGCCGAAACCGTCCCAGCCGCTTTTTGGAGGAGATCGGCGCCGAGCTGCTGGACGTGGAGCGCAGCCCCCGGGTGAGCCGCGGTTACAGCAATGCTGACCGCAACCCCTATGATTTCGGCGACCGTGCGGCGGCTGCGAACCGCGGCTACCTGAACGGCGATTACAACCGCGGCGGCTACGGCGGTAGTGGTTACGGACGCGCTGCCGGCGGCACCGGCTATGGGCAGGGCAGCGGCACCGGCCGCGGCTACGGGCGCACCGCCGGCACCGAGCAGCCCGCCCAGCGGCGCTGGTCCGCCGCTACCGCCCAGCCCGCCGCCCAGCCGGTGAAAAACGCGGGCGAGAAGCCCAAGTTCCAGCCCGGCGATCTGGTGGATCACAAGGTATTCGGCCGCGGTCAGGTGCTGAAGGTCACCCCCGTGGCGGGCGATACCATCGTGGAGATCCAGTTTGAGCGGGTCGGCATCAAGAAGACGATGGCGAACTACGCGCCTATCAAGCTTGTAGAATAACGGAAGGACGATGAACTATGATGAAGGTTACTCTGATCGCTCATACTCCCGAGCCGGAGAAGGTGGTGGCGGCCGCCGCCAAGTTGTGCTATTCCAACGCCCACATCGATGACCTGCTGGACGGCCTGACCCCGGAGAAGAGCCGTGATTTTGTGCGGATGCTGGCCAGAATGGGCCATGAAAGCCCCACCGAGCACGCCAGCTTCACCTTTGCCATCGAGGGTGTGAGCCGCAGCCTGCTGGCGCAGATCACCCGTCATCGTCTGGCCAGCTACAGCGTGCAGAGCCAGCGCTATGTGCGGCTGGACCAGTTTGAGTATGTGACCCCGCCCGCCGTGGCCGACGATCCGGAGGGCCTGGAGGTCTTTGAGCAGGCCATGGCCGCCGAAGCCGAGGAGTACCGCCGCATCGCCGGCGTGCTGAAGGACGGCCACATCCGCCGCATGGTGGCCGAGGGCATGAGTGAGGCCGAGGCCGCCAAAAAGGCGGAGAAGATGGCCATCGAGGACGCCCGCTTTGTGCTGCCCAACGCCTGCACCACCAAGATGATCGTCACCATGAACGCCCGCAGCCTGAACAACTTCTTCCATCACCGCTGCTGCAACCGCGCCCAGTGGGAGATTCGAGATCTGGCCGAGCGGATGTTCTGTCTGGTGCATGAGGTGGCCCCGGCGCTGTTCGAGATGAGCGGCCCCTCCTGCGTGGCCGGCCCCTGCCCCGAGGGCAAGATGACCTGCGGCAAGGCCAATGAAATGCGGGAGAAGTACGCCGCCCTGAAAGGGGAGAGCCTGAAATGAACGGTCAACTGATCGTTTTAGAAGGTCTGGACGGCAGCGGCAAGGGCACGCAGGCCGAGCTGCTGCGCGCCGCGCTGGAGGCCGAGGGCATCCCGGTGCGGAAGATCAGCTTCCCCAACTATGACAGCCCGGCCTGTGCGCCGGTCAAGATGTATCTGGCGGGCGAGTTCGGCAAAAAGCCCGGCGACGTGAACGCCTATGCGGCCTCCACCTTTTACGCGGTGGATCGCTACGCCAGCTTCCAGCAGGACTGGCGGGCCTTTTACGACCAGGGTGGCATTCTGATCGCCGACCGCTACACCACCAGCAACGGCGTGCATCAGTGCTCCAAGCTGCCTCAGACCGAGTGGGACGGCTATCTCGACTGGCTGTTCGACTTCGAGTACAGCAAGCTGGGCATCCCCGCGCCCGATCTGGTGATCTATCTGCAGGTGGATCCGGCGGTGAGTCAGAAGCTGATGACCGACCGCTATCAGGGCGATGAATCCAAAAAGGACATCCACGAGCGGGATGTGGAATATCTGAACCGCAGTCGTAAGGCGGCCGAGTACTGCGCCGCCCACTGCGGCTGGCGGAGCGTGGCCTGCATGGACGGCGGGACGATGCGCTCCATTCAGGACATCCATGAGGAGGTTCTGACGCTGGTTTTGAAACATCGGCGGGAGTCATCTCGTATTTAATGCAGAGCTTCGGCCAAAATGAACGATGCACACCCGAGGGGTGTGCCCCCGAGGGGAGTGTGAACGAATGAGGATCGCAGAGAAGAACGACCTGCCCGCCCTGTGTGTGCTGTGGCAGAGAGCCACCGGCTGTGACGCGGCCTTTGCCAAGACGGCACTGGAGCGATTTGCCGCGCCGGGGCAGATCCTGACCGAGGACAGCAGCCTTGTCTGTGCGCTGCCGGTGACCATCGGCCAGCGGCGGGGCGTGTATTTTTACGGACTGACCGCCCCCGCGGGCGGCGAGGCGGCCTTTCTGCAGAGGGCAGAGGAATGGGTGAAGCAGGACGGCGCGCTGTTCGCGGTGGCCCGCCCCATGGACGATGCCGCGTGGGCGCTGTTTGACCGGGCCGGGTATGAGAAGGCCTTTGGTGCCAAGCGTGTGCGCCGCCCCATCCGCCCCAACCTGTGGGCGCAGGCAGATTTTGACACGGTGACGGTGCGCAGTCTGGAACAGCTCCGGACGAAGTATGTGCCCGAGGCGGTGCGCCTGCCCCTCGCCAGCATGGTGGAGGTGCTCACCGACCTGTACGGCCGCGGCCTGACCATCGTCTCCACCGACGATGCCTACGGGCTGTACTTTAAAGAGGGGGAGACCCTGCGTTTTGTGGAGCTGTTCGCCGGCGGTGACCGTGCGGCGGAACGGCTGTGGCAGGCGGCCCGCGAGAAGGTGGGCGGCCTGCAGGCGGAGCTGCTGCTGGGCGCGGAGCAGCCTCTGTTTTTGGGCGAGGGCAGCCGGGAGGACTACGGCTGCATCAAGTTCTTCGCCCGCCCCTTTGACGTGACCGAGAGCTATATGCGGCTGGTGCTGGATGTGGACAAGCAGGGACGCGTCTGACGAAAATACGAGTGTTTTTGGACACAGGAGGTAGAAACCATGCAGGAACAGGCAAAGCCCCGCAAGAAAAAGAAGGGCGGCTGCGGCACGGTCATTTTGGCGGTGCTGCTGGTGCTGGTGGCCGCGGCGGCGTTCGTGGCCTTTACGCTCGCCGGTGAGATCGGCGGCAAGGAGGGCGGCGCACAGGTGACCGTCACCATCGAACAGGGCAGCGGTCCCGCCACCATCGGCCGGAAGCTGGCCGACGCGGGGGTCATTCGCTATCCCACCGTATTCCGTCTGTACGCGGGCCGCACCGGGCAGGCGAGTCAGCTCCAGTACGGCGAGTTCACCCTCACCGAGGGCATGGGCTACGATGCCATTCTGGAGGCTCTGAGCCGGTACGCCGCCGCCGAGACGGTGCGCGTGACCTTCCCCGAGGGCACCACCGCGCTGGGCATCGCCGCCCTGATGGAGGAGAACGGTCTGTGCAGCGCCGAGGAGTTCCTGGCCTGCGCCAATGGGCAGGACGGCAGCGACTTCGGTCAGTATGCCTTCTGGGGCCAGATCGACGAGAGTGAGCCGCGCTTTATGAAGTGCGAGGGCTACCTCTTCCCCGAGACCTATGAGTTCTTTGCGGAGGACACCGTCTACAACTATGTGGACACCTTCTACGCCGAGTTTGACCGCCGAGTGGATGCCGAGCTGCGCGCGCAGATCGAGGCCGCCGGTATGACGCTGGATGACGCGGTCATCCTTGCGTCCTTTGTGCAGGAGGAGGCCGGCAACGAGGAGGATCAGAACGTGGCCGAGGTGTTCCTGAACCGCCTCGAGCCCGGCTCGCCCTTCCCCCGGCTGGAGAGCAACGCCAGCAGCTATGTGCAGAACCCGGATGACAACAACTACCTGTACAACTGGGTCGCCCCCTACTACGGCGGCTGGGAGAATATCCCGCAGGAGCTGTACGACGCCTACGACACCTATAAGAAGGCAGGTCTGCCCGCCGGCCCCATCTCCAACCCCGGCATCGAGGCCATCAAGGCGGTGGTGAACCCCAACACCGAGCTGGTCAGCGAGAACGGTCACAGCCCCTGCTACTTCTTTGTCACCGACCTGACCGGCCGCTACTACTATGCGGCCACCGCGTCGGAGCATCAGGCCAACGTGAACACCGCGTGGGCTGTAAACGACGCCCTGTGAGAACCGAATGATCAGCGACGCGCCGGGTGGCCCCTTTTGGGCGCTGCCCGGTGCTTTGTGTAGAGAAGAAAGGATGAATGAAATGCTGCGTATCCCGGAACTGCTAAGCCCGGCGGGCGATCTGGAGCGGCTGAAATACGCCGTGATGTACGGCGCGGACGCGGTGTATGCGGGCCTGCCGGAGTTTGGTATGCGCTCGGCCCCGAAAAACTTCACCCCGGAGCAGCTTCAGGAGGGCTGTGTGTTTGCCCACGCCCGCGGCCGCAAGGTGTATGTGACCATGAACACTCTGCCCACCAACGAGGAG
>JBGVKB010000022.1:0-19381 GCA_045118955.1 Oscillospiraceae bacterium | reverse complement strand
CGGCCCGCCCGCCGCCCCCCCGCCGGCCCCCCCCCGGCGGGGGGGGCCGGCCCCCCGCGGGGCGCCGGCCCCCCCCCCTTTTGTAACTTATGGAACCAACCACACGCCCATGAGGAGGAACTGTCATGGACAAATTGCAAGCCTACTGGATCGAATTGCTGTTCTCCGCCATGATCGTGATCTCGGTCATCACCAACAACAAGACGGTGGGCATCTCCGCCGTCATCATTCTGGCTCTGCGTCTGCTGCGGGTCACCCCCTTGCTGGAGCTGCTGGACAAAAACGGCATCAGCTGGGGCATCATTCTGCTGACCGTAGGCTTTCTGGCCCCGCTGGCCCTCGGCAAGTACGAGCCGAGCGACCTGATCTCGGTGTTCCAAAGCCCTGCCGGCTGGATCGCCATCGCCTCCGGCATCCTAATGACCATCTTTGGTGCCAAGGGCATCGAGATCGGCAACACCGATGTGATGGTGAGCCTGGGCGTGGTCGTGGGCACCTTCATCGGTGTGGGCGTGTTCAAGGGCAGCCCCACCGGCCCGCTCATCGGCAGCGGCATGGCCGCCTTCGGCATCATGCTGGCAAAGCTCATCTTCAAATTCTGAGCTCTGTTTGCTCTTTCTCGTCCCATCAACAAATATGCCAAATTCCGTTTTTTTCTCTTTTTTATATTGGCTTTTAATCAACAATGTCATATAATAGTCGCAAGGATCGATCCTCCTTCGCAGCTTAACCATCTATCGAAAGGGGATCTTTATGCGAAAAAAATTCGTTTGCCTTTTTTGATCCTTGTTCTTGTGTTTTCCTTTTGCCTTCCTGTTCTTGCTGCAGCGGATGACTCTTCTATTTCGGAGGTCGCCATCGCTTCTCAGATCGAGCAGGAGAAGAAGCTGATTTTTTCTGAGGTTTATCGTCAGTTAGCCGAACAGGATGCCCTGATCCTGTTTGATACCTATGTGGAAATTCTGACGCCGGAAATTGAGACCCAGATTCTTGCGCAACACGGAATTTCTCCCGCCTCCACTACTGCTTCGTATACTCTTACGAAAGGTGTGTCCACCATGATCGACGACCGCACATACCGCACCCTGACCCGCTGCTTTTGCGCCTTGTTCGGGCTGTTCCAGCTTGTATTTATGGTCTATTGCGTCCCGCTGCGGGCCGTCCCCGGTCTGCCGCCCGCCGCCTTCTTCTACACCCTCAGCCACGAGGAGTGGACCGCGCTCGTGGCAAACACCGACCCCTTCGTTCAGACCGCCCAGCAGGTGTGCGGCATCGCCTATACCGCTGCCCTGTGGGGTGGCGGAACGTTCCTCGTGCTGTTCCTCTGCCGCCGGGCGCGGGGACGGCGAGGCCTTCTGTATCGGGCCGCGGTGCTGGGCGGGGCGGGGCTGCTGTACCTGCCCACGTGGTACTCCATCCGGCATCTGGCTCCCTGCTTCCTCGCCTTTATGACCCTCGTGCCGACCGAGTTCCTCTGGCTGGCTCTGCTGGGCCTGACCCTTGAGGAGCGCCTTTGTCCTTTCCCATGACCCGACCGCAAAGCGAAATCGGCCGTCTGCCTCCGGGCAGGCGGCTTTTTTTCGGCAAACAGGGTGCGCTGTGTGCAAAATTCTGCACTGAACAGCCCAAAACAGCAATACTTCGCCCTTTACATCCTTCGCCCGCGCGCGTATAATAAAGAGTAGCTATCGCATCCTGCGCCCTGCGCGGGATTTGGGTCGGGCGGGCCCTGCTTCCGCCCATCGTGAACCAAAAGGAGAGAGAAATCATGCAGCGAATCGAGATCGCTTCCCTGCACAAGGCCACCCCCGCCGACGGCAGTGTCATCACCGTCTGCGGCTGGGCCAAGACCGTGCGGGATTCCAAGAAGATCGGCTTTATCGAACTGACCGACGGCAGCTCCTTTAAGGGCCTGCAGGTGGTGTTCCAGGCGGACAAGCTGGCCAACTACACCGAGGTCGCCAAGTCCGGCACCTACACCAGCATGAAGGTCACCGGCACTCTGGTGCACACCCCCGGCGCCAAGCAGCCCTTTGAGCTGAACGCCGACACCATTGAGATCCTGGGCACCTGCCCCTCCGACTACCCCCTGCAGAAGAAGCGCCACAGTGTGGAGTTCCTGCGCACCATGACCCATCTGCGCCCCCGCACCAACACCTTCTCCGCGGCGTTCCGCGTGCGCAGCGTGGCCGCCTACGCGGTGCATCGCTTCTTCCAGGAGCAGGGCTTCGTCTACGCCCACACCCCCATCTTCACCGGCAGCGACTGCGAGGGCGCCGGCGAGATGTTCCGCGTGACCACTCTGGATCTGGACAACGTGCCCAAGACCGAGGACGGTCAGGTGGACTTCAGCAAGGACTTCTTTAAGCGCAGCACCCAGCTCACCGTGTCCGGCCAGCTGGAGGCTGAGGCCATGGCCCTTGCCTTCGGCAACGTGTACACCTTCGGCCCCACCTTCCGCGCTGAGGAGAGTTATACCCCGCGCCACGCCGCCGAGTTCTGGATGATCGAGCCTGAGATGGCCTTCGCCGAGCTGAGCGACTACATGGACGTGGCCGAGGCCATGACCAAGTACGTCATCGGTTACGTTCTGGAGCACTGCCCCGACGAGATGGCCTTCTTCAACCAATTCTTCGACAAGGGCCTGATCGAGCGCCTGACTCTGGTGCGCGACAGCGAGTTCGGCCGCATCACCTACACCGAGGCCATCAAGCTGCTGGAGAAGAACAACGACAACTTCCAGTACAAGGTGGAGTGGGGCACCGACATCCAGACCGAGCACGAGCGCTACCTGACCGAGCAGATCTTCCACAAGCCCGTGTTCGTCACCGACTACCCCAAGGCCATCAAGAGCTTCTATATGCGCGCCAACGAGGACGGCAAGACCGTGGCCGCCGCCGATATGCTGGTTCCCGGCATCGGCGAGCTGGTGGGCGGCAGCCAGCGCGAGGAGCGTCTGGAGGTTCTGGAGCAGCGCATGGCCGAGTGCGGCCTGAGCACCGAGGGCTACGAGTGGTATCTGGAGCTGCGCAAGTACGGCAGCGTCAAGCACTCCGGCTTCGGCATGGGCTTCGAGCGTCTGGTGATGTACCTCACCGGCATCCCCAACATCCGCGACGTGCTGCCCTTCCCCCGCACCTGCGGCGGTTTCTGAGCAGCCCACTGAAAGGAGCGTCCCCATGGCAAACGGCATCACCCTCGGCGCGCCCGCGCCCGAAGATCTGGAGCCCCGCACCTGGCTGCCGCTGATGAGCGCCGCCCTGCGGCGCGACCCAGCCGCCGGCCGCGCCTGGCTGGAGACCTGCACCCATGTGCAGGTGAAGCGCGTAGAGCGGGAGCCGGTGGAGGGCAAGCTGGTCTGCGTGATGCCCTGGGAGGGCATCAGCAGCGAGCGGCTGTACCTGATGTTTACCGACAACCGCAAGGAGGCGGACGGTCTGCGCCCGCTGTGGTGCGCTGTATTCGATCCGGTCAAGGGCCTCGTCTGTGAGCTGGAGCCTGCCGAGCGGGACTTCGTTCGCCAGATGGTGCGCTTTGAGCTGGTGGATGGCTTTGTCTTCCCCCGCATCGTCTACGCCCTCCAGCCCCTGCCGCCTGAGGGTGTCTGGTTCTGGTAAGGACCGGCAAGCAAGCTCCCCCAAACGGCCCGAGGCCGACCGCCCCGGGCTGTTTTTACGCCGCAGTGTCGTTTGTGCCTTGTGTACAGTGCGGCCTGTGTTTTCCCAGCGCTCCGTGGTTTTGCCCGGAGAATGTGTGTTTGCGGCACACGCCGCAGGGTTACCCTCCTGCGCAGAACCGCTAAAAACTGAAAAAAAGGAATCGATACAAATGGAAACGAAACGTGGTAGTTTTACCGGCAGCCTCGGCTTTGTGCTGGCGGCGGCCGCCAGTGCCGTGGGGCTTGGCAACCTGTGGCGCTTCCCCTATCTGGCCGCGCAGCACGGCGGCGGCATCTTCATCCTGTGCTACATCGTTCTGGCGGTGACCTTCGGCTTTGCCCTGATGGCCGCCGAGATCTCCATCGGCCGTAAGACCGGCAAAAGCCCCATCAAGGCCTATGGCATGGTGGACAAGCGCTTTGGCTTTCTGGGTGCGCTGGCCACCATCATCCCTGCCATCATCCTGCCCTACTACTGTGTCATCGGCGGCTGGATCATCAAATATATGCTGGCCTATGTGACCGGCGATGCCGCCGCCGCGGCCGGTGACAGCTACTTCGGCGCTTTCACCGGGGGCGCTGTAGAGCCGTCTGTTTATCTGGTCATCTTCCTGATGGTCACCGCCTTCATCGTCATCGCCGGCGTGGAGAAGGGTGTAGAGAAGTCCAGCCGCATCATGATGCCCCTGCTGCTGGTGCTGTGCGTGATCGTATCGATCTACGTGCTGACCATGCCCGGTGCCATCGGTGGCCTGAGCTACTACCTGCTGCCCGACTTTGAGAAGTTCTCCTTCAAGACCGTCTGCGCCGCCTGCGGCCAGATGTTCTATTCCATGAGTCTGGCCATGGGCATTATGGTCTCCTATGGCTCCTATATGCCCAAGACCTCCAAGATCACCAGCTCCATCAACCAGATCCAGATCTTCGACACCGTTGTCGCGGTTCTGGCCGGTCTGATGATCATTCCTGCGGTCTTCGCCTTCGCTGGCGAGGCCGGTCTCGCCAGCAGCGGCCCCGGCCTGATGTTCGTCACCCTGCCCAAGATCTTCATTCAGATGCCCGGCGGTGTGATCATGGGTGCGCTGTTCTTCGCGCTGGTGCTCTTCGCCGCGCTGACCAGCTCGGTGTCCATTATGGAGGCCGTCGTGTCCAGCCTGCTGGACTTCTTCCCCAAGATGAGCCGCCGTGTGGCCTGCATTGCCGTGCTGGTGTACGCCATCGTGGTGGGCATCTTCACCTCGTTGGGCTTCGGTCCTCTGAGCTTTATCGCTCCTCTGGGCATGGATCTGCTGACCTTCTTCGACTACATCAGCAACAGCGTCATGATGCCCATCGTGGCCCTGATCACCTGCATCATGATCGGCTGGTGCGTCGGCCCCAAGTTCGTCTCCGATGAGGTCACCCGCAATGGCGAGGGCTTTGCCCGCGAGAAGCTGTTCAACGTGATGATCCGCTTCATCTGCCCCGTGATGCTGCTGGCCATTCTGGTGTTCTACACCGCCGCTCAGTTCGGCTTCATCACCGTGTAAGCGCTTCCCCGCGTCACAGACGCATAACAGTACAAAAGCCCCCGCCGTCGGCATAGCCGACGGGCGGGGGCTTGCTGTTTCCCGGGTGCGGGGATACAAAAACGCCCCGGCGCACAGGGTTCCGGGGCGTTCTCTCATTTATGTAGGTCGGGCGCTTACAGCCGCGCCAGCATCTCTGCCACGATGGCGGTGGCGGTGGCCACATACTCGCTGATGCTGAACTTCTTCACCACCAGCACCTCATGGCCGTCCTCGTCGGCGTTGTCGCTCATGGCGCGCAGAATGACGCAGGGCACGCCGCAGCGGGCGGCGATCTGGCTCACCGCCGCGCCCTCCATCTCCACACAGTCGGGCTGCACCTTGGCGGCAATGGCAGCCTTGGTCCCGCTGTCACCCACAAAGGTATCACCGGTGGCGATGCGGCCGGTGAGGGCCTTGACCCCCAGCTTGGCGCAGGCCGCCTCGGCGGCGGCGATCAGGGCCGGGTCGCCGGCGTACTGCTTCAGGAAGGGCGCGCTCTGGCAGATCATGCTCACCTCGGCGTCGTGGTAGACCACCTCTTTGCCGATGACCACATCGCCGATGCCGATGGCGTCGCTCATGTTGCCGGCGATGCCGGAGAAGATGATGGCCTCGGCGCCGTACTTGCCGCACAGCACCTGGGTGGTGGCGGCGGCGTTGGCCTTGCCCATGCCGGCACAGCAGACCACCACCTCCTTGTCGCCCAGCCTGCCGGTGTGGTACTCCACCCCGGCGTACTGCTCCACCTGCACGTCGGTCAGGCGGGCGCAGAGCTGATCCACTTCGTCGGGCATGGCGCCCATGATACCGTATCTCATGCCGCGCCTCCCTTACACGTTGAACAGGAACTCGATGATGTCGCCGTCCTTGACCACATACTCCTTGCCCTCGGTGCGCTGCAGACCCTTGGCCTTCACCGCGGCCATGTCATAGCCGCAGGCCACGAAGTCGTCGTAAGCCACCACGGTGGCGCGGATGAAGCCGCGCTCGAAGTCGGAATGGATCTTACCGGCGGCCTGAGGGGCCTTGGTGCCGCGGCGGATGGTCCAGGCGCGGCACTCCTTCTTGCCGTCGGTCAGGAAGCTGATCAGCCCCAGCAGGGTGTAGCTGGCCTTGATCAGGTTGTCCAGACCGGTGGCGGTGATGCCCATCTCAGCCAGGAACTCCGCCTTCTCCTCGGGGGTGTAGTCGGCGATGTCCTCCTCGGTCTTGGCGCAGATGGGGATGCACTGGGCACCCTCTCCCTCGGCGCGGGCGCGCACGATGGCCAGATAGGGGTTGTCCTCCATGCCCTCCATCAGATCGTCCTCGCTCAGGTTGGCGGCATAGATGACCGGCTTGGCGGTGAGCAGACCCATCTCCTTGCGCTGCGCCATCATGTCGTCGTCACTCTCGTCCCACGCAAAGGTGCGGGCGTTCTTGCCCTCACCCAGATGGGCGGCCAGCTCGCCCAGCCACGCGGCCGCGGCGGCAGCCTTCTTGTCGCCGGTCTTGGCGGCCTTGGCCAGACGGGCCTGACGGTTCTCCACCACCTCCAGATCGCTGAGGATCAGCTCGGTGTCGATGGTCTCGATGTCGCGGATGGGGTCCACGCTGCCCTCCACATGGATGACGTCGGTGCCGTCAAAGCAGCGCACCACATGTACGATGGCGTCGCACTCGCGGATGTTGCCCAGGAATTTGTTGCCCAGACCCTCGCCGCGGCTGGCGCCCTTGACCAGACCGGCGATGTCCACAAACTCCACGATGGCGGGCGTCTTTTTGTTGGTATCCCAGATTTCGGCCAGCTTGTCCAGCCGGGCGTCGGGCACCGCCACGATGCCGGTGTTGGGATCGATGGTGCAGAAGGGATAGTTCGCCGCCTGCGCGTTCTTGGTGCTGGTGATGGCGTTGAACAGGGTGCTCTTGCCCACGTTGGGCAGACCCACGATGCCTAATTTCATGGTACGTTTCCTCTTTTCCAAACGGATGTTTTATCGCGGCGGCGCGGGTTTGCCCGCACCGTGCCGCAAACTGCCCTTCTGTGCAGAAAAGCAGCCCATAGCTGGTTTTTATTATACTTGATTTCGGCGGCAGTTGCAACAAGCATCGAACAGGGGGCGTTTTTTCCGTTTTTTCGCCGGCGGGTATCCGGAAATCAGTCTGTTTTTGTGGAGCGCACAAAAAAGTTAAAAAATTCGGGCACTTAGCATTGAAAACTGCGTTGGAGTGTGTTAAACTTTGTAAGGTTAAACAGTAATTGATCCATTGTGCCCGGCGATCAACTTCTGTCACTTGCCCTTATCACAAGATGACCTGGAGGTTTCCCCATGACCCAACCCATCTACAAGCTCCTGATGCTGTCCGGCCGGTTCGAGCGCGACGAAAAGACCCACGATTGGGTGCACCTTGCCGGTGTGCGCCGCGTGATCACCATTCAGCCCGGTGACATCCTGCCCGAGTGCGGCATCAAGGTGGAGCGCTATCTGCGCAGCGCTGAGGGTCAGCCCGACGGTGTGCTGCTGCACACCGCATACGACAGCTGCCGCGTTCACCCCGGCCCCATGCAGACCATTTCGCTTCTGCAGGAGGGCATCGACGAGTGGGGCTACTTCTCCCACTGGTCCACCCAGCTTCAGCTTCAGCTGCTGCCCATCGACGAAGCTCCGCTGGACTTCGCCCGCATCATCGCCCCCACCCCGGAGGACTAACCTCCTCCATCCCCATATGCAAGCGCATAAAAAGGCCCGCAGCCATCCGCTGCGGGCCTTTTTATTGCGGTTCAGTCCGCCGGCCACCCGGCCGCCAGCATGGCGTCCCGCGCCGCGCGGCCCACCGCGCGGCTGGTGCCGGTGGCTCCGCTCACGTCGTCCACTCGCCAGCTCTGCCGGTCGAGGATCTCCCCCATCAGGCGGCTGACCGCCACACCGCCGATCTCCGGGGTCTCGTCGCTCGCCTCCACCGAGATGCTGGCCAGCCCGCCGCTCCGGTTCACCCGGATCTCCACCCGCACCGGGCCGCCGTAGCCCTGCGCCTCGGCGGTGTAGCTGCCCGGCGCGCCCGGGCCGGCCACGTCGTTTCGCCCCGCCAGCCGCCATGCCAGTAGGGCGCACAGCAGAACCAGTCCCGCCAGTAAAAAGATCCATGCTCCGCGCTGTTTCGTCATTCGCTCTCCTCCTGTGCCGGCTGCGCCGCCGGGAAGATCTCCCGCGCCAGCCGCAGGCTGTCATCGGTCAGTTCATAGCGGCTGCTGCGGCTGTCCCACGCGCCGGGGAGAAGCTGGAACTCCGGCACACAGTCCCCCGCCGCAAGCTGCCCCAGCAGCTCCTCCAGCTCGATCAGGTCGGTGGCGGACAGGTTGGTGAGCAGCCGCCCGCTCACCGCCCGCAGTCCATCCAGCCCCTGTCGGCTCAGCGCGTCCATCCCCTGCAGGGCGAACGCCTGCCACACCGCAGCCCGCAGCCGTGCCCGGGGCAGCGGCTCAGCCGGCCCCTCGGCCAGCAGCGCGGCGGCTGCATCCGTGTCCAGCACCGCCACCTCGCCCGCCAGCCCCAGTGCCGCGCGCTGGGCGGGCTCCAGAATGCCGTCCGGGTTCACCCGCACCTGTCCCAGCCCCTCAAAGGCTGCCGCCCACACCTGCGGGGCGGCAGCCAGGTACCGCTCCACCCGGATGCCCAGCGTGTCCGCCAGCAGCGCGCCCGCCCGGGCAGGCCCGGCGGCGGCGTAGCAGTCCCCCAGCGTGACCGGCTTACCCTGTGCGTCCAGCACCACCGTTTCGGCGGGCAGGGTCACCGCCCGCAGCCCCGCGTCCGCGCCGGTGAGCCGCAGCAGCAGGAAGGCCGGCTCCTCCCCCGCCACCGCTGCCAGCAGGGTGCGGTCCCCCGCCGACACCGGGATGCCCGACTGGGCCGTGCCCGCCGGGTCGGCCTGCCGGTTCTGGCGCACCGACCAGAACGCAAACAAGCCCATCAGCGGCATGACCACCGCCATCGTGAGAAAAAAGGACAGCCAGAAGGCCTTCCCGCCGCCTGCGCGCATCCCCTGCACCTCCCCTCGGCTTTGCGCCGTGTTGTGTATACAGCATGGCCCGCCGGGGCAGACTGTATTCACAAACCCTCTGAAAGGAGATGCCGCTATGAGCCGCGAACAGGAAGAGTTTTGGGTCGAGCTGCCGCTGGCGCCCCAGCAGCCGCAGGCCAGCAAAAGCGATCCGCAGGGAAGCTGGACGGGCGTGCCGGAGAACCCCTTCGAGACCCCGGTGCAGGACGCGGACGACCTGTAAACAAAAAAGCGGCGCGGGCCTCCAACGCAGGAGACTCGCGCCGTTTTGAGCAAAAAAGGGGGTCAGCCCAGCAGCGCCGCCGTCAGCACCACCACGCCAAGGGCGATGCGATACCAGCCAAAGGGCTTGAAGGTGTGCTTTTTCACATACCGCATCAGGAAGCCGATGCAGAGCATACTGACCACAAAGGCCACCGCCATGCCGGTGAACAGCACGCCCAGCTCCAGCGCCATGAAGCTGCCGCCCTCCAGCAGGTACTTGACCAGCTTGAGACCGCTGGCGCCCGCCATGACCGGGATGGCCAGATAGAAGGTGAACTGGGCAGCCACCGGGCGGCTCAGACCCAGCAGCAGACCGCCCACGATGGTCGCGCCGCTGCGGCTGGTGCCGGGAATGAGCGCCAGCACCTGCCACACGCCCACGATGACCGCGTGCTTCCAGGTGAGCTGCTCCATGTGGGTGATGCGGGGCACCCGGCCGTTCTCGATGACCAGAAAGAACACGCCGTACAGGATGAGCATCGCGCCCACCACCGGGGCATTGTAGAGGTGTTCATCCATCCAGTCGTCCAGCGGCAGGCCGATGAGGGCGGCGGGCAGGCTGGCGATGAGGATCAGCCCCCACAGCCGCCAGACCTCCGGCCTCAGCCAGGGCTGCAGGCGCTGCCACGCGCCGCCCCGGGCGATGGCGGGGTTTTCCGGCTTGCGGAAGGGCCAGAGCTTATCGAAGTACAGCACCACCACCGCCAGAATGGCCCCAAGCTGGATGACCACCCGGAACATACTCAAGAACGAATCGCTGAGCTTGAACTGCACCAGCTCTTCCAGCAGGATCATGTGGCCGGTGCTGGAGATGGGCAGCCATTCGGTGATGCCCTCCACCACGCCCATCAGCACCGCTTTGAGGATCTCGATCATAGATTCTCTCCTTATCCGCGCACAGGGCGCGGTTTTGTTTTTACATACATCTATACGACACAGACCCGGGCAATGATTCACCCGGCCCAGTACAGTATAGCACGGATCCACCCAAAGAAAAAGAGGAGGTGCCCACCATGGAGTTCCGCTGTTTTCGCCCCGCCGCCCTTGTCGCCGCCGGGTGGGTCTTTGCCGCGGGGGCACTGGCGTGGACGGCGGCGCTGTACCACCAGCCCGGGATGCTGGCCGCGGCGCTGGCCGGGTGGGCGGGGTGGTGCGGGTGGCTGGGGTGGTTCGGGCTGCCCCGGCGGCGGGCGTGGACGTCGGGCGGCGGACTGTTTCTGTCCGGTGGGCGGCTGATGGTGCAGGTGCTGCGCATCCCCGCCGCCGCCCCCTGCCGGCTGTGGGTGCTGCCCCTGCCCGGTCTTCGGATGGTGGGCGGGCGTCTGCTGGTCCTGCAGCCCGCCGGGGGCAAGCGGGTGCTGGTGCCTCCCCTGACCGCCGCCGACGCCGACCGGCTGTGCCGCACATTGGGCTTTGCACCCTGAGCGGTTCTTCGCTATAATAGAGGGCAGACGAGAACTTCCCCCTGCACATGAGGTGTTTTATCATGCCCAATTTTGACTATGTCCTGTTTGATCTGGACGGTACCCTTTTGAATACACTGGACGACCTTGCCGACGCCGGCAACTGGGTGTGCGCGCAGAACGGCTGGCCCGTCCACCCCACCGAGGCCTACAAGAAGATGGTGGGCAGCGGCATCCCCAACCTTGTGCGCCGCTTCTCCCCCGAGCACGCCCGCACCCCGGAGCAGCTGGCCGCGACGCTGGCTCAGT
This sequence comes from Oscillospiraceae bacterium, assembly GCA_045118955.1. Lineage (GTDB taxonomy): Bacteria > Bacillota > Clostridia > Oscillospirales > Ruminococcaceae > SFJ001. Next base: position 8,159 of record JBGVKB010000022.1, on the reverse strand, counting down.
TTGGGGCGCGGTACGGTGCCCACAAGGAGGACAAGACCCAGCCCTACCCGGGCATCCCCGAGCTGCTGGAGCAGCTCGCCGCCGCGGGGGTGGTGTTCGGGGTCTTTTCCAACAAGCGGGACGACCTGACGCGGGCGGTGGCGGAGCACTACTTCCCCGGCCGGTTTGCCCATGTGCGGGGCCAGCGGGAGGGCTGCCCGGTCAAGCCCGACCCCACCGGTACCCGGGCCATCCTCGCCGAGATGGGCGCCGACCCCGCCCGTACCCTCTATGTGGGGGACAGCGATGTGGACATCTACACCGCTCAGAACGCGGGGCTGACCCCCTGCGGCGTGCTGTGGGGCTTCCGCAGCCGGGAGGAGCTGGTGGGCGCGGGGGCGCGGCATCTGGCCGCCGACCCCGCCGCGCTGGCACGGCTGATCTTAGGCTGAGCGACATACATAGCAAGACACAAAAAGCGGACGGCTGCCCGGGATCGGGCGGCCATCCGCTTTGTTTTTTCAGAGCGCCGGGGAGGGCTGCGCGGGGCGCAGCAGCTTTTTGCGCACGATGAAGTAGCACGCCGCCTGCATAGCGACGGTCAGCGCCCAGGACACCGGGTAGGAGAAGTAGAGGGACTCCAGACTGTGCCACACCGGGAACACGCCAAAGATCCATACCACGCGGAACAGACACACGCCGGTGATGGAGATCAGGGTGGGTGCCAGCGAACAGCCCATGCCCCGCAGCCCGCCGGGCAGGGTGTCCATGATGGCGGCCAGGAAATAAAAGGGCCACGCCACCACAAACTTGATGACGCCAAAGGCGATGACCTCCGGGTCGGGCGAGTAGATGCCGATGAGGGTCTCCCGCAGCAGGTACACCGCCGCGCCGCAGCTCGCGCCCAGCAGACCGGAGAGCAGCACGCACTCGCCGATGGCCTTTTCCACCCGGCGGTAGTTGCCCGCGCCCATGTTCTGCCCCGCGAAGCTCAGGGCGGTCTGGGTGACCGAGTTGGACACGATGTAAATGAAGCCGTCGATGTTGCAGCTTGCGGTGTAACCCGCCATGGCGAGGCTGCCGAAGGAGTTCACCGAGGACTGGATCAGCACGTTGGAGAAGTTGATGACCGTACCCTGCAGGCCCGCCGGCACGCCGATGCGCAGCATACTGCGCAGGGTGGCGGGGTCGATGCGCAGGTCGCGCCACACCAGACGGTAGGGGCCGGTGCTGCCGTGCAGGCAGATGAGCACCAGCGCCGCCGAAATGCCCTGCGATGTGACGGTGGCGATGGCAACGCCCGCCACACCCATGTCAAACAGAATGACCAGCGCCAGATTCAGCGCCACGTTCACCACGCCGGCGAGGGTGAGGAAGTACAGGGGGCGGCGGGTGTCGCCCACCGCCCGCAGCACCGCCGCGCCGAAGTTGTAGGTGATGAAGAAGGGCATCCCCATGAAGTAGATGCGCATATACAGCACCGAGTGGGGCAGCACGTCCTCGGGGGTACCCATCATCCGCAGGATCGGCTCGGCCAGCGCGCCGCCCACAAAGATCATGGCACAGCCGCACAGCATGGCGGTGAGGATGGCGGTATGCACCGTGTCGTGCAGAGCCTTCCAGTTTTTCGCGCCGTAGTTGCGGGCGGTGAGCACGTTGGCACCCACCGAGACGCCGATGAACAGGTTCACCAGCAGGTTGATGAGGCTGGTGGTGCTGCCCACCGCCGCCAGTGCCTGCGGCCCGGTGAACCGACCCACCACCACCACGTCCGCCGCGTTGAACAGAAGCTGCAGCACACCGGACAGCAGCAGCGGCACCGCGAACCGAACGATCTTGCCCAGCAGCGGCCCGCTGCTCAGGTCCATCTCGTAGCTTCTCGCCATGGTCTGCCCCCTTCTTTCGCAAAAGACGCGGAGCCGCCTTCTGCAGCGGCCCCGCGTGTGATTTTTTGTCGTTCTGTACTTTATATACTCTTTCCCGCGGCGGATGTCAAGCCCTGCCCTTGCTTCGGTGGCGGGCGAGGGCGTCCGCCAGCACCTGCACCCCCGCCGAGGCGTAGGGCACCGCCAAAAGAAAATAGGGCAGGTTGTACTGGCTCTTGGCCTCCCAGAGGAGCTGGAACAGAAAGCCGCCCAGCACCACCAGCGCGGGGCTGAGCCGGGCCGCGTCCAGATGCCGGCGGCGCAGGGTGAGGTACACCGCCGCCATCAGCCACACCATGGACTGGTACAGATCCATCCAGCTCTCCAAAAGGCCGTCCACCGGCCCCTGAAAGATAAACTGCTCCTTGGCGGTCAGCTCCAGCCCGCTCCACAGCTTGGAGATGGGCATACTCAGCCACAGGCACTGGTAGGTCGGCTCCGCCCACTGGCTGGCGGTCTTGTTCCAGTAAAAGCGGGCGGCCATCTTTTTGTCGGCGGCGAACTCCGCCAGCCGGGCGGCGATGTCCGCCTTCGCCTGCAGGGAGGAGGCCTCCTCATCCCAGCCAGCCTCCCGGTACACCCGGTGGTTGTAGCCGTTGAACCAGCCCTCCGCCATGCTGTTGTCGGTGGTGGTCTGCATCCCCATGGCGATGGTGAGCAGCATGGGGCCGCCCTCGTTCATCTCATAGCCCAGCCGCCGCTCCATGAAGGCCCTGCCGCCGGCGTCCACCCCCTGCCACAGCACCAGCACCGCCAGCACCCCGGCCAGCGGGCGCAGGCTGCCCCGGCGCAGGGCTTCCAGAACCAGCAGGATGCACTGCGCGATGAGGAAGATCAGCCCAAAGGTCTTGAACCAGATGGAAAACCCGATGCACACCGCGCTCAGGGCCATCCAGCCCCAGTGCCCGCCCCGCTGCCACCGAAGCTGGCTGTACAGCGCCGCCATGCCCAGCGCCATGCCCGGCAGGTTGCCGTAGGCAAAGGTGGCGTACAGCACCGCGTTCACCGCCCCGAACAGCAGCACCCGGGTGGACGCGCCGCCCCGGGTGTCCGCCGGCAGCAGCAGAGCGGCCATGCGCCACAGCGCCCAGAAGCTCAGCGCCACACAGCCCAGATTCACCAGCCGCACCGCCCACAGCGCGTCGGTGCCAAAGAGGCGGTAGATGCCCTCCAGCAGCAGCCCGTACCCCAATTGGTAGGGGAAGCGGTACAGATACCCGCCCTCCTCGAAGGCGGAGAAGTCCCCCTCGATCCACTGGGCGGCGGCCTCGCTCATGCGCTCGGCGTCGGCACGCAGGTCGCCGCCCACCAGCGCCAGCCAAAGCAGCCCCAGCCCAAACACCCAGAGCATCAGCCCGCGCCCCCGGCCGGGACGGCTCTCACCGGGCTTTGCGGCGGCCAGCGCCACCACCCACGCTGCGGCGAACAGCAGCGCCGGCCAGACCATGTCCTGCCCGAAAAACACCTTCTCCTTGCCGGCAAAGGGATCCACCAGCCAGAACAGCGCCGTGCGGGTCAGGTTCAGCGCCGCCAGAAACCAGAACAGCCCCACCGCGAGCCAGCCCAGCGCGCCCTCGCCAAAGGCGGCAAGCCCGGCGGTGGGCGGGGTCTTTTTTCTGCGTATCTTCATGGCAGCACCTCCTTTTTTCGCTCCGTTCAGGATACCATTATACCACGGCCGCGCCCGGGGGGAGACCGTTTTTTATTTCCATATAAAATCTGCCCGCGCGGTCTTTCTTTTGCGCCCCCGCGCCTGTATAATAAAAACAAGCCACCGCCGCCCGGCCTTGACGTGTGGATGTCCCTATTTTCGCCGGGCTGCGGAAATTTACTATTAAACGCCTGTTTTCAGGCAAGAGGTATGGATGTATGAATACGAACCCCCGTCTGGCCCGTTATCTTGAGGGCCTTTGCAAAAACGACCCGGTCTGCCTGTACGCGCTGGATGGCTGGCAGACCGGCACCGTCGCCGAGGTGACCGGCGAGGATCTGGCCATCGTTCAGGATGGGCAGGTGCTGTACCTGCCGCTGGGCGAGATCCGCGCCTGGCGGGAGCCTTGGCGCGACCCCATCGAGCGGCTGTGCGCCCCCTTTGCGGTGGCGGAGCCGCACCTGCTCACCGCCGCCGAGGCCATGGAGCTGGCTCTGAAGGTGGAGGACACCGCCTTCGCCGCCGAGGTGCGCCCGCTGGCCGAGCGGCTGCGCACCGCCGACGAGGGGCAGATGCACGACCTGTGCGCCGCCGCGGTGACCCGCATTGCCGCCCCCTTCGCCCACATCCCCGAGGCGCACACCCTCTACGCCGCCCTGTGGCTGGAGGGCAAGCCCGGCCGAGACCTGCGTGAGATGGCCGCTGCCCAGTTCCTGCTGGGCGGTCAGTACGAGAGCACACTGGCCCTCGGCCCCACCGACCCGATGGATCGGGCGGCACTGGCGGTTCTGGTGCTGGAGAGCGGCGCCGAGTGCATGGCCGCCGTGGCCGAGCTGGCCGACACCGGGGCGAACGCCTCCGCATGGCTGGGCGCGAACGCCCACCGGCTGACCCAGACCCGCGACTGGCTGCTGGCCGCCGGGATGTACCTGCTGCTGCAGGACGGCTGCCTGCCCTCCGACCTGCCCGCCCCGGATGCCCCGGGCGCGTGGGAGCAGGTGGTGGAGCGGCTGTGCGCGCTGGGCGACCCCGCTGGGCTGAGCGCACAGGCCGAGGGTCTGCGGCTGGTCTGCCCGCCCGCCCCTGTGGCCGCCGCCGAGCCGGTGCAGCCGGTGTACTACACCGCCCACATCACCTACTACAGCCCCTTTAAGCACATCGGCTACCTGCGCCGGGACGACGGCGAGGAGCTGGGTACCTTCTTCCACTTCAATCAGGTCAACGACCCGCTGCTGCGCCAGCTTCTGGATCGGGGTCAGGGACTGGAGCTGGCGGTGCGCTGCCGTCTGGGTATGCGCACCACCCCCACCGGCGTGCGCCATCAGGCGGACGACGTGTGCCTGCTGAACACCGACGTGCTGCCCAAGGACCCCCGCATCAGCGGTGTGCTGGGATACTTCCTGGCGCAGGGCACCCCGCCCTACGGCCGCATCCGGGACGCGCAGGGGCGTGAGTACAAGTTCCTGCTGTCCGACCTGCTGGATCCCTCCATCCGTCCCGAGCTGGAGGGCAGCTTCACCACCCGGTTCGACCTGCCGGTGACCTTCCTGCCCCATATGCGCCCGGGGCAGCGGCTGCACACCGCCCGCCGCATCTGCCGCGCACAGCCGCTGAGCGAGACCGAGCTGGCCCGCCTGAAGGTGGATCCCGCCGCCATGGAGGCCATGGCGCAGCAGCTCGCCGCCGACAAGCCCGACCCCGACGCCCCCATGACCAGCCCCTACGAGCCGCTGGAGCTTTACGACCCCGCCAAGGCGCAGCCCGCCGCCGGGCCGAGCCGCCTGCCCTATCCCCTGTTCGCCGCAGCGGACGACGAGGCGGATATCCCGTTCTGAGCCGCAAAGCCCGACCCCGCACAAAGCAAAGGAGTAAAAAACATGGCTTCTCAGGTCTACTTTACCGATTTCCGCGCCCTGCCCGGCACCAGCGTGCCGGAAAAGCTGGCCCGCCTGCTGCGCCGCGCCGGGATGCCTCAGATGGATCTGGACGGCAAGTTCGTGGCCATCAAGATGCACTTTGGTGAGCCGGGCAACCTGGCCTTCCTGCGGCCCAACTACGCCAAGGTGGTGGCCGATCTGGTGAAGGAGTGCGGCGGCGTGCCCTTTCTCACCGACTGCAACACCCTGTACCCCGGCCGCCGCAAGAACGCGCTGGAGCACATCGAGGCCGCCTACGAGAACGGCTTCTTCCCCCTGTCCACCGGCTGTCAGATCATCATCGGCGATGGTCTGAAGGGCACCGACGACGTGGAGGTGCCGGTGGTAGGCGGCGAGTATGTGAAGGCCGCCAAGATTGGCCGCGCCATCATGGACGCGGATGTGTTCATCAGTCTGAGCCACTTCAAGGGGCATGAATGCACCGGCTTCGGCGGAGCCATTAAGAACATCGGCATGGGCTGCGGCAGCCGCGCCGGCAAGATGGAGCAGCACAAGAGCGGCAAGCCCACCATCAGCAAGCGCCGCTGCCGCGGCTGCCACGCCTGTGTGCAGGAGTGCGGCCAGAACGCCATCTGGTTCGACGAGGAGAACAAGGCCCACATCGACACCGACAAGTGCGCCGGCTGCGGCCGCTGCCTGGGCCGCTGCAACTTTGACGCCATCTACAACGCCAACGACTGCGCCAACGACGATCTGAACCGCAAGATGGCCGAATACGCCAAGGCCGTGGTGGACGGGCGGCCCCACTTCCACATCAGCCTGATCTTGGACGTGTCCCCCTTCTGCGACTGCCACGGCGAGAACGACACCCCCGTGCTGCCGGACATCGGTATGCTGGCCAGCTTTGACCCGGTGGCGTTGGATCAGGCCTGTGCCGACCTATGCATGGCCGCGCAGCCCCTGCCTAACAGCCGCCTTGCGGACAACATGGCCGCACCCGGCTTTGTGGACTGGGGCGATCCCTTCACCAACACCACCCCCGAGTCCACCTGGGAGAGCTGCCTCGCCCACGCCGAGAAGATCGGCCTGGGCTGCCGTCAGTATGAGCTGATCGCTATGAAGTAAGCACCCTATACTGTGCCCTGCCGCGGGCGGTCTATCCCCCGGCACCGATGCAAAACCCACAGCGCCGCCCCTCGGCTGACCGGGGCGGCGCTGTTTTTCACCTTTGAGGGGCTCGTTTGTGGAAAACTCCCCCGTTTTCCATTTGTGCCGGGATGTGTTATACTGAAGTCAGATCACCCCGGGAGGACGACCCTATGAAACAGCTTCATCCGGTGCAGGATCTCTGCACCTTCATCGACCAAAGCCCCAGCCCGTGGCACGCAGTGGAGACCGCCCGCCTGCGGCTGGAGGCCGCCGGCTACCGCCCTCTGAGCGAACAGGAGCCGTGGCATTTCAACGGCGGCAAATATTACGTCATTCGCGGCGGCAGTGCCATCGGCGCGTTCCGTCTGCCTGCCCGCCCGGTCACCGGCTGGAAGCTGGCACTGGCTCACGGCGACAGCCCCACCTGGCGGCTCAAGCAGCTCACCGGCCGCCCCGCCGCCGGGTACACCCGCGCCCCGGTGGAGGGCTACGGCGGCGGCATCCACTATAGCTGGCTGGATCGCCCCCTCACCGTGGCGGGGCGGGTCATCCTGCGGCATGAAGGCCGCATCGAGGCCCGGCTGGTGTACCTTGACCGGGATCTGCTCATCATCCCCAGCCTTGCCATCCATATGCAGCGGGATCTGAACAGCGGGCACCGCTTCGACCCGGCGGCGGATATGCAGCCCCTCTATGGGACCGAGGACTGTGAGGATCTGCGCAGCCTGATCGCCGCCGAGCTGGCCGTGCTGCCCGAGGACATTCTGGGCGCCGACCTGAACCTTGTGCCCCGGCAGAAGGCGGTGTGCCTCGGCCCCGCCGGAGAGCTGCTGGCCGCGCCCCGCATCGACGATCTGGAATGCGCGTGGGCCACGCTGGAGGGCTTCCTCTCGGCAGAGGGGGATGCCGCCGCCTGGTTCCTGCTGGACAGCGAGGAGGTGGGCAGCGGCACCCGACAGGGCGCGCTGGGCAGCTTCACCGCCGACGTGCTGCGCCGCGCCGTGCTGGCACAGGGCGGCAGCGAGCAGGACGTGCTGGCCGCCTTTGCAGGCAGCTTTGCGGTGAGCGCGGACAACGCCCACGCCCGGCACCCCAACTTCCCCGAAAAGAGCGACCCGGTGAACCCGGTGCTGCTGAACAAAGGCCCGGTGCTGAAGTACAGCGCCAACCAGAAGTACACCACCGACGGGCTGACCGGCGCGGTGTTTGCCGAGCTGCTGCGCCGCGCCGAGGTTCCCATGCAGGTGTTCACCAACCGGCCCGACCTGCCCGGCGGCAGCACGCTGGGCAACCTGCTGACCCACTCGGTGAGTGTGCCTATGGTGGACATGGGCGCGCCCCAGCTTGCCATGCACGCGGCGGTGGAGACCGCCGGCGCACTGGACGCACAGGCCATGCTGCGCGCCTGCTCCGCCTTCTATCAGAGCGGCCTGCACTGCGGCGGGGACGGGGTGTGGTACCTGTCCGAGGGTGCCCCGGCGAAGGACGACCTGAGCGCCACGGTGGTGTTCGACCTGCCCGAAGCGCCCGCCGGGGAGACAGAGGGCTTTGAGACCCACCTGATGCTGTGAGCCGACT
>JBGVKB010000021.1:0-5630 GCA_045118955.1 Oscillospiraceae bacterium | reverse complement strand
TGGTCCGAGTGACAGGATTCGAACCTGCGGCATCCTGCTCCCAAAGCAGGCGCGCTACCAACTGCGCTACACCCGGTGATCGGTCGGTCACAGTGACCGTGCGCTCTTATTATAACGCCCCCGGGGCGTTTCGTCAAATGGGGCGTCGCCTGCCCCGCCGGCAAACAACACACCCCCGCGCCGCCTGAATCATCGGGCGCGCGGGGGAGTGTTCGTATACGCTTTTATGCTCGCTGTGTCTGACCGCGCGGGTCACTCGCCGAACTGCTCGGCGGCCTGCTTGAGCATCTGGCGGATGGGCAGTTCGTAGGGGCAGCGGGTCTCGCAGACGCCGCACTCCACGCAGGCTGAGGCCTTGACGGGCATGGCCGCGTAGCGGGCGCGCGCCCAGTCGCCCAGACCGTAACGGGTCAGGTAGCCCTGCATCAGGAACACCGCCGGGATGCTGATGCCCGCCGTGCAGGGGGCGCAGTAGTTGCAGCGGCGGCAGAACCGGGTGCCAAGCTGCCGGCGGATGCGCTCCATGGCGGCCTGCTCCTCGGCGGTGAGGGGCGCGGTGTCGGCGGCGGCGGTCAGGTTCACCTCTGCCTCGCGGAGGTCGGCCATGCCGGGGATGATCACGTCCACCTCCGGCTGGGCCGCCAGAAAGCGCATGGCCAGCGCCGCGTCCTCGATGGCGCCGCCCGCCAGCGGCTTCATGGCGATGAAGCCCACGCCCTGTGCGGCGGCGGCGCGCATCAGCGCCTCGCCCTGAGTCTCCACGATGTTGTAGGGGAACATGATCGTCTCCACCCAGTCCATGCGCAGCGCCAGCTCGAACACCGCGGTGGAGTGGGCGGTCACGCCGATGTGTCCGATCTTGCCGGCGGCGCGGGCCTCCTGCAGTGCCTCCAGCGCGCCGCCCGGAGCCGCCACCTGCTCAAGCTGCGCCACGGTGGGGTTGTGCACCTGATACAGGTCGATGTACCCGGTGCGCAGGTTCTTCAGGCTGATCTCGATGTCCCGCGCCATCTCCTCGCGGGTGCGGGCCATACTCTTGGTGGCCACCACCCAGCGGTCACGCACGCCCTCCAGCGCCTCGCCCAGATACTCCTCGCTGACCGTATAGCCGCGGGCGGTGTCCACATAGTTCACCCCCGCGTCCATCAGGCCGCGCACCAGCTCCCCGGTGCCCGCCGCGTCGATGCGCTGGATGGGGATGCCGCCCAGGCCGACCCGCGAGATGCGCAGCCCGGTCTTGCCAAGTTCACGGTATTCCATGCTTTTTCACCTCCGCAGGGTCTCTCAGCCGGCGTTGCCCACGAGGACGCCCAGCACCAAAAACACCACGATCGCCGCCAGCAGCACACCGATGATGATGTCCATCTGGTGTACGGTCAGGGGGATCTTGTCGTATACGTGTTCCTTCGCGTTTTTGAAGGCGGGGTCGCCGTTGTCCAGCAGACGCTTCTTTTTTTCCTCGAATTGAGCTTCCTTTTCAGCCAGCTCCGCCTCACGGCGTGCCAGCTCGGCCTCGCGCTGCTCCGGGGTCAGGTCGGGGTTCTGCATGTTCATTTTCTGCTCCTTATGGGATCATACAAAAAAGTCTCCTGCCCCAATTATAGGACAGGAGACCGAAGGATTCAAGGAGAGGCGAAAAATTACTTCTTGGCCAGGTACTTACGGATGTCCATGGCAACGGCCACGATGATGACCAGACCCTGAACGATGTAGGTGAAGCTGGTCTCGACGCCCATGAACTGCATGGCGACCTTCAGCAGCTCGAAGACCAGAACGCCCACGAAGATGCCGGAAACGGTGCCCACGCCGCCAGTGGTGGACACGCCGCCGATGGTACAGGCAGCGATGGCGTCCAGCTCATAGCTCATGGCGGTGTTGACCGAAGCGCCGCCGGACTTGGCGGCCAGCAGGAAGCCGGCCACGGCAAACAGGGCGGAAGCCAGCATGTAGATGCGGATCTTGGTCTTGGCCACGTTGACGCCGGCCACCTCGGCCGCGTTCTCGTTGCCGCCGATGGCGTACATGTACTTGCCGTGACGGGTCTTGTTGTACAGGAACCACATGAAGGCGCAGATCACGATGGCGTACAGGAAGATGTAGGAGAACTTGGTGTCAAACACGCCCTTGTTGGCAATGTCGGTGAAGTCGGCGCGCAGGCCGCCGATGGGGTTGGCGCCGGTGTACACCAGGCAGATGCCGTAAACGATGGTCTGCATACCCAGAGTGGCGATGAAGGGCTGAACCTTCAGGTAGGAGACCACCATACCATTGATCAGACCGATGACGGCGCAGATGGCCATGACGATGATCAGAACCACAGGGATGGGCAGCTCAGGCATATTGGGGTAGAAGCGGCCGCTGTAGTCGCCGCGCTGCAGCAGGATGGCGGCCAGGCAGGCGGCAAAGCCCGCGGTACGGCCGGCACTCAGGTCGTTGCCGGTGGTGATCAGGCAGCCGGAGATGCCCAGCGCGATGATGTAGCGGATGGAGGTGTTCTTCATCAGGTTGATGAAGTTATTCACAGAGAAGAAGTTGGGACGGGCAATGCCAACGCCGATGGCGATGAGCACCATCATGATGATGATGGCGTTGTTGCCCAGGAACGATTTTACCGATTTCGCATTCAGCTTTTCCACGGTCAGGCGACCCCCTTATTCAAATTGAGTGGCGTAAGCCATGATGTTTTCCTGCGTGGCCTCCTTGCCGGGCACAAAGCCGGTGATGCGGCCGTCGCACATGACCATAACACGGTCGGACATACCGATGATCTCGCTCATCTCGGAGGAGATCATGATGATGCTCTTGCCCTGTTTGGCCAGGTCGGCGATGATGCAGTAGATCTCGTACTTGGCGCCCACGTCGATGCCGCGGGTCGGCTCGTCCAGGATCAGAACGTCCGGGTTGTTGGCCAGCCAGCGGGCGATCAGCACCTTCTGCTGGTTGCCGCCGGACAGGCTGCGGATGGCGGTCTTGGGGCTGGGCACCTTGATGGCCATCTTCTCCTTGTTCTCCTGAACCAGCTGCAGAATGGCCTTGTCATCGATCATGATGCCGGCCTTCAGGTACTTGTCCAGACTGGAAACGGAGATGTTGTCGGCCACGCTCAGCACGCCCAGAATGCCGGTGGCACGGCGATCCTCGGTGAGCAGGGCGATGCCCTTCTTGATGGCGTCGGCAGGGCGGGTGATCTTGACCTCCTCGCCCTTGTAGGTGATGGTGCCCGCGGTGTGGGCGCGGATGCCGAAGATGCCCTCCATCAGCTCGGTGCGCTGGGCGCCCACCAGACCGGCAACGCCCAGGATCTCGCCCTTGTGCAGCTCGAAGCTGCAGTGGCGGAAGCTGCGGGAATGGATGGAGGTGAAGTCCTCCACCTTCAGAACCACCTCATCGCTGGGGATGTTCTCGCGCACAGGGTACAGGTTGCTCAGCTCACGGCCCACCATCTTGGTGATGATGAAGTCGGTGGTCAGGCCCTTGCAGTCCCAGGTGCCGATGTACTGGCCGTCGCGCATGATGGTGACTTCGTCGGAAATGCGCAGGATCTCGTCCATCTTATGGCTGATGTAGACGATGGAAACGCCCTGACTGCGCAGGTCGTTGATGATGGTGAACAGGGCCTCGACCTCGTTGGAGGTCAGGGACGAGGTAGGCTCGTCCAGGATCAGGACCTTGCAGTTGGCGCTGACCGCCTTGGCGATCTCCACAAGCTGCATCTGCGAGGTGCTCAGCTCGCCCAGCTTCTGCTTGGGGTCGAAGTTCATGCGCACCTTTTTCAGCAGCTCGGCGGTGTCGGCGTACATCTTGTCGTGATCCACCACCGACACAGGGCCGATCTTTTTGGTGGGGTAGCGGCCCAGATAGATGTTCTCGGCCACGCTGCGGGCAGGCACGGGCTGCAGCTCCTGATGCACCATGGCGATGCCGCGGTTCAGCGCATCCAGCGGGTCGGTGATGCTCACCTTCTCGCCCTCGTACCAGATCTCGCCTTCGTCCATCTTATAGATGCCGAACATGCACTTCATCATGGTCGATTTGCCTGCGCCGTTTTCGCCCATCAGGGCATGGACCGTGCCGGGTCTCAGTTTGAGCTGCGCATGGTCCAGCGCCTTGACGCCGGGGAACGTCTTGACAACGCCGCGCATCTCCAAACGATACTCAGACATGTTGTTCCTCCTTACCATAAATTCCAAAAATTGCGTGCGTAGGCCACGCCCACGCACGCAACTTCTTCGCTCTTTACATTAGAACGTCATTTTTCGCTCTGCCGCAAGAGCTTGTTGTGCATTGATCAGCCGGTGACCTTCACGTAGTCAACGGTGTAGTTCTTGTCGCCGTCGTCCTCGCACAGGCCGCCCTCGACAAAGACCTTGACGCACTCGGCAGCCTGACTGGCCTGGCCCTCAGCGTCGTTCAGAACGGTACCGGTCATGGTGCCGTTGTTGACCATCTCGACAGCCTCCTCCAGAGCGTCGACACCCACCAGGTAGATGTCCTGGCCCACGGTGCGGCCGGCGGCGGTGATGGCCTGAGCAGCGCCCAGAGCCATGGCATCGTTGTTGCAGAAGATGACGTCGACCTCATCGCCGAACTGGGTCAGAGCGTTGGCAGCCAGCTCCTGGCCCTTGGCCTGATCCCAGTCACCGCGCTGCTCGAACAGCTTGTTGACGGACAGACCGGCATCCTCCAGAGCCTTGATGGAGTACTCGGTGCGGTACTGAGCATCAACGTTCTCGGGGTCGCCCATGATCATGACGTAATCGACAACGCCGTTGCCGTTGAAGTCGCCCTTGTTGGCGGTCTCAGCGATGATCTCGCCCTGGAAGGTGCCGGACTGACGGGCATCGGCGCCAACGTAGCAGCACTTCTCGTACAGGGACAGATCCTCGGCGGTGGGCTCACGGTTGATGAACACCACGGGGATGTCAGCAGCCTTGGCCTTGTCGATGATGGTGGAAGCGGCGGTGGACTGCACCAGGTTCATGACCAGAACGTCAACGCCCTGAGAGATGAAGGTGTCGACCTGCTCGGACTGGGTAGCCTGGTCGTTCTTGCCGTCCACGATGGTGACCTCATAGCCCATGGCCTTCAGGTCGGCCTCCAGGGCGTTGCGGTACAGGGTCATGAAGTTGTCGTCGAACTTGTAGATGCAGACGCCCACGGAAGCGCCGGCCTCGGCCACGTTGGAGACAGCCTCAGAGGCAGGGGTGCTGGAAGCGGAGCCGCCGCAGGCGACCATGGACAGAGCCAGAACAGCCACCAGCATGATAGCGATCAGTTTCTTCATGTGTAAATCCTCTCCTTCAATACAATTGAAACGATATTTGCTCATCCGGCGGCCTGTCCCTCCTCAGCGGGCGGCGGGGCGGCGCCCTCCCCTTTCGCGCCCGGCTGCGCACCGCCGATGCACGGTGCGCCCAAACAGGCGGGGAGAACAGATGCCCGGCCGATCGCCGCGGCCAAGACCGACAGCCGGCAGAACCAACTCAGGTGCGCCATGCCGCCCCTTGCGGGCAGCTTGTCTGCTGTGCCCACGGTACAGCAGAGCGGGCGGGGGGCCCTCCGCCCCCAAAAACGCCCCGTTCCCCCGCCTTCAAATTTACACGGAAAAAAAAAACCCAAACCCCGGCGAA
>JBGVKB010000020.1:0-3437 GCA_045118955.1 Oscillospiraceae bacterium | reverse complement strand
AGGAGCCTCAAAGCCGGGCACCAGACGCTTGAAGGAGTTGGTGCTGGGGTTGGTGATGGCGCACAGGGAAGCGATGTGCTTCAGCAGGCCGCCCATGAAGTAGTGGGCGGTCTTGCTCAGGTGGGAGTAGCCCTCATCGTCCGAGAAGACGGGCACGCCGTCCTTCATCAGCAGCATATGAACGTGCATGCCGCTGCCGGCCTCGCCGTACACGGGCTTGGGCATGAAGGTGGCGCTCTTGCCGTACTTCAGGGCGGTGTTGTGGATGATGTACTTGATCATCATGCTGGCATCGGCCATCTTGGACATCTGGCCCAGCTTCGGCTCGATCTCAAACTGACCGGAGGCGCCCACCTCGGGGTGATGGTACTTGATGGCGATGCCCGCCTCCTCCATCAGCATGCACATCTCGCTGCGGCACTCATAGGTGGGGTCGTAGGGCTTGGCAACGTGGTAGGCCTTCTGCTTGGGGATGACCAGACCCATGCCGTCGGTGCCGCTGTTCCAGTGGGCCTGATCGGCGTCCAGGGTCATGCCGATGGCGTTGGGCTGCACCTGCCAGCCCACCTGATCGAACAGGTAGAACTCGAACTCGGGCAGGATCAGCATGGTGTCGGCGACGCCGGTGTCCTTCATGTACTGCTCGGCGGCCAGCACGATGTTGCGGGGATACTGGGCCAGGGGGCGGTTCTCGGGGTGGTCGATGATCATGGCGTTGCCGGTCATGGACAGGGTGGGGATCTCACAGAAGGGGTCGATCACAGCGGTGTCCGGGTCGGGGATAAAGACCATGTCGCTCTTCTCCACCACGGCGTAGCCGTAGTTGGAGGCGTCGAAGCCCACGCCGTCCCGCATGGTGTCCTCGGAGAAGTTCTGGGCGGGGATGGTGACGTGGCGGAACTGACCGTTGATGTCCACCATCTTGAAGTCCACCATCTTAATGTCGTGCTGCTGGATCAGCTCCAGAATGTCCTGAACCGTTTTTGCCATGATAAAACACTCCTTTTCGTTGAACAACAAACAATGTTCCCGGTGAAGGGGCAGTTTGTGATTTCTCTAGCAATCATTATAAGACGTTCCGCGGCGCTGGTCAATGCAATACAGCGAAATGATAAAAAGCTGTAAGAAATATAAGAAAAACTCGCCGATGTTGCCGCGCTCCTTGTGTGCAATCTTCAAAAAGAACCAAAAAAACGCCGTGTTGCGGCGACACGGCGAGTGCAGATGTGTGCGGAGGGGTCAAGGCTCCTCCGGCGGAGGAACGGGGGGCAGACCGCGCTTTTCGCGGATGCGGCGGATCTCCTCCTCCATGATGCGGTCGATGGAGGTCTGATCCAGCTCCAGCTTTTTCTGGGCGCTGTCTAGCGCGGAGCGGTCGGCAAAGGCGTCGAAGGCGGCCTGCTTTTCCGCCAGCAGCTCACAGATGCTCTCGTCGATGGAGTTCTGGGAGAGCAGCCGGTAGACCAGCACATTGCGGGACTGACCCATGCGGTAGGCGCGGGAGATGGCCTGACTCTCGATGGAAGGCTTGAGCTGCGGCTCGCAGAGGATGACCACGCTGGCGGCCTGAATGTTCAGGCCAGTGCCGCCCGCCAGAATTTGGGACACCAGCACACTGCCGGCGGGGGCGCGCTCAAATTCCTCGATGATCTCCTGACGGCGGGCGGGGGAGACCGAGCCGCTGATGGGGTCAAGGCAGCGCTCGCCCAGCAGCTCCACCACCCGGCTGCAGGTGTCCAGAAAGTAGGAGAATACGATGACCTTGCGCCCCTGACTCTCCGCCTCCTGCACGATCTCCAGCATACGGGCCGCCTTGGTACACTGGGCGGGGTCCTCCACATTCCAGGACACCCGACGGGCGGCCATAAAATTGCACAGGACGGCCTCCTCATAGGCGGCCTCCTCGGCGGGGTTCATGGGGCACCACTCCCGGCTCTCGATCAGGTCGGGCAGCTCCGCCAGTACGTCCTCCCGCTTGCGGCGATAGTAGACCGGCGCAACTGCCGTCCGAAACTGGGGCGCGGCCGCCATAAAGGCCATGCGCTTGGCCTGCTCGGCCACCTCGGGCTGCAGCAGACCCATCAGGCGCAGCATCTCCCGCACCCGGTTTTCCAGTGCGGTGCCGGTCATAAACAGCAGCCGGTCGGCGTGGCCGCACAGTCGGGTCACGGTGGCGGTGCGCTTGGCCTTGGGATTTTTGATGTAGTGGGCCTCGTCCACCGTCAGCATGGCCATGCGGAAGTCATCCTCCAGCGTCAGATGGTGGGCGCCCTCGTAGGTGGTCACCGCCACGCCGCCGGTCTCCTTCCAGTACTGCAGAGCCTCGGCCCGCTGAGGGCCGTAGACCTGTACCACCTTCAGGTCGCTGTGGCGGGGGATCTCCTTGCACCAGTTGGCGAGCACGCTGGCGGGGCAGATCACCGCAAAATGGGTGGCGCCCTCGTTGCGCAGGCTGACCATGGCGGCGATGGCCTGTACGGTCTTGCCCAGACCCATCTCATCCCCCAGCAGGGCCTGCTCCTGATGCAGGATGTACTTCACGCCCCACTCCTGATAGCGGCGCAGGGTACAGGTCAGGCCGTCAAGCTGCAGGGGCTGACGCTCGATTTCTTCGGCCAGCTCGCGGGGCAGGCCGTAGTCGCCGTCACCGTCGCTGAGCAGCCCCGGCTCCACCTCCTCAATGAGGTTGAAGAAGGGGATCGGCTCTTCAATGAACCGCTGCCACGCCTGATCGCCGGTGAGGGTGCTCGCCTGCTCCAGCGCGGCGGCGGCGGGCAGAGCCTGCTTGCCGTAATCGCCGTCCAGCAGGGCGGCCAATTCATGAAATGCGGCGATGGCCTGTTCCTTTTTCTTGCGGGGGGTGAACGTCCACACCAGACCATTGCGTCCGGGGGCGGCGTTTTTCAAGGCGGCTTGGATCTGCCCGGGATGGCGTTCCGACAGGGCGGCGCAGGTCTTGAGGTGGGGCAGGCCGATGCGCAGGGCGGCGGCGGCTTTCACCACCCGGGTGGACGCCGCGTCCCGCTCGTCCGCGCTGAGCTGGATGCGCACGGCGGCACGTGCCTGCTTGGCAAATTCCCCGGCTACCGACTTGATGTGCCGGGCGTTCTCAGCGCTGATGCCGTTGATGGCCTCAAGGCGGCGGACAGAGGTGTCGTGGACGTCCTCCAGCGTGGCAAGGCCGCTGTCCCGCAGCAGGCGGGTGCGGATGCCGCCGCCCTCTTGATTCAGCTCCTCCACCGGGATGGCCCGCAGAAGCAGGCGGTAGCGGTGGTCGGCCATGGCGTTCAAGGCGGCGCGCAGCTCGTCCCGGCGGGTGGCTTCAAAGGTTTGGGACTGCTCCAGCCAGTGAAGAATGCGCTGGTGCTGGTCGATGACGTGTTTTGCTTCGGCAGAGGAAAAGGGCCGTGCCATGAGGGTCACTCCTTCAAATTGTT
>JBGVKB010000019.1:0-13267 GCA_045118955.1 Oscillospiraceae bacterium | reverse complement strand
GGCCTGCCGCACCATCCGCAACGAGCGTGAGCGCCGCGCCACCGCCATGCTGGCCCCCTTCATGCCCTGCGGCGCCAAGCTGCCCGTCATCGCCCTGTTCGCCGGCGTGTTCTTCGCCGACGCCTCCTGGGTGGGCACCCTGATGTACTTCGTGGGCATCCTGCTGATCTTCTTCGGCGCTCTGCTGGTGAACAAGATCGCCGGCCACAAGAGCCGCAAGTCCTTCTTCATCATGGAGCTGCCTGAGTACAAGCTCCCCAGCCTGAAGCGCGCCTTCATCTCCATGTGCAGCCGCGGCTGGGCCTACATCGTCAAGGCCGGCACCATCATCCTGCTGTGCAACACTCTGGTGCAGATCATGCAGAGCTTCACCTGGAGCTTTGAGCTGGTGGAGGAGGGCATGGAGCACACCTCCATCCTGGCTTCCATCGCTTCCCCCGTGGCCGTCCTGCTGATCCCCCTGGGCTTCGGCGCCTGGCAGCTTGCCGCCGCCGCAGTCACCGGCTTCATCGCCAAGGAGAACGTGGTCGGCACTCTGGCCGTCTGCTACGGCATCACCAACTTCATCGACACCGAGGAGCTGGCCCTGATGGGCGGCGCCGAGGAGGTCGCTGCTGTCTTCGGTCTGACTCAGGTCGCCGCGCTGGCCTACCTGATGTTCAACCTGTTCACCCCTCCCTGCTTCGCTGCCATCGGCGCCATGAACTCTGAGATCAAGGATCGCAAGTGGCTGGCCGGCGGCATCGGTCTGCAGTTCGCCACCGGTTACACGGTCGCGTTCTTCGTCTACCAGATCGGCACCCTGATCACCACCGGCGGTGTGGGCACCGGCTTTGTCCCCGGCCTGATCGCCGTGGCGGCCATCATCGCCTTCATCGTGTATCTGATCCGCAAGGCCGACAAGAACCTGCAGGCTGAGTACGCCCTGAGCAGCAAGAAGTAAGCTGTCGAAAGGAGCATTGCCTTATGACCGATCTCATTCTCATTCTGGTCCTTCTGGCCATCCTCGTGCCCGCCGGCCTGTATGTGTACAAGGCCAAAAAGAGCGGCACCGTCAAGTGCATCGGCTGTTCGGTGGAGGGCGGCTGCAGCGGCTGCTGCAGTGGCTGCCGCGGTTCGGCTGAGTGAATCCGGAGCGCTGAGATCGCTCCGGGGCGGGCGAACTTCTGCAACTGAATGACCCGACAGGGCGCGGAACACACCGTTCCGCGCCCTGTTTTTTGTGTGGGCGTTTGGCTGCTTCTTCCTCATCTGCCGGGATCGGGCAGCCCTCAGCCCCTTGCGGGCGGGGCGGGGCAGGGGGTATAATGGGCACAGAAACACCGGGCTGCCCGCAGCCCTTGAAGGAGGTCACTCTGCTATGGAATACATCATTCGCAGCGAGGCGCTGACCCTCACCGTGTCCACCCACGGCGCGGAGGCGGTCAGCCTGAAGAACGCCGCCGGCGAGGAGATGCTCTGGTGCGGCGACAAGGCGGTCTGGGGCCGCCACGCGCCCATCCTGTTCCCGTGGACAGGCAAGCTCACCGGCGGGGCCTTCACATGGGAGGGCCGCAGCTACAGCGGCGGCCAGCACGGCTTTGCCCGCGATCTGGAGCACACCCTGCTGCGGCAGACCGGGCAGGAGCTGGTGCTCGAGCTGCGCAGCGGCCTCGACACCGCCGAGCGCTTCCCCTTCGACTTTGCCCTGCGCTCCACCTACCGGCTGGAGGGCACCACCCTGCGCCACATCGTGGAGGTGGAGAACACCGGCAGCGCGGCCATGCCCTTTGGCTTCGGCTACCACCCGGCCTTTGCCGTCCCCTTTGATGACAAGCACGACACCGGGGACTATGAGTTCCGCTTTGACACCAAGCAAAGCCCTCTGTGCGTGGACTGCCGCCCCAACGGCCTTGTGAGCGGCAGGTGCTACTATTTGGCGACCAACACCGACACCATCCCCCTGCACGACCGGCTGTTTGACAACGACAGCTTCTGCATGACCAACCTGACCGCCACCACTCTGGGCATCGTGGAGAAGGACACCGGCCGCAGCATCACCTGCGACATCGCCGGCTACCCCTATGTGCTGATCTGGAGTGCCAGCGCCAAGCTGGAGAAGATCCCCTTCGTGTGCATCGAGCCGTGGCACAGCCTGCCCGGTGTGGAGGGCGGCAGTCAGGACTGGGCCGACCGCGCCGCCGCCGCGGTGCTGGAGCCGGGCGAGGTGTGGAGCACCCTGCTCTCCACCCAGTTTGAGCGATAAGGGGACACTGCCATGGAAAAAATGCATGAGCGCACCGCCCTGCTGCTGGGCAGCGACGGGGTGGAGCGGCTGAAAAACGCCCATGTACTGCTGTTCGGTCTGGGCGGTGTGGGCAGCTACACCGCCGAGGCGCTGGCCCGGGCGGGGGTGGGCGCGCTGACGCTGGTGGACGACGACACGGTGAGCGAGACCAACCTGAACCGCCAGCTTGTGGCCCTGCGCAGCACGGTGGGCAAAAACAAGGCGCAGGTGGCCGCCGACCGCATCCGGGACATCGACCCGGACTGCCGCGTCACGGTGGTGCCCATGTTCTATATGCCCGAGACCGCCGACCGCCTGCCCTTTGACGGGCCGGTGCGGTACGACTACATCGTGGACGCCATCGACACGGTGACCGCCAAGCTGGAGATCCTGAGGCGGGCGCAGGCGGCGGGGGTGCCGGTCATCAGCAGCATGGGCACCGGCAACAAGCTGCACCCGGAGCGGCTGGAGCTGACCATGCTCTCCAAGACCAGCGGCTGTCCGCTGGCCCGCGTGATGCGGCAGGAGTGCCGCAAGCGGGGCATCCGGGATGTGCGGGTGGTCTACTCCACCGAGCCGCCCATCCCCGCCAAGGGCGCGGTGGAGCCGCCTGCGGGCACGGCGGACGGGGGCGAGCGCCCCGGCGCGCCGAAAAAAACGGTGCCCGGCAGTGTGAGCTTTGTGCCCGGCGCGGCCGGCCTGATGCTGGCGGGCGCGGTGGTTCGGGCGCTGGCGGGCGTGGACTGAGCGAAGCGGGTTTTCCACAGAAACTGGCCGAAATGTGAAAAATCTCCCCGGGCTTTTGGCGTATGCGCCGAAGATCGGGGAGATTTTTTGTGGAGTTTTATGGGCGGCCGTGTGGAAAATCCACCCCGCGCCCACACGCAAAAAGACCGCCCCGGAGCTTGCGCTCCGGGGCGGTCTGTGTTTGCGGTAAGGTCAGTGGGTGTGCTTAGTAAGCCTTGCCCCAGACGACCATCTTCTTGGCGGGCTTGCCGCAGCAGGGGCACACGTCGCTGATCTGCTCCTGCTCGAAGGGCATGCAGCGGCTGGACAGGTCGGCCTCGGCCTTCATCTTCTCCTCACAGGCCAGATCGCCGCACCACATGGCCTTGATGAAGCCGGTGGTGGTGGCGCTCAGCTCCTTCACCTCATCCCAGTTGTGGGCGGTGTAGGTGCGGGCCTCGCGGTTCTCCAGCGCGCGCTGGAAGATGTTCTTGGCCAGCGCGTCCAGCGCGGCGGGGATGGCGGTCTCCAGCTCGTCCAGGCTCACGAAGATCTTCTCGCGGGTGTCGCGGCGCACCAGCACGCACTGGTTCTTCTCCATGTCCTTGGGGCCGATCTCCAGGCGCAGGGGCACGCCCTTCATCTCCCACTGGCTGAACTTCCAGCCGGGGCTGTTGTCGCTGACGTCCAGCTTCACCCGGGCGAACTTGCCGATGCGCTCGGCCAGCTCAGCGGCCTTCTCGGTGACGCCGGGCTTATGGGCGGCGATGGGCACGATCACCACCTGAATGGGGGCGATGGCGGGGGGCAGGATCAGGCCGCTGTCGTCGCCGTGGGTCATGATGATGGCGCCGATCAGACGGGTGGAAGCGCCCCAGCTGGTCTGGTGGGGGAACTGCAGCTTGTTGTCGCGGCCGGTGAAGGTCACGTCGTAGGCGCGGCTGAACTTGTCGCCGAAGTAGTGGCTGGTGCCGCTCTGCAGGGCCTTGCCGTCCTTCATCATCGCCTCGATGGTGTAGGTGGCCTCAGCACCGGCAAACTTCTCCTTGTCGGTCTTGCGGCCCTTCAGCACGGGGATGCACAGGCTGTCCTGGCAGAAGTCGGCGTAGCAGTTGAGCTGCTGCTCGGTCTCGGCCATGGCCTCCTCGGCGGTCTCGTGGATGGTGTGACCCTCCTGCCACCAGAACTCGCGGGTACGCAGGAAGGGACGGGTGGTCTTTTCCCAGCGCACCACGCTGCACCACTGGTTGTACAGCATGGGCAGCTCACGGTAGGAGTGCAGCACGTGGGAGAAGTGGTCGCAGAACAGGGTCTCACTGGTGGGGCGCACGCACAGGCGCTCCTCCAGAGGGTTGGAGCCGCCGCTGGTGATCCAGGCCACCTCGGGGGCGAAGCCCTCCACCAGCTCGCCCTCCTTCTTCAGCAGGCTCTCGGTGATCAGCATGGGCATGGCCACGTTCTCGTGACCGGTGGCCTTGAACCGGCTGTCCAGATCCTTCTGGATGTTCTCCCAGATGGCGTAGCCGTAGGGGCGCATGACCATGAAGCCCTTCACGCTGGAGTAGTCCACCAGCTCAGCCTTCAGGCAGATGTCGGTATACCACTGGGTAAAGTCCTCGCCCTGGGCGGTGATGGCTTCCACCAGCTTCTTTTTGCCGTCGCTCATGTTTGTTGCTCCTTATCTATAAAATAAAACCATTGGTTTCGGCGGGAAACACAAAAAGTGCCCTGCACGCATCCGGGGCAGGGCACGAAAGATACACGAGGTGATCCAGAGCTCAGCTGTTGGCCTCGATGAAACGAACCACGTCGCCCACGGTGTGGAACTTCTCCACGTCCTCGTCGGGCACCTCGATGCCGAACTCATCCTCCAGGCTCATGACCATATCGACCAGATCCAGGCTGTCGGCGTCGAAATCCTCCATGATGTTGCTGTCCATGGTGATGCGGTCCTCGTCAATCTCCAGCTGCTCCGCCAGCATGCTGCGGATACGCTCAAAAATCTCGTCCATGTCCGAAAACTCTCCTTTTTGTTGTGTGCGCGCACCGGGCGCACATTGCTGATTGCATCTGAAATGCTGTGAAAGGCCGACGTTTCGGAGGAACATACCCCCCGGCAGGCCAAATCTATATTGTTTATATCCTATCCGGGGAACGTTGTCAAGGGTTATTTTTCGCGGAACGGACGCTTCGGCCGGTTTGCCGGACAGGGAGGACGTTCGGACAAAAAATCCCCGTAAAAGACTTGATTTCACCCGCGCTTGCCGCTATTTTATAAGTTGTATATTAAAGCAACACCGATCATGAGAGGGGAACGCCCGATGAAACTGTATTTTACCAAGATGCACGGCTGCGGCAACGACTACCTGTATGTGGACCAGCGCGAGGGTCTGCGCCCGGACATGGGCGAGCTGGCGAAGCGCCTGTCCCGGCGGCGGTTCTCGGTGGGCGGCGACGGCATCATCTGCATCTGCGCGCCTGTGACCGAGGGCGCGGACGGCCGGATGGTCATGTTCAACGCGGACGGCACCCGGGGCGCCATGTGCGGCAACGGGGTGCGCTGTGTGGCCGAGTGGCTGTACACCCACGGGGTGGAGAAGGACGTGCTGAACATCGACACCGACGACGGTCTGAAGGTCCTGCGGCGCACCGGCGCGGGGATGTGGCAGGCCGAGATGGGCCGCGCCCGCTTCCTGCCCGGGGAGGTGCCCTGTGTGGGTCTGGGCGACGGCCCGGTGGTGGATCGGGTGCTGAACGCCGCCGGCCGGGACTGGACCGTGACCTGCATCAGCATGGGCAACCCCCACTGCGTCACCCAGGTGGAGGACACCGATGCGCTGGAGCTGGAGAAGATCGGCCCCTGCTTTGAGCATCACCCCTGCTTCCCCGACCGGGTGAACACCGAGTTCGTGCAGGTGCTGGCCCCCGACCGTCTGCGGATGCGGGTGTGGGAGCGGGGCAGCGGCGAGACGCTGGCCTGCGGCACCGGAACCTGTGCCACCGTGGCCGCCTGCGTGGCGCGGGGCATCTGCGAGAAGAACACCGATGTGACCGTGGAGCTGCGGGGCGGTGAGCTGGTCATCCGGGTGGGGGATGAGGGCATCCTGATGAGCGGCCCCGCCGAGACCGCCTTTGAGGGCTGGGCGGAGGTCCCCGAACTGTAAAAAAACGCGCGCCCCACTTTCTGTGCGGGAACGTTTGTGCTATACTGAATGTGTACAGAACATCGGCCCGCGGGCCTGAAAGGGGGCGCACGCCCATGGTGACCACACGACCCTTCGGCGTCACATCGCAGGGGGAGCCTGTGACCGAGTACATTCTGACCAACGCCGCCGGGATGCGGGTGCGCTGTCTGGACTGGGGCGGCCATGTGACCGCCGTTCTGGTGCCCGACCGAGCAGGCCGCATGGTGGACGTGGTGCTGGGCTTCGACACCGTGGCCGAGTATGAGCAGGACGAGACCTTCCTGGGAGCGTTTGTGGGGCGGTTCGCCAACCGCATCGAGAACGCTGCCTTTGAGCTGGATGGGGTGCGCTATGCCCTGACCGCCAACAATGGCCCCAACCACAACCACGGCGTGTGGCACCGCAAGGCCGCCGCCGGGGTGCAGCAGGGTCAGGAGGGGCGGTCGGTGACCTTCCGGTACGAAAGCCCGGACGGGGAGGACGGCTTCCCCGGGAACGTGACCGCGTGGCTCACCTACCGGCTGGAGGAGGACAACGCCCTCACCATCGAGTACCGGGCGGTGGCCGACCGGGCCACCCCCATCAACCTGACCAACCACAGCTACTTCAATCTGGCGGGCGGCGGCGACGTGCTGGATCACCGGCTGACCCTGCACGCGGCCCGTTTTACCCCTGCCAACGAGCATAGCTGCCCCTATGGCTCCCTCGAGCCGGTGGCGGGCACCCCCATGGATTTCACGGCGGAAAAGCCCATCGGACAGGACATCGACGCGGCGTACGACCAGCTCATCTGGGGCCGCGGCTACGACCACAACTGGTGCGTGGACGGCGAAGCGGGCACCCTGCGTCCTGCCGCCGAAGTCCGGTGTGAGGCCACCGGAATCACCCTCACCTGCCTGACCACTCAGCCCGGCGTGCAGTTCTACACCGGCAACTGGCTGGAGCGGGTGCCCGGCAAGAGCGGGCAGCCCATCTTCCCCCGGGCGGGCTTCTGCCTTGAGACCCAGCACTACCCCTGCGGGCCGAACCGGCCTCAGTTCCCCGACTGCATCCTGCGCCCGGGCGCGGAGTACCATCAGACCACCCAATACCGATTCGGGGCGCGCTGAGCCTGCCCCATGCACATTCGTGTTTTATAAAGAGGAGGAAACAATATGGAAGAGTTGATGGCCTTTCTGAAGGAGAACCCCACGTTCTACTTTGCCACCGTGGAGGGCTATATGCCCCGCGTGCGCCCCTTTGGCTTCGCCATGGAGTACAAGGGCCGCCTGTACTTCGCCATCGGCAAGCACAAGGCTGCCTACAAGCAGATCCTGGACAACACCAACATTGAGATCTGCACCGCCAACAAGAAGGGCGAGTGGATCCGTGTGCAGGGCACCGTGGACTTCGACAACAGCGCCGATGCCAAGAAGAAGGCCTTTGAGGTGATGCCCCAGCTGGCGGACATCTACAACGCCGAGAGCGGCCTTGAGCTGGGCATGGTGTACATGGATCGGATCAGCGCCAAGCTGTTCAGTATGTCCGGCACCGTGGTGGATCTGGAAGTGTGAGCTGCGGCTGACAACAGCGACCGAAAAACGATAAAAGCGGGGAGCAGTCCATGGGGCTGTTCCCCGCTTTTGCACTCTGCGGAGGTTCAAGGCTTACAGGATGGTTGATAAGTGCAAATTCTTTCGCGTTTTGGCCCCGGCGGGGGGTTGAATTTGCCGAACTAATGTGCTATTCTAAACACGATAATAGCAAAATTTTCGTTTTTGACAGCGAATTTTGCGGCTCCGCTTACAAGCCATTGGGGTGTAACGGAGGATGCGCGGCTCGTTTGGCGAAAATTGATCCTGACCGCCCGTTCCGCTGAGGATCGGGGCGATGAGTTGCTGTTTTGCGGCAGAAGCCCCGTATCGGCGTGACGGTATGCGGGGGCGGCGGGCAAAAGCGCCCGCCGGCGATGGGATGGCCGCTGCAGTGGGGGTGCTGTACGCCCTCTGAGACCTTGTTGCAATGGTGCTTGGGCAATGCAGCCCATCCCGTTTTATATATACACACGACACACACCAACGACAGAAAGTGAGCGAGGAAGATATGAGCAAGAAGAAGAATCTGATGGGTATGTTCGGCGGCAGCGAGCCTGTGGTTGAGGAGAAGGCTCCCGAGGTCAAGGCCGAGCCTGCTGTGGAGGCCCCCAAGGCTGAGCCTGTTGAGGAGGCCCCCAAGGCCGAGGTTAAGGTGGAGGAGCCTGTGGGCGTCACCTATCTGGCCAAAGGCACCGTGCTGGAGGGCAAGCTGAGCGCCAAGGGCGATGTGGAGATCGACGGTGTGGTCAACGGCGATGTGACCGCTAAGGGCAAGGTCGTCATCCGCTCCGAGGTCACCGGCAACGTCACCGCGGCCAGCATGCAGCTGGTGGGCGGCAAGGTCACCGGCGACGTGCGCGCCACCGAGAGCGTTGTGCTGAGCAGCAACACCGTCGTCACCGGCAACATTTACGCCGGCGACCTGCTGTGCTCCGGCAGCATCAAGGGCGATGTGGACGTGCAGGGCAACATGGCTCTGGACACCAACGCCATTGTGGAGGGCGACATCAGCACCGCCACCATGACCATGGCGCAGGGCGCGGTCATCAGCGGTGCCGTCACCATGAAGAACAAGAAGTAAGCTTCTTCACGGCGCGATACATACGGCAAAACAAAAGGGCTGCGATCCATCGGATCGCAGCCCTTTTTGTGTCGGTTTGGTGGGGATGGCCGGGTCAGTCCTCCTGGGCCATGGCTTCCTCGGTGTCGTCCGCATCATCGTCCACGACGAACTCCGGGTGGAACACGCCCTGCAGGCCGTGACCGCCGTGGTAGTGCTCATAGCCGGTGCCGTCCATGTCGTGGTCGTGCTGATGGGCATGGGGATGGCCGAAGGAGGAAACGAACAGGTACTTGCGCACGAAGAACAGGATCGCCACGCTGACGATGACCACCAGATTCTCGAAGGGAGAGGTCTTGTGTACCACCATCTCACGGGCCATGGTGAACATCAGAACCTCGATGACCGCGCCGGGTGAGTGCTTGCAGAGCATCTTCAGCGCTTCAACGCCCAAGATCAGGGTGAACAGGTTCTCCAGAAACTTGTGAAAGACCTCGGTGTTGCCGTGGATCTCCAGACTGAACAGGGCGGGGATCATCTGCACACCGCAGATGAGCAGGGCCACCGCGAGGATGCCAGAGAGCAGGATCTCCAGATAGGTGGCACAGACGGACAGGAAATAGCGCAGTTTGCCGCGCAGTCGAACGTTCAAGCTTGGTCACTCCTTTGGATGGGGCGGCCTTTGGGGCAGCGCCGGGTCGTTGTGGGTCGAATTTCCTGTATTATACATCATCGGCGCAATTTGGTAAAGCTGTTTTTGGCGCATCTGCGCGGTTCTTAGTTACGAAAGGGCCACCACCCGCGTGCCGGGGAAGTAGTGGGCCAAAATATCCGCCCAGCCCGCGCCGGTCAGGGCCATGGCGCTGGCCCCGTACTGGCTCAGCCCCACCCCGTGCCCGTAGCCCAGCGTGCTCACGAGGAACTGCTCCTCCCCGGCCTGCCACTGAATGGCAAAGCAGGCGCTGCGCAGCGACAGCACCCGCCGCAGCACCGTGCCCCGCACCGGGCTGCCCGCCACCTGCTGGCTGTACACATAACCCGCGTCGGTGTACTCCACCGCCCCGAACCACTCCGCCGGGTCCTCCGGCAGAGGCCAGTCGGGGAAGGCGATGGTCAGCAGATTCTCCATCTGGGTGCGGCTCAGGGTGAAGCTTGCCGCGCAGTTCGGGTCGGTGCGGTCGGCGGCGGAGTCCACCCCCTGCAGATAGGGCAGGCTCTGGCTCCACACGTTCTGGCTGGCCTCGGTGCGCCCGTTGCTGATGGCGTGGTAACAGGCGGCTGCAGGCTCGTCCCCGTAATACAGCGCCTGATCCAGCACCTCGTCCACCAGCCCGCCCAGCCGGGCCGCGTTCGCCGCGTAGTCGCTGCCCCAGTAGCTGCGCAGCACCTCGTCGGTCATAAAGCCCTCCCGGCGGGCGGGGTCGGCGGAGAGAAACGCCCCTGAGAGAGCCGCCCGGTCTGCGTGCTGCGCCTGATACAGGGCGTAGCTGCGGCAGGCCACCGCCTGTGCCTTCAGCGCCTCGTCCGGCCATGTAATGGGCATCTCACTGGCCACCGCGCCCAGCACATAGTCCCGCACCGGCACGGTCAGCACCTGCCCGGTGCCGGTGTCCAGCACCAGAACGGTCTCCTCGGTGCCGGGGGTGGGGGAGGGGGTCGGCTGTGCGGTGGGCGCGGCGGCGGGCGGTTCGGCCAACAGCCCGGAGGCGGCAGCTTCCTCCGCGGGAGGGACGGCCATGGAGAGCATGGGGATCGCGCAGCTCAGCAGCGCGAACACCGCCAGCGGGGCGAGGGGATTTCGCATGGGGACACCATCCTTTCGACCGGCACAGTCCGCTTGCAATTTACCGGCAGGCACGGTACAATGTAGAATCAGAATACTGTACGGCCGCCCGGCGGGACGCCTTGTCCACCCGGCCGGCCCTGTTCAATGGATATGCGCCCGCTGCCGCAAAAAGCACCGGGCGCACTGAGACGGAGACTGTGACATGAAACGTTTCGCGGCGATGCTATCCCTGCTCGTTCCCGTGGCGGCCGGCGCGGCGCGCTGGCTGGATCTGGTCAACTTCACCGATCTGGCGACCGGCTTCTGCACCCTGTGGCCGGTGTGGTATCGGTATGCCTGCTTGGGTCTGGTGCTGGCACTGGGCCTGCTTGCCAGCCGGCTGGCGGCCCGCTGTCCCGAAGGCCTGCTGCGGCGCAGCCGGTGCCTTGGGCTGCTGTGTGTGGCCACCGGCGCGGCCTACGCCCTGTACACCGGGGTGAAGCTGGTGCGCCTGCGGGAGACCGAGGACCTGGCCACGCTGGAGGGCGCGGTGACGGTGCTGTACCTGTTCACGGCGCTGTGGCTCCTGCTGCTGGGGGTGTCCCGGCTCAGCGGCTACACCGGCGCGCCCAGCGCCCGCGCATGGGTGGGCGTGCTGGGCACGGCGGCCTTCTTCCTGCTCACGGTGCATCGGTTCAGCTATATGCCCACCGGCATCGTGCGCGTGGTCCCCACGCTGGAGGTGTTCAGCGCGCTGGCGGCCCTGCTGCTGATGCAGGGGGCGGTCAAGGCGTTCTACCTGCCCCGGAGCGGGGCGGGGCGTGGGCTGTTCTTCCGCGGGTACGCGGCCTTTACTCTGTGTACCTGTCTGGAGCTGCCCCAGAGCCTGTGCCTGTATCTGGTCGGTCAAGCCGACCGTATGAAGCTGGCCGAGAGCGCCGTGCTGGGCATGGTGGGGCTGATCGGTCTGGGCTGCTGCCTGCTGGCGGTGTGCGCCGAGCAGACCCCTGCCGAACAAACGGAATAACAAAAAGCAAACGCCCCCTGTCCGCAGGGGGCGTTTGCTTATGTCAAAAAAATCGTTTCAACGGCTTTATATTACCACATTTTCGCCATTTTTTCAAGACTTGTCTTTTGGCGCACGCGGGTGTATGAAGAAAGAAAAGACGCTGAAAGGAGCGATGTCTATGGAACGAACCATCTGCGGAGCAAACTGTGCGGACTGCACCCTGCGGGCAAGCTGCGGGGGCTGCACCGGGACGGGCGGGAAGCCCTTCGGTGCGCCCTGCTTCATCGCGCGGTACATCCAAACCGGCGGGAGGGAGGCCTATGAGGCATTCCGCCGGCAGTTGATCGAGGAGTTCAACGCGCTGGCCATCCCCGGGATGCCCCCGGTGCGGCAGCTTCATGAGATGGTGGGCAGCTTTGTGAATCTGGAGTACCCCATGGGCGGCGCGTCGGTGCGCCTGCTGGACGACCGCAGCCTGTACCTTGCCGCCCAGTTGGAGTGTGCGTTCGGCGGGGAGCGGTGCTTCGGGCTGGTGGCCTGTATGGAGTTTTTGCTGGTGTGTACCTACGGGCCGGGCGGCGCCGACCCGGAGCTGGTGCTGTACCAAAAGCGCTGAAGCGCTGATCGGTTTGTCCGCGGCGGTCAGTCCCACACCCCGAACTCCCACAGCAGCCCCGCCGCCGTCCCGTATTGCCCGGTCGGGTCAAATGGAGGGCACGGGGCGCAGTCGGTCAGGGGCAAGCGCAGGGCGGCGCTGACCTGCCCACCGCCTGCTGCGGTCAAAAAGCTTCCCCCGGCGGTGCGGGCCAGCGCCCGCCCCAGCCGCTGACCCAGCCGATCTCCGGCAGTACTGCCGCTGCTGACCACCAGCAGGACCGCCGCATTCCCATCCCGGAACAGCCGGATCCCCACCGCGGCGGCCTGTCCTCCCCGGCGCAGCCCTGCCGCGGTCAGGGCGATCACCGCCGCCTGCACTGCCTGTCCCGATACCCCGGCGGGCAGGGGAGCGGGGCTGCCCGTGTACGCCAGCCGCCCGGCCGGCACCCGGCAGCGGCGGCGGATCTCCTCCAGAGCGCGGGCAGTCTCCGCGGTCAGCTCGCACCCGCCCCGGCCGTGCGCCGCCGCCAGCGCCTCCTGCGCGCAGGCCCGCCCCAGCAGCCGCCAGCACCACCGGGGCGGCGATTCATCCTGGCGCGCCGCCGCCGCGAAGCCCTCGGCCGCCCGCTGCCGCGCGCTCTGTGCATCCATGCCGCCGCCCCCTTCCATCTGCCCAAAAGCGGAAAATACCCGGTCAGACCGGATTAGTGTGCCGCATGAGGGAGAAAAAAGCAGCGTAAAAGGGTGGAGAACCCGCCGTTTGCTTGCAATTATGGATTTTTATGTTAAATATTTGTCACAGCCCTTGCAGTTTCCGGCGTTTTGGGGTACAATAAAAACAACGCGAGATTTGAAAGAGAATTTCGAGTGAAATTTAGAAACGTTTCTATATTTGGGAGGAGTATAAACATGGCAGTTAAAGTTGCTATCAATGGTTTCGGCCGCATTGGCCGCCTGGCTTTCCGTCAGATGTTCGAGGCCGAGGGCTACGAGGTTGTGGCCATCAACGACCTGACCAGCCCCGGGATGCTGGCTCACCTGCTGAAGTATGACACCGCTCAGGGCAGCTTCTGCGGCAAGATCGG
>JBGVKB010000018.1:0-65152 GCA_045118955.1 Oscillospiraceae bacterium | reverse complement strand
GCCACCTTTGACGATGATGAGATAAACCCCCGTCCGCTGGCGTTTCTGGCACAGTTCAATTGTGCGGACCTCGCTGAATGCGATGCCGAGGGGCTGCTGCCGAATACCGGTGTGCTTGCCTTTTTCTACGAGCTTGGCTCCCAGCGGTGGGGCTTCGACCCAGCGGACGGCGGCTGTGCGCGGGTGTTCTGGTTCGAGGATGCCAATGCGCTCCGGCCCGCCGAATTCCCGACGGAGCTGTGTGAGGAATACCGCCTGCCCGCGCTGGGCATCCGCATGGAGCGTGAAGCTTCCCTGCCCGGCTGGGAGGATTTTGTCGTTGCTCACCCGGAAAATACCAACTTTGACCGCTTCGACGCGGCACGCCGCGCGCTGGGCTGTGAGTGGCCCACCAACCGCAGCGTTTTGTTTGGCTGGCCGGACGTCATCCAGAACAGCATGACCTGCGAATGCGAGCTGGTCGGGCGAGGGCACTATCTGGGGGGCGGCTGGAAAGGCATCCCCCAAGCGGATAAGGAGGACGCCCGCACCCATTCCATTGAGGACTGGCGGCTGCTGTTTCAGCTGGACACCGTTGCCTGTGACGGCTTCGAGCTGATGTTCGGTGACTGCGGACGAATTTACTTCTACATCCGCCGTGAAGACCTGCATACCCGGCGGTTTGACCGGGTCTGGCTTATCCTTCAATGCTGACAGAACAAAACAAAGCGCGCCTGTGCGTATGGAATTTCCATCGCACAGGCGCGTTTTTATTATGCTTCACTTTTCAACAGGGCGTCCAGCTCCTCAAAGCTGTACAGCTCGTTCAGCACCTGACACAGTGCTTTTTTGGACAGTCTTGGCGGCAGACCCAGCCGGTTCAGCACGGCAAACCGAGCATCGGCACAGCCCGCACTGCCCGAAAGCCCCCAGTCGAACAGGTCGCTGTAGGTGATCTCACGGCCGGTTCGGGGCTTTTGTTCCCGCCCACCGGCAGTGAGGAGCGCTTGGCGGATCAATTCAGCCGGGACGCCCTCCACACCCAGAAGGCCCTCTTTGCCGGGCTTTTCCTTGCGGGATTCCTTGCCCTTAATGGCGGGCACATACGCCTGACTGACGTACTTTTCGCCCACAAGGTTGCTGACGAAGTTTCGGATACGGAATCCCGCCGCGTCCGAGTCGGTGAGGATGATGACCCCGCGCCGGCGGCCCAGCTCTTTCAAAAGCGCCTGCTTTTCCTTGTCCTTGTAGATGGCAAAGCCGTCGGTGATCAAAATAAGGCCGTCCACCAGACTGCTCAGCTTGGCTGCATCGTACCGCCCCTCCACGAGGATGACCTGTTCCAGCCGCAGTTTTTCGCTCATTTTCGCCCTCCGATCTCCGCCAGACGGCAGACCGTGGTCTGCAGCAGGATCTCGTCCTTCACGGGGGAGCTTTTCAGCTTTTCATCCAGCTCCTGCAGAAGATCCAGACAGCGCGCCAACTGGCTCATACTGTATCTTCGGGAGGAGTCTCCCGCTTTTTTCAGCCGCCAATCCTTGCCGCCGTATTTGAAATCCTTGTATACATCAGTGTACGACCGACCGGCATTCATGCCGCAGCGGACGCGGTACATATCCGTGAACACACCGATCATCGCCGCCGTAATGGGAATCGCCTCGTTCTGCATTTGCAACAGTGTGTTCAGCTTCTGGCAGGCGGCCGCAGTGCGCCCAGAGGTGATGAGATTGGTCATTTCAAACACATCTGCGTCCAAATTCTGCGTCCCGGCCTGCGCCACCAGCTCCTCGGTGATGCGGGTGTAGCCGCAGAGCGCCGCCAGCTTGTCCAGCTCGTTGTCCAGCAGGAACCGATCCTGCCCGCTGCGCTCGATCATGGCGCGGGCAGCAGCGTCCGGCAGCTCGGTCTTGAGGGTCTTGGCGCGGCGCTGCAGCTCCTTGACCAGTTCGCTTTGCGAAGAACGGGTCAGCTCGGCCGCAAAGCCCAGCTTCCCGCACAGCTCGATGAATTTGGTCACCCGCTTCGCCTTTTTTTGCTTTTCTTCAAACAGCGAGGTGATGACAAAGACCGCGTTTTCCGCGGTGGACAGTGCGTCACAAAGCAGCTTGAAATCCTCCTCTGCGTAGGTGGTGGGACGCAGCAATGGCAGAAATACCACTCGCCGGGTGCTGAAAAAGGACACCGTGCCTGCCGCCAGAAGGATCTCCTCCACATCGGGGGTCGGGCCGTCGATGCGGGTCATGTCGGGGTCCTCTTTTTCCAGCACTGACAGCGCTTTTTGGGCATGGCTCTGGAGCAGATACTCCTCGGTGGAATAGAAATAGAACACCGGGCAGCCGTTTTCCAGCGCTTCCTTCAGTTTTTTGGGTTCGTAGCTCATGCTTCACCTCAAGCTGCGGCTCATTCACCGCCGAAGTTTGTCAGGTCTTCGCCCTATCCCGCAAAGCGAATGCTTCGTCCGGGACGCAGCTCCGCAACCGGAGCCGCCCCGCTGTAGACCACCGCGTCTCCGCTTTTCTCCGGGATACGGCAGGTCAAGATCGCCGCCGGTTCCAATCCCTGCGGGATCGAGTTCGGCGCAAGCAGCAGGTCGATCGCCACCGTGTCGAAAAACACCGGTGACCCGGTATGCATTGCGATCAGGTACCCGTCCGCATCCAGTGCGGCGAGATTCCCTGTATTCTGATCCAAAAGTGTGATGTACATTCCCTGCCAGCGCATCACGGCGGGTTCACCGGACGCAAGATCCTCCACGCGAACGATCTGCTCCGCGTCAAACAGGGCTGTATTCGATGGGTTTTGCCGCAGATCCACCACCAATTCCGGGCGGTCGATGCCAAGCTGCGCCAACTGTTGGCGCACCCGGTTCCAGTTGGCGGCACCGCCGCGGAACAAAACCAGCGCCTCACCATTTTGACTGACCACCGCGCAGGCATTGTTGGCTGCACCGGTCAGACGGATGCTTACCACATCCCGCCCGAGCCAAAGCCCGAACAGGACAGCGGCGCTCACCGTCACCGGGAGCAGCGCGCCGAGCCAGCGAGCAAGGCCAAACCGAAGGCACAGAAGCACGATGGCGGTCAGGAGCGACAGTACAAACAGAGTGTAGGCTCTGGGCAGCGGCAGCACGGCGAACGGCAGAACCGCCGCCTTGCGGGCCAGCGCGACCAGCAGCTTGGCGCACAGTCCCGCCGGCAGGAGCAGGAGCTTCACCGCCACACCACTGCCGGGCAGCAGACCCACTGCGCAGGCCAGCAGACCGAGTATGGTAATGGGGCCGGACAGCCATGTGGTGAGCAGATTGCCCGCGATGGATGCACCGCTGATCATCAGCCCTTGCAGAAGCTGCACCGGCAGGGTGAACAGTGCCGCGAACACCGAGGGCAGCACCCAGTTCAGCAGAGCAAACCAAACTGAGCGCAGAAACGTCTCTTCTCCGCGGTGCTCCAGCCGCCCGATCAGCCAGCCGCAGGCACAAAGCCCCAGGCAGGCGCAGAAGGAGAGCTGAAACCCCAGATCGCACACCGCATAGGGGTTGGCTGCGCAGAGCACCACACCCGCCACCCCGAGCGAGGTAAGCGGGTCGGCGGTGGTCAGCCAAAAACAGCCAATGTCCGAGATCATCATGGCAATGCCGGCGCGCACCACCGATGGGGTCATGCCCACCAGCCCCATGAGAAACAGGGTGAACACCATGGACAGCGCGGCCCGCAGCCGCTGAAAGCGCGCCTTGCGCGCACGGCGGCCGGTGATGAGCCGACTGGCGAGGGTCACGTGCAGACCGGACACCACCAGCAAATGGGAGATGCCCGAACGGCGAAACACCAGCGAAAGCTCCTCTGTGAGGAACGATTCATCGCCGATGCTCATGGCGGCGACCAGACCAGCGTAGGGCTGCGCCAAAGTGTGTACCACCGTCCGCGCCATGCCGCGGCTCAGCCGGGTCAGCCGATACTTCAGCCCCTCGCTGCGATCCAGCAGCTGATGGTCACCCAGATACTCTGCCTCCAAAAAGGCCGCCTCGGCATAGTCGGCCAGCCGATACTCGCTGTCCCCGATGGCATTCAGCAGAAAGCGGGCACGGAAGCGATCGCCCGGCTCTGCGGCGGGAAACGCCCCGCTGTAGACCCGGTAGCCGCCCTCTCCCCCATCCTCCGCTTCCACCGTGAGGATGCCGCTGTTCATACCGTCCTGATAGGACGGGCCAACGCTCTCTACCCGCACGGTCATGGCGATCTCGCGGCCTGCCTGCCGGGTGAGCGGCGCGACCAAGCACTGCATTTGCAAAAGGCTCAGCAGCGCTGCCGCACCCATGCCGGCTGAAATCAAAAACAGCGAACTTGAGGTATTGTCATCCATGCGGTCGATGCGCCGCAAAACAAACCTTATTGCGCAAAAAGCCGCTGGCAGCAAAAGGGCTGCCAGCGGCGCATGAACGCACAGCAGCCTCGCCGCCAGAAAGCCAAAGCAAATACAGGCGAGCGGTCTGCTCATGATTTAGTGGAAGAACAGGGGCAGCGGCTCCAGGAAGACGATGTCCTTCCGCTCGGCGGCGTCACCCTCTGCCAGCACGGCGGCCTTGCCCACCACCTCGCACTCGGTGTGAGCCAGCAGGTGCTCCAGTGCCATCAGCGAACCGCCGGTGCTGATCACGTCGTCCACGACCAGCACGCGCTTGCCCTTCATGGCATCCAGCTCGGCCCGATCCACCACCAGCTTCTGCTGGCCGGCGGTGGTGATGGACTGATCCTCTACCACCACAGGATCGGGCATATAGGCCTTCACGCCCTTGCGGGCCACCACATAGGGCTTGCCGCTCTGACGAGCCATCTCGTGAGCCAGAGGGATGCCCTTAGCCTCGGCGGTCAGAATGACGTCGAACTCCGGGCACTTCTTAAGCAGATCGCCCGCGCAGGCGACGCACAGCTCGGGGTCGCCCAGCATGATGAAGCCCGCGATGGACAGATGCTCATTCAGCTTGCAGATGGGCAGCTCGCGGCCCAGACCGGCCACGTCCAGATGATAGAACTCCACGTTCAAACACTCCTTTTTCAAAAGCCGCTGGGAAGGCCGACACCGCGCCGGCCCGCCCTACGGTCTCTTTGGCGGGCATTTGACGCCCGCGTCACGTCCTTATTTGACCCGCGATCAGCCCGGAGGCCATGCCAGACTGCGCTTGGCCAGCACATGGAAGTGCAGGTGCTTCACGGTCTGACCGCCGTCCTCGCCCACGTTGCTCACAACGCGGTAGCCCTTCTCACAGCCCAGCTCCTCACACACCTTCGCGATGACCGCAAAGACGTGGCCCAGCAGGGCGCTGTCCTCCTCGGTCAGGGCGGCGGCGGAATCGATGTGCTTTTTGGGGATGACCAGAAAATGCACAGGGGCCTGAGGGTCGATGTCGTAGAATGCCAGCAGCTGATCGTCCTCAAACAGCTTGTTGGAGGGGATCTCGCCGGCCGCGATCTTGCAGAACAGGCAATCCATCGTCACTTGCTCCTTTCGGAAAGTTTTATACGTCCAACCGTTCTTACTTCAGGTTGTTCTTGACGATCTCAGCAGCAGCCTGCAGAGCCTCGTCCACCTTGCCGGCGTCCTTCAGGCCGGCCATGGCGAAGTCGGGCTTGCCACCGCCGTTGCCGCCGGCCACCATGGCGATCTGCTTGGCCAGCACGCCGGCCTTCAGGCCGCGGCCCATGGCCTCCTTGCCGCAACTCACGGCCAGAGTCAGCTTGCCGTCGGTGGAGCCGACCAGAGCAGCCACCATGCCGGGGGCCTTGTCGCGGATCTTCTCACCCATGGTGCGCAGCGCGTCGGTACCGGTGCCGGACAGGAAGGCGGTGATGACCTTCACGCCGTCCACATCAATGGCCTTCTCGAACAGGCCGTCGATCTGGCTGGCGGCCAGCTTGCCCTTGGCCTCCTCCAGCTCCTTGCCCAGAGCCTTGGCCTCAGCGGCCAGAGCGGTGGCGCGGGCGGGCACGTCCTTCAGGTTGTTGGCCTTGACCACACCGGCCACCTCGGTCAGCAGCTCGGTGCGCTCGTCCAGCAGGCGCAGCACGCCCATGCCGGTGGTGGCCTCAACGCGGCGCACGCCGGCGGCCACGCTGGACTCACCCAGGATCTTGAAGCAGCCGATCTGGGCAGTGTTCTTCACATGGGTGCCGCCGCACAGCTCGGTGCTCCACTTGTCGATATCCACCACGCGGACCTCGTCGCCGTACTTCTCGCCGAACAGGGCCATCGCGCCGGCCTGCTTGGCATCGGCGATGGACATGGTGTTCACCACAACGTCCAGACTCTCGAAGATCTTCTGGTTGACCAGATACTCCACATGGGCCAGCTCCTCGGGGGTCATGGCGCTGAAGTGGGTGAAGTCAAAGCGCAGGCGCTCGTCATCCTGATAAGAACCGGCCTGATGCACATGGTTGCCCAGAACCTCACGCAGAGCAGCCTGCAGCAGGTGGGCGCCGGTGTGGTTGCGGGCGATGGCGCTGCGGCGGGTCTTGCTCACAGCGGCCTTGACGGTCTGACCCACCTGAACCATGCCGTTCTCCAGCACGCAGGTGTGGACGTAGTAGCCCTTGGGGGTCTTCTTCACGTCCTGCACGGTCAGCTTGGCCTCGCCGGCCATGATGACGCCGTGGTCAGCCACCTGACCGCCCATCTCGGCGTAGAAGGGAGTCTTGTCCAGAATGACCAGCACGCCCTCCTTGGCGCCGTCGTCGGTGGAGATGGCGTCCACCAGCTCCTCGCCGTCGGACAGGGCCAGAACCTTGCCCTCGTCCTCCAGCAGCTCGTAGCCGGTAAAGACGGTGGGCTCCTCGGTCAGCTCGCCGAACAGGTCGGCGTCCCAGCCGGAGATGTTCTTGGCCAGACGGTCACTGCGGGCCTTGTCCTTCTGCTTCTTCATCTCAGCATGGAAGGCGTCCTCGTCCACCTCAATGCCGGCCTCGGCGGCGATCTCCTTGGTCAGATCCAGGGGGAAGCCGAAGGTGTCGTTCAGCTTGAAGGCCTCCAGACCGGACAGGATGCGGGCGGCACCCTCCTGAGCGGCGCGCTCGATGCCGTCGATCAGGTTGTTCAGGATGTTCATGCCCTGATCGATGGTCTTGTAGAAGCGCTCCTCCTCGGTGCTGATGACCTTCTTGATGTAGTCGCCGTGCTCCTCCAGCTCGGGGTAGCCGGCCTTGCTGGTCTCGATGACGGTCTCCACCAGCTCGGTCAGGAAGGGACGGTTGATGCCCAGCATACGGCCATGGCGGGCGGCGCGGCGCAGCAGGCGGCGCATGACGTAGCCGCGGCCCTCGTTGGAGGGCAGCACGCCGTCGCTGGCCATGAAGGTGGTGGAACGCACATGGTCGGTGATGACGCGGATGGAGATGTCGGTCTTGTCGTCCTGACCATAGGTCTTGCCGCTGACCTTCTCAACGTGGTTCAGCAGGGCGCGCACGGTGTCGACCTCGAACAGGTTGCCCACGCCCTGCATCACGCAGGCCAGACGCTCCAGACCCATGCCGGTGTCAATGTTGGGCTTCTCCAGCAGGGTGTAGGTGCCCTTGCCGTCGGAGTCGAACTGGCTGAACACCAGGTTCCAGACCTCCATGAAGCGGTCGCAGTCGCAGCCGACCTTGCAGTCGGGCTTGCCGCAGCCGTACTCGGGGCCGCGGTCAAAGTACAGCTCGCTGCAGGGACCGCAGGGGCCGGAGCCGTGCTCCCAGAAGTTGTCCTCTTTGCCGAAGCGCACCATGTGGTCCTCGGGGATGCCCATCTTCTTGGTCCACAGATCGTAGGCCTCGTCGTCCTCCAGATAGACGGAGATGTACAGCTTGTCGGCGGGGATCTCCAGCACCTCGGTCAGGAACTCCCAAGCCCAGGCGATGGCCTCGGGCTTGAAGTAGTTCTGGAAGCTGAAGTTGCCCAGCATCTCAAAATAGGTGCCGTGGCGGGCGGTGATGCCCACGCGCTCGATGTCAGGGGTGCGGATGCACTTCTGGCAGGTGGTCACGCGGTGGCAGGGGGGCTCCTCCTGACCCAGGAACCACTTCTTCATGGGGGCCATGCCGCTGTTGATCAGCAGCAGGCTGGGGTCGTTCTTGGGAACCAGGGGGAAGCTGTTCAGACGCAGATGACCCTTGCTCTCGTAGAAGCTCAGGTACTTTTCACGCAGTTCGTTCAAACCGGTCCATTGCATGATGTTACACTCTCCTCTATTAAACGTTTGTTTGCCAAAAAACACGAAAAGGCCGCAGGTCACGAAAAAAGCCTCCGTCCCCGGTCAAGGGACGAAGGCTGAACTCTCCGTGGTACCACCCAAGTTGCAGCCCAAGGGCTGCCGCTTTTTGCGCTGTAACGCAGCGCCTGCGCCCGCGGTTAACGGGAGCTCCGGGGTGGCGTTGTGCAGCAGCGGCGGGGCGCTTTCAGCCGGGGCGCTCCCTCTCTTGTGAACCGTTGGGCGCTGCACATTGGCCCTTTCACAGCTTTTTCATATTCCAAACTAGATTATAGCACGAACCGCGGAATTGTCAACGTTTTTCGGCAGGTTCGGCGGCGTTCCCGCTCGCAGGTTCGTCCTTTCCGCTCAGCTTCAGATAATGCAGCGCGTCACACACCCGGCTGAACAGCTCCGCCGAGCTGGTCTCGGCCTCGGTCAGGCCATCCTGCATCACCACCACGGTCACCTCCGGGTCGTCCGCCGGCCAGAAACCGGCAAACCAAAAGTTGAGCAGTTCTTCCCCGCTCTCGCTCATCTGCCCGGTCTGAGCGGTGCCGGTCTTGCCGGCAGCATCTCCGCTCTCTGCGGCCGCCTCGCCGCCGATGCCCGCGCTGACCACCGTTTCCAGCATATCCCGCAGGTAGTCGGCGTCCTCCCGTTCCAGCACCCGCACCGGCGATGGGACGGCAAACCGTTCGGTCAGCTCGCCGCTCGCTTCGTCCACAAGCCCCTCCACCACATAAGGGGCGCGCCACAGTCCGCCGCAGGCGATCGAATCCATAAACGCCGCCACCTGCAGGGGGGCTGCTGTGAGCTGTCCCTGCCCGAAGCTCAGCCCTGCCAGCTGGCCGGTGTTTTCCAGCACTTCCGCACTGGGCAGTGTCCCGGCGGCGCACTTTATCCCGCCTGAGAGGTACAGGCTCTCGCCGAAGCCCAGCCGCGCCGCCATCTCCCGCACCGCCTCACCGCCAAGCTGCTGTCCCAGCCGCACAAAGTAACAGTTGCAGCTCTGTTCCAGCGCGCCGCGCAGGTTCACCAGCCCGTGGGGAATGCCGAGGGCGCAGCGATAGATGTGTCCGTCCACCTCCACATAGCCCTTGCAATCGTGGGTGAACCAATCCATATCCCGCTCCAGCGCGGCCGCGGCCAGCACCGGCTTGAACACCGAACCCACATTGAACGCACACAGCGCCCGGTTCAGCAGCGAAGTATCATCGGCCGCAATGCTCTTTTCCACCGCATTGGGATCAAAATCGGGCAGGCTCACACCGGCAAGCAGCCGCCCGGTGCCGCTCTCCAGCACCAGGATGCAGCCCCGGGTCATGCCTGCCCGGGCGATGCCCTCACAGGCTCGCTGTACCGGCTCGGAGAGGGTCAGCCGCACGCCCTGCCCCGCCTGCTCCGGCTGGGTCAGCACAGGGGGCTGACCGTCCAGCAGGGCGCCCTGCGCGTTGGTCACACACTGCACGTAGCTGCCGATGTCCCGGTGCAGCACGTCCTCATAGGCCAGCTCCAGCCCGGCCACCCCCTCGCCGTCGCCGTTCAGG
Source organism: Oscillospiraceae bacterium (assembly GCA_045118955.1). Classification (GTDB taxonomy): domain Bacteria; phylum Bacillota; class Clostridia; order Oscillospirales; family Ruminococcaceae; genus SFJ001. Next base: position 55,411 of record JBGVKB010000018.1, on the reverse strand, counting down.
TAACCCAGCAGATGGCTCGCGATGGGCAGCTCCAGATACCGCTGGGGCACCGCACAGGTGTAGATGCCCTGCCCGGTCATATCCGCGGGTACCGACACCAAAAACGGCCGGGCCGAGTTGCGCCGGGTGTAGAGCACGCCCTGTGCGCTCTCGGTCACTGCGTCAAACAGTCGTGCGTAGCTGCTCTCGCCCGGGATGCAGAGCGCGTAGTATCGCTCCCCCTGCCCGGTGAGCGGTACGCCCTGCGCATCGTAGAAATTCCCCCGCGCCGTGCCCAGCGGCAGACTGGTGACAAGCTGACCCTGTGCGGCCTGCGCGTATGCCGTGTTCGAGCCGACCACCGCGCAGCGCCCCAGCACCACCGTGAATGCCAGCACAAACCCGCCAAACAGCACCACCAAGCGTTTCCCATCCATAGGCGACCTCCTTTTTGTGAGTATCGCCCGGACTGCGGCGGCCTAAACAAAGAACAAAAGCGTGCCCCCACAGCGTTGCCGCCGTGTGAAGCACGCCGCCTGCGCCGCGGGCCATTGCCGCGTTACAGGATGATGCAGATGAGTCCCGAGCAGCCCTCGTTGATGACCCGTTCCAGAGTTTCCTGCAGGCGGGAGCGGGCCTCCTGCGGCATATGCAGCAGCTTGGATTGCAGCCCCTCGTTCACCAGCTCATGCAGACTCTTGCCAAAGATGTTGGAGCGCCAGATCTCGATGGGGTCGGCCTCAAAATCCCGCAGCAGGCTCATCACCAGCTCCTCCGACTGCTTCTCGCTGCCCACAATGGGAGAGATCTCGGTGTGGATGGTGGCCTTCAGCAGATGGATGGAGGGCGCGCTGGCACGCAGCCGCACCCCATAGCGTCCGCCCTGCTTGACGATCTCCGGCTCCTCCAGATGCAGCTCGCTCAGGGTGGGCATCACGATGCCGTAGCCGGTGGCCTCCACCTGCTCCATGGCGCTGCGCACCTTTTCGTACTCCCGCTTGGCCTTGGCCAAGTCCAGAATACAGGGCATCAGGCCGGCCTCGTCGCAGATCTCCAGCCCGGTGGTCTCCCCCAGCACCCGATAGAAGATGTCCGGCTTCAGCTCCATCGCCAGCCGTACCTGACCGGTGGCCAGCTCCATGGAGCGCACCTGCGAGGCTTTGAGGTATTCGCACCGGATGGGGTTTGTCTGACCGACCACATCCTTCATCTGGTCCACCTGTGCCGCGAATTCCGCCGCCGCCTCGTACACCGCGCGCTGCAGCCAGTGATCGTTTTCCAGCATGGTCACCCAGCGGGGCAGCTCGAAGGCCAGCTCATGCACATCGAACTCATACAGCACGCTCTGCAGAATGGCATCGATGCCCGCTGCATCCAGATCTTCGCAATTCACCGGCAGGACGGTGTGCCCGTACTCCTCCTCCAAGCGGGCGGCCAGCTCGCGGCTGGAGGGGCTGTCCGGATGCACGCAGTTGAGCAGCACCACAAAGGGCTTGCCAAGCTCGGCCAGCTCGGCCACCACCCGAGCCTCGGCGGCGTGATACTTTTCCCGGGGAATGTCGCTGATGGAGCCGTCGGTGGTCACCACCAGGCCAATGGTGGAGTGTTCCCGGATGACCTTCCGCGTGCCGGTCTCGGCGGCCTGATCAAAGGGGATCTCCTGCTCGAACCAGGGGCTTTTCACCATGCGGGGCTGGTCGTTCTCCTCGTGCCCCATGGCCCCCTCCACCATGTAGCCGACGCAGTCGATGAGCCGAGCCTTGAAGCTCCCGCCGCCCTCCAGCTCCACGGTCACGGCGGTCTCAGGGATGAATTTCGGCTCGGTGGTCATAATGGTGCGCCCGGCTGCCGACTGGGGCAGCTCATCCCGCGCCCGCGTCCGCACCGCCTGATTCTGGATGCCGGGCAGAACCATCTGCTCCATAAAACGCTTGATAAAGGTGCTTTTTCCGGTGCGCACCGGGCCGACCACACCGATGTAAATGTCGCCGCCGGTGCGGCTGGCAATGTCCCGATACAGGGTACTGGTCTCCATCCTCCGCCTCCTTTCAAATCACCACAGGCACCAGCAGGCGCAGATCTCTCGTCAGCTCCGGCTCCTCCAGCCGGTTGCAGAGCTTCATCGCGCCGGGCGAAACGTGGTACCGCTTGGCGATGTCAAACAGGTTCTCCCCCTGTTTCGCGTAGCAGATGCGCAGTGCCACCTCCGGGTCCTGCCGCACCAGCGGCTCAAGACAGCGCAGCTCTGCCAAAACCGTCTCGCTGCGGCGCTGCAGCACCAGCCCGGTGACCCGGATCAGCACCCGCGCGTTCATCTCGTTGCCGTTTTTCGTCACGGTCACCTCGCTCACGCCTGCCCAGCACTCTGCCCGGTAGTGCTCGGGCGCGCCCTCGTATAGCTGCGGCAGGGTAAATTCAAACGCCTTGTCGTAACAGTCGATCTCCCCGAGGCTGTTCATGCAGAGCAGATGCGCCACCGCACGCCCTCGAAGCTGCAGGGTACCGCTGCCCGGCACCAGCTCCAGAGGGTTCAAGGTCACGAAGCAGTGGATAAGCTCCGCGTTTTCATCCGGCAGCGTGCCGCCGGCGACCGCCTCCACCGTCTCCTCCAGCCGGGCCGCGACCTGCTCCATCCCGGTCTGGTACACCTCCGCCTCCATCTCATACTGGGTGGAGAACGCATCCCCAACCGCGTAGCATTCCACCGTCCGCCACGCCCGCAGATGCAGCAGTGCGTTCATTGAGAGGGTGCTGTGTCCCTCCTGACCAGCCATCAAGGTGCAGCCGGTCGGCTCCACGGCAGCAAAACAGACGCAGTCCTCCCCCACCCCGTCCAGATCCACGATCTGGTTGAAGGGGATCTCCTGCCGCAGCGTGTCCAGCCGGTAGCCCGGCTGCGTCCGATAGAGCACCCGCGCCTGCACCCGCCCCTTGACCACCGCCTTGCCGGAGATGATCTTCACCTCGTCCACCGCGGCCGCGCCGGAGATGTCCAGCACCGCGGCGGGCTGCTCCGGGAAGGCGATCTCCTCTTCCGCGGTCATGGGCTTATCCAGACAGGCCACCGGACGGATGCCCGACAGCAGGGTGAGCTTCTGCTCCGCACCGCAGTCGGCCACAGCGGTCACGATCTCCTGCTCGACCTGACAGCTCACCTTTACGGTCAGCGCGTAGGCCCCGCGCAGATCGATGCGGCGCTGATTCACCGCACGGCAGTTCAGATATTCCAGTTCGCCGCCCACCTGCACCTGACAGGAGGACGTGCCCTCCATATTAAATTCGATGGTCTTGGTAAAGGGCAGCTTCTGTTCGGTCTGGCACAGGCTCTGGTCCTCGCCCGCCTGATAGCACACCACACAGCGCAGATAGCCGTCCAGCGTGACGCGCGCCCCGATCACCTGTTTCTGAAGCACCACCAGATGCACAAAGCACTTCACGATCTTGAACACCTGCGGCAGGTAGTCCGGGATGAGGATCTCCGCCTCCACCGGCAGCTCTGCCTTTGCGTCAAAGCTGCCGCCCGCCGCCATCAGGGTGTCCTTGAACACCTTTAATTCCATACCTTCGCCCCTTTCGCACAGTTCTGGTCTATCTATATTCGCAGGGCAAAGGCGGTATGCGGGCAAGCTTTTTCTAAAAAAAGAAGGGCGTCCCCGGCAAAAAGCCGGGAACGCCCTTTTCTTTATGTAGTTATGTATGGGGATCAATGGATTATGAGCGTTCACTTCGCTTTACGATAAAATCTCGTTTGTACGCAAGAAACGCTCAGTCTACGGCTGTAAAGTTATTTAACATTACAGTTGTGTCAGGCAAATCCGTCCAATGAAAATCCTCGCGTCTGCGATAAAATTCACATATCCTCCGTGACAGGCACTGCGCCATAATTGCGTACGCTCAGCACATAGCAGGAGCCATCACCGAACACGCCGTCGATGGCCGCGCGGTAGCTCTCCAGCAGATCCATCGGCACGAATGCCTGAATGGTGCCCGCGAAGCCGCCGCCCTGCAGACGCCATGCGCCGCGCCCGGCGAGGATCTTCTGGGACACAGCCAGACCCACCGAGATGCCCTGTGCCTGGGGATGAGCGATGCTGTAGGCGTTCTGGTTGTACTCAAAGCTGGAGTGGCCGCCCTCAACGATCAGCCGCAGGAAGTCCTCAAAGCGGCCATCCCGGATGGCACGGTACAGCTCTGCCGCCCGATGGCTGTCGCTGAAGAAATGGAGCGCGCGCACCACAGCCCGGTCGCCGGTCACCTTGCGCACCTTGCCGATCTTGGCAAAGAACTCCGCCTCGTCCACCTGCCGCAGAACCTTTTTGCCGAAGAACTCGGCCACACTCTCCATCTCGCGGCGGATGGCGGCGTAGTCGTCGGTCAGATCGGCGTGGCTGCCCTTGGTGTCGCTGATGCACAGCGCGTAGCCCTGCCCCGCCAGATCAAAGGGCACCTGCTCCACAACAGGGGCGGTGTTGTCCTCAAAGTCGATGGTGATGACGCCGCCCACAGCACAGGCGGTCTGATCCATCAGACCGCAGGGCTTGCCGAAAAAGACATTCTCAGCGTATTGGCTGATCTTGGCGATCTCCACCTGACTGAACTTCTCCATGTCATTGCCGTTGTACTCGCCGCGCAAGATCGCGCCCACCAGCACCTCAAACGCCGCCGAGCTGGACAGGCCGGAGCCTTGCAGAACGTCCGAAGTAAAGTAGGCGTCAAAACCTCCCGCCTGACCGCCGTCACGGACGATGCCGGCCGCGACACCGCGAATCAGGCCCTCCGAAGCGCCGAACTCGCTCTCGTGGGGGGTCAGATCGCTCACGTCCACCACGAACTGGCTGTCAAAGCCGTAGGATTTGATGCGGATGTAGCCGTCCTCATTCTTGGACACCACCGCGATCACATCCAGATTGACTGCGCCGGCCAGCACAATGCCGTTGTTGTGATCGGTGTGGTTGCCGCCGATCTCGGTGCGGCCGGGCGCGGAGTACAGCGCCACCTCGCGGTCCGCGCCGTAGTACAGCGCAAACTGTTCCAAAGCCGCGATGTAACGGCTTTTCTGACGGGAAAGCGCGGCCTCGTCTGCCGCATACAGACGGGTAAACGCCCGGTCGTATCCGCCCTCGCGGATGCGGTCGATCAACTGCTGAACCTGTGCCATATGGGTAACCTCCACATATTTTTTTGTACACCCGCCCCTGCGGGCCGCTTTGCCAGAAGGTGCCGTACCATTCTTTATGGGTGCAGCGCGCGAAAAATCGTGCAATATCCACCTCTGCGGCGGTCGTCTCCTTCATTATATCAATTATTTTTTTGATGTAAACACGGTTTTCTCACTTTGACATGGACTTTTGTTGAACGCTCTGCTATAATATACTTGCCGATTTATGGCACATGATTTAACGGGGTGATTTGATGGCCAACGTCTACAAACAGTCCTTCAAACAAAACTACACCGACAATGTGGAGCTTTCCATCTTCAACTGCGGTCAGGAGCGCTGCATCCCTGGGCACACTTGGGGCCCCGGCATCCGCGACCATTACCTGATCCATCTGGTGGTGGCAGGCAAAGGCACCTATAAAGTAAACGGAAAGACCTACGAGCTGGGCACGGGCGACTTGTTTTTGGTTAAACCTAATCAGCTCATCTCCTACAGTGCGGACGCCGCCGACCCGTGGGAATACTACTGGGTGGGCTTCAACGGCGCCTGCGCCAACCGCCTCGTCCAGCAGACCCCCTTCTCGGACGCAAGCCCGGTCTACCACTGCAAGGACATGGAGAATGTGCGCAACGCCCTGAACAATATTTTCCTCTCCCGTGGGCCTGATCCCCAGAGCGAGGCCATGATGGTGGGCTACCTCTACATCTTTATGGCTGGTCTGATCAAAGAGGCACAGGAGATGGAGCCGCGCACGGCGAATTCCAGCTCTCAGTATGTGTTCAATGCGGTAAAATACATCCAGTTCAACTATTCCCACGACATCAGCATCGACGACATTGCCAAGGCGGTGGGCGTCAGCCGCAGTCACCTTTACCGCGTGTTCATGAGCAACGTGGGCCAAAGCCCCATTGATTATCTGACCGGCTATCGCATCAGCGAAGCCTGCCATCTGCTGCGCAACTCGCAGCTTTCCATCGCCGAGATCGCGGTCTCGGTGGGCTTCTTCGACCAGTTCTACTTCTCCCGTGTGTTCAAGAAGGCCAAGGGCGTGCCGCCCAGCAAGTATCTGGCCAGCCTTGAAGCCACCGGGCAGTGACCCCAGAAAGCACGGTGAATCCTCTTGTTATCGAAGTTTTCTCAAAATGAATGGGTGCAGCGCATCCTGATTTTCCTCGTCTGCCTTGCCGGCTGCGGGCTGTGCTGGATGGTCTGGCAGGCCGCCAACGGCGAATACGCCCCACAGCCTGTGGTCGTTCTTCTGGCGGATGAAGCCGGCGCGGAGTACATCGAGCTTGGCGCCATCGACACCAGTGACCCCGAATACATCGTTCAGCACATCGAACCGGAATCCAATTCCCTGCCCACTGCCCTGCAGGAGCTGTGCGACCATGAGGACTTTGCGCTGAAAGCCGTCGTTATTGCGACCGGAAGCAGCAGCCGAACCGGCCAGCTCGCCATTCGTCTTTTGCAGAAGAACATCCCCGTGGTCATGGCCGGCCCCGCCCCCGCGCAGCCGGTGCTGAACCACCCCATGGCGTGGTATGTGGGCAGTGAGGCGGCCGGCGGCGGTGAGGCGCTGGGTAAGCTCTTTGCCGAGGAATTCCGCGATGGCGCGCTGCCCGATCGAAACGACGACCATCTGATGCAGTACATCGCCTTCGGCACAGACGAAACCCCCTTCAGCCAAGAATTTTTGAATGCCTTCCTGATCGAATGCGAGCATTACGGTGTCTACAACGACCCGGTGACCCTGATCGAGCAGGAGCCCGTGGAGGATGCGGCTGCCGAGCCTGCCGCCACCTTGAGCGGCACCCCCGAGCTGATCCTGTTCGGCGGCCACAGCAGCGGCGATGAAGCATTCGCGCTGGCGGCACAGCACGGCCTGCTGGAAGGTGAGACCCCCACCCTGCTGGGCGGCTTCGCCATGACCGAGACCGATGCCAAAGAGGTGGTCGAGGCGGGGGCTATGGCCGCAGTTTATTATGACCTGGTCACCGTCACCCGTACCGTGCGCACGCTGGTGCGCAATCTGGCCGCCGAGGAAGCCCCGCTGATGGGGCTGGACATTCCGGCAGATGGCCAGCAGTTCCACATTCCCCTTCTGGTTTATGAGGGCTGATTTATGTCTGTAAAGAAAAATCAATTGATCCCCCTTCTGATCGAAAGTCTGAGCAGCGAGGGCAGTGGTGTGGGGCGTTTTGAGGGGCAGGCCATCTTTGTACCCGGCACCGCCCCCGGCGATCGGCTGACGGCTCGTATCGTCAAGGATTGCAAGCGCTATGCCTATGGCATCGTGGAGCATCTGGACGAGCCTTCCCCTGCCCACCGGCAGGAGGACTGCCCGGTCTGCCGCCCCTGTGGCGGCTGCTGCTTCCGCCATCTGACCTATGAGGCGGAACTGAACGCAAAGCAGAGCTTTGTCGAGGACGCCTTCGCCCGCATTGGCGGGTTGGAGCTGCCCGCTCTGCCCATTCTCGGCTCCCCCGAGGAGGATCGTTACCGCAACAAGGTACAATACCCGGTGCAGCGCGGCGCAGACGGACGCACCGTCGCCGGTTTTTACGCCGGGCGCACCCACCGTGTGGTCCCCTGCGGCGATTGTCTGCTGCAGCCCGAAGTGCTGAACCGCATCGCCGACGCGGTCTGCGGCTGGATGGATCGCAATCACGTCGACCCCTACGATGAGACCAGACACACCGGCCTTGTGCGGCACATTTTCCTGCGCAGAGGGTACCACTCCGGGCAGATCATGCTGTGTCTGGTGGTCAATGGGCGCAGTTTGCCCCATGCGGAGGATTTTTGCCGCGAAATGCGGGAGCAATTCCCCGACATCTCGTCCATTCTTCTGAACGTGAACACCCGTCGAACCAACGTCATCACCGGCCTCGAGAGCATCCCCCTGTACGGCCCGCCCTACATTGAGGACACCATGAGCGGCGTTCCGGTTCGGCTCGGCCCCCTGTCTTTCTATCAGGTGAACACCCCCAGCGCGGAGCGCCTGTATGCGGAAGCCCGCGCACTGGCGCAGCTTCATCCGAACGATCTGCTGCTGGATCTCTACTGCGGCATGGGCACTATCGGCCTTTCCATGGCACAGGACTGCGACCGTCTGGTCGGTGTGGAGATCATTCAGGAGGCGGTGGACAGCGCCGCCCGCAACGCCGCCGAGATGGGACTGTCGGACAAGGCGCGCTTCATCTGCGCCGATGCGGGGCAGGCCGCCGCCCAGTTGGCCGCGGAGGGACTGAAGCCGGACGTCATTCTGCTGGATCCGCCCCGCAAGGGCTGCGACCAGCCCACACTGGATGCGGTGCTCACCATGGCCCCCCGCCGTGTGGTAATGATCAGCTGCAACCCGGCCACCGCCGCCCGGGATGTGCGGTATCTGACTGACCGAGGCTATACGCCGCAGATGGTGCGCCCGGCGGACTTCTTCCCCCGCACCCGCCATGTGGAATGCGTGGCTCTGCTGACCCGCGACACAGAGCCTGTTTGACTCAATTATGCGTTAAATCGACAGGAGACTTCCCCATGACCTATGATTTCACCTCCATTCTGGATCGGCACGGCTTGGATGCCCTCGCCGTGGACGGCCTTGGCACCATTCCCGGGTTTGCCCCCACCCCGCCCAAGGAGGGCTTCGATGTGATCCCCATGTGGGTGGCCGACATGAACTTCCCCACCGTGCCCACGGTGCCGCAGGCGATCATCGCCCGGGCGAAGCACCCGGCCTACGGCTACTACAACCCCACCGATGAATACTACGATGCCATCATCCGCTGGCACGAGCGGCGCAACGGCGTCACCGGGCTGGATCGGAATTGCATCGGCCATGAGAGCGGCGTTGTGGGCGGCGTGCTCGCCGCGCTGACCGCCTTTGCCAGCCCCGGCGATGGGGTGCTGCTGCACAGCCCCACCTACAGCGGCTTCACCAGCAACCTGCGCAACAACGGCTTCAAGATCGTACACAGCCCGCTGAAGCTGGATCAAAACGGCATTTGGCGGATGGATTTTGAGGACATGGATGCCAAGCTGAAGGCGCACCACATCCATGTGGCCATCTTCTGCAGCCCTCACAACCCCTGCGGGCGCGTCTGGGAGCGCTGGGAGTTGGAGCGCGCCATGGAGGTCTTCCGTACCAACAACTGCGTTGTGATCTCGGATGAGATCTGGTCGGACATCCTGCTGTATGGCAACCGTCACATTCCCACCCAGTCGATGAGCGAGGACGCCCGGCGGCGCACCGTGGCTCTGTATGCCCCCAGCAAGACCTTTAACCTGGCCGGCTTGGTGAGCAGCTACCACATCATCTACGACCCCTACCTGCAGGATCGTGTCCGCTCCAAGGCTTCCAAATGCCACTACAATCACATGAATGTCCTCTCCATGCACGCGCTCATCGGCGCTTACAGCGAGGAGGGCCACTGCTGGGTGGAGGAGCTGTGTCAGGTACTGGGGCAGAATGCGCAATTTGCCTGCGAATTTCTCCGCACCCATGTTCCGGAGATCCACGTCTCCAAGCCCGAGGGCACCTATATGCTGTTTTTGGACTGCGCCGACTGGTGCGCCGCCCACGGCCGAACCCTTGATGAGCTGCTGCAGGCCGGCTGGGATGTGGGCGTCGCTTGGCAGGACGGTCGTATGTTCAACGGGCCTTGCCACATCCGCATGAATCTGGCACTCCCCTTCAGCCGGGTGCAGGAGGCTTTCCGGCGGCTGGAGGAGCACGTATTTCACGCCTGACCCCGCATTTGCGGTTAGGAAATAGAGAAAGTATAAGTAAGTTTGCGCCCGGCGGTGTCTGCCGGGCACTCCATCATGAGAGGAGCGAAAGAAAATGAGCATTCGAATCGGCATTCTCGGCTACGGCAATCTGGGCCGCGGCACAGAGCTGGCCATCCGCAACTGTCCTGATATGGAGCTGGTGGGCGTCTTTACCCGCCGTGACCCCGCCTCGGTGAGCATCCTCACCCCCGGCGTGAAGGTCTATCGTCTGGAAGACGCTGAGTCCATGCAGGATCAGATCGACGTGATGATCCTGTGCGGCGGCAGCGCCACCGATCTGCCCAAGCAGAGCCCGCACTTTGCCCGTATGTTCAACATTGTGGACAGCTTCGACACCCACGCCAACATCCCCGCTCACTTCGCCGCAGTGGACGCCGCCGCCAAGGAAGGCGGCAAGGTGGCCGCCATCTCCATCGGCTGGGATCCCGGTATGTTCTCGCTGAACCGTGTTCTGGCTCAGTCCATCCTGCCGCAGGGGCATGTCTACACCTTCTGGGGTAAGGGCGTCAGTCAGGGTCACTCCGATGCCATCCGCCGCATCAAGGGCGTCAAGGATGCCCGCCAGTACACCATTCCCGTGGATCGCGCTCTGGAGCAGGTCCGCGCCGGCGAGGCTCCCGTGTTGACCGCCCGCCAGAAGCACACCCGCGAGTGCTATGTGGTCGCCGAGGAGGGCGCCGATCTGCGCGCCATCCGCAGCGAGATCGTGAATATGCCCAACTACTTCGATGACTACGATACCACCGTCCGCTTCATCTCCCAGCAGGAGCTGAACGAGGAGCACGGCGGTATGCCCCACGGCGGCTTCGTCATCCACACCGGCAAGACCGGCCCCAACGCCGAGAACGACAACGTCATCGAGTACAGCCTGAAGCTGGACTCCAACCCCGAGTTCACCTCTTCCGTGCTGGTGGCCTACGCCCGCGCCGTCTACCGCCTGAGTCAGGAGGGGCAGACGGGCTGCCGCACCGTGCTCGACATCGCCCCCCGCTACATCGCCCTGCTGAGCGATGAGGAGCTGCGCGCTACGATGCTGTAACACCCTCCAAACAAAACCACCCCTTCGGGACCAATGGCTCCGAAGGGGTGGTTTTCGTTGTTCATTCAGGAGTTTTTGATGTGGCGGATGTCCTCGCCCAAAAAGGCGATCGGCTCACAGCTTCCGCCCAGCCGGCTGGCGATTTTCTCGGTGTAGCGCTTCTCGAACATGGTACCGTCCACGATGTTCGAGGTGTAGATGGTGGGGCGCTTGCCGCTGAGCCGGGTATTCACGATGGTATAGAAGCAGCTCAGCATATAGCTGGTGGCGTACTCGGTGCCCAGATCGTCCAGGATCAGCAGATCCGCGCCGAGCACCGCCTCCATCATGGTGTCATCGTCCTCAAATCGATTTTTCTCCAGATGGGCGAACAGGTCCTGCGCGCTCACATAAATCACATCGTAGCCGCGGTCCAGCACGATGCCCGCGATGGCCAGCGCCGCATGGGTCTTGCCAAGCCCGGCGTTGCCGGTGATGAGCAGGTTGGAGCTGCGCATATCAAAATGCTCCGCGTACTCCTGCAGAGCCTCCAGCGTTTCGGTCATGTAGGTGCGCACGGTCGTGCCGTAATCCGGGTCAAAGCGATCCGGGTAGAGCGAGGTGTCCATGGTATCGAAGCTGGAGATGCTCAGGGCCGAAGCCGCATTGATCTCCTCCCGCCGCAGGCGGCGGCTCAGCTTCAGCACGCAGGAGCAGACTCTCCCCTCCCGCACGCCTGTGTCACGGCATTCCGCGCAGATGTAGGTGGGTTCCAGACTCTCCGGCGCGTAACCATGCGCACGCAGCAGCGCCGCCCGAGCCTCCCGGGCCGCCTGCTGCCGTTCCCGGGCCGCCTGCTGCACTTCACGGCCGGCGCCCTTAGCGGCAAGCTGGGCACGCTCAAACCCAAGACGGGTGATCTCATCCTCCGCACGCTGCAATTCCGGGATCGCGGCATGGGCCTGCGCCGACACCGCCTGCGCCTGTGTGACCGCGCGCTGACGCCGGGCCGCCACCCGCCGCTGGGCTTCACGGAACAATTCCTCTCTGCTTCGCATGGATCAGTCCTCCCGTTTCAGCCGCAGGGGGCGGCCACCCTTTCGCTTCAGAATGTCATGGCCCGACGGCTCGCTGCGATCCACCCGCAGACTGCCGCTCTCAGGGGCGGACAGCGTACCGCTGCCGCGCACCTCGGCCACCGTGCGCAGACCGCGCCCGTGCCAGGACTTTAGGATGCCGTTCACATAGCGGACCTCGTTTTTTCCATCCGCCTGCAGGACCGCCTCCGCCACCATGGCATCGTCAAAACGCATTTCCTCGTACCAGCGCCGAATGGTTCGTCGATCCGCCAGGGTCAGATCTCCCGCGGTCAGGTGCAGCAGCTCTGCGGCGCGGTTCTCGCGCTCCGCACGGAGCTGCAGCAGCTTCAGGTACTGCTCCGCATCCTCGCCGGTCTCCACGCCGGCCTGCCGCCAGTCGCGCAGTTCCCGATCCAGCGCACCCAAGGTACACTTGCCCTGCCCTGCCACATGGGCCGCACAGAGCAAAATGACTTCCACGGCGTACTCGTCCTGAAGATACAGCGAAACCAGCCGCTGCATATCCCGGGAGCCGAGCGTTTTGCCCAGATACATCTGCACCTCGGTGGTCAGGGTGGCCACCATAGGGTCGCGAAGGGCGGACAGTCGAATCTCCTCCGCGCTGAGCAGCTCCTTCGGAGCCGTGGGGATCCCACTCCCCTTGTCCGCTTCCAAAAGGCCGGCGCCTGCCCACCAGCGCAGGGCGTTTTCCGCCATGCGCACACTTTTCAGACCGAGCGCGTGCGCAATGTCACGCGGGTCGGTGCTGCCGGTGGACAGGACATAAAGCGCGACCCGAACGGCGCACTCGTCTGCCCGCGCCAGATTGGTGAACACAAGCTGCGGCACGGCAATGGAGTCCCCGTGCTGGGGACAGATGCGATAGGTCATATGCCCTCAGGGCCTCCCTTCTCGTCGCTTAGAATCCGCGACCCCCGCGCAGTCTGCCCATTCGGACAGGCACGCAGGGGTCGCGGCCAAATATCAAATTAAAAGGCTCCGGACGTTGATCCGTTTGATCAGCGGCCGATGGCCTCCTTCACCCGCTCAACGATGCACTCAGCGGTCAGGCCGTACAGGGTCAGCAAGGCCTCAGCAGGGCCGGACTGACCGAACTCGTCCATAACAGCCACGGGCAGCACCTTGCAGGCCACGCCGTTGCCCAGCAGGCTCTCACACACGGCGCTGTACAGACCACCGATGACGCTGTGCTCCTCGGCGGTGACGATGGCACCGGTCTCCTGAGCGGCCTTGCAGACCGCCTCAGCGTCCATGGGCTTGATGGTGTGGATGTTCAGCACACGTACGTTGATGCCCTCGGCCTCCAGCATCTTGGCAGCCTCGATGGCACGTGCGACCATTAGGCCGGTGGCGCAGATGGTGGCATCGGTGCCCTCGCGCAGGGTGACCGCCTTGCCGATCTCGAACTTATAGGTCTCGGGATCGTTGATGACAGGCACAGCCAGACGGCCAAGGCGCATATACACGGGGCCGACGTACTCGGCGGCGGCGCGCACGGCCAGAGCGGTCTCGGTGTCATCGGCGGGGTTCAGCACCACCATGCCGGGGATGTTGCGCATCAAGGACAGATCCTCGATGCACTGATGGGTCGCGCCGTCCTCGCCCACGGAGATGCCCGCATGGGAAGCGCAGACCTTGACGTTCAGATGGGGATAGCCGATGGAGTTGCGGATCTGCTCGTAAGCACGGCCGGCCGCAAACATGGCAAAGCTGGAGGCAAAGGGAACCATGCCGGCAGCCGCCAGACCTGCGGCGATGCTCATCATGTTGGCCTCGGCGATGCCGCAATCAAAGTGGCGGTCGGGGAACTTCTCCTGAAACATGGCAGTCTTGGTGGACTCGGCCAGGTCGGCATCCAGCACCACAATGCGGTCATTCACAGCACCCAGCTCAGCCAGGGTGCGGCCATAACTCTCGCGAGTTGCGATCTTCTTCACTTCCGACATGTTCAGCCCTCCATCGCGGCTTCGGCCGCCTTCAGTTCTGCCATCGCCTGCTCGTACTGCTCCTTGTTGGGGGCCTTGCCGTGCCAGCCGGCCTTGTCCTCCATGAAGGAAACACCCTTGCCCTTGATGGATTTCTGGATCACGACCGCAGGCTTGCCCTCAACGGCAGCAGCAGCGGTAAAGGCGGCTTCCAGACTGTCAAAGTCGTGGGCGTCCGCCAGGAACACCTCCCAGCCGAAGGCGCGGAACTTGTCATCGATGGGGTACACGGAGCACACATCGGACACACGGCCGTCGATCTGCAGGTTGTTGTTGTCCACAACAGCGATCAGGTTGTCCAGCTTTTGGTGCGCCGCAAACATGGCGGCCTCCCAAACCTGGCCCTCCTCGATCTCACCGTCACCCAGAATGGCATAGACCTTCCAGTCGGCCTTCTTCAGCTTGCCGGCCAGCGCGATGCCGCAGGCGGCAGAGATGCCCTGACCCAGAGAGCCGGAGCTCATATCCACGCCGGGGATGCCCTTCATGTCGGGGTGACCCTGCAGCATGGCGCCGATGTGGCGCAGCTTCTGCAGCTCAGCCTTGTCAAAAAAGCCCTTCTCAGCCAGCACAGAGTACAGGCCGGGGCAGCAGTGACCCTTGGACAGCACCAGACGGTCACGATCCTCCCACTGGGGGTTGGCAGGGTCGACCTTCATCTGGTCAAAGTACAGATAGGTCAAGGTGTCAGCGATGGAGAGAGAGCCGCCGGGATGACCGGACTTTGCGTGGAAAACTCCCTCCACCACGCCCTGACGGACGTGGCATGCGATGCGCTGAAGCTGCAATTTCTTCATCGTGTCCATAGATTCCAACTCCTGATCGTAAATTTTGATTTCTAATCAAGTTATTATTTCAGCAGTTCATAGAGGTATTCGCCCACACCGCCGTCCCGTGCCGCGCACAGCACGCGATCTGCGGTCAGACGCACTTCGACCGGGGCATCTGCCACGGTCACCGTCTGTCCAGCCTGTGCCATCACAGACAGATCGTCGTAGCCGCCCGCAATGAAGATCACATCCTGCGGCTGCACCTTTTCAATGGCGCAAAGCTGCAGAAATGCGTCCTCGGGCGCAACGCCCTCCTGGCTCAGCTCCAGACAGACCGCATTGGGGCTGTGCAGACTGCAGCCCAGGTAGCCGCGCTCATTGAGATACTTGTCCAGCCGCCCGATGGCCATGGCATTGCCATAAAAGCTCACCTGCACCCAAGGCGTGGGAACATCCTCTAATTCTGTCATTATACAGCTAATCGCCTCTTCACGCAAGTGGGCATGGAGATATCGGTTGCATCTTGGCACATAAAGCCGGCCGCTGGGGTGCAGGATCTGCACCGAGATCTCCGGAAATTCCCGAAGCGCATCCCGCACGGCAGCCCGGGCAGGTGCTTCTTCCAGCCGCGCCGCATACTGCACCGCCTCCTCACTGGGCGAGAGGATCACGCTGCCGCCGCAGCAGATGGAGGCCGACAGCCGGCGATACTCCGGGAACGCGTTCTGCATCCCCTGCGGTGTGCGCCGGGTGAGCACCGAGAAGCGGCCGCCCATGGCACAGTACAGCCGGATGGTCTGGTCGTCACACCCAAGGATCCGGCCATGGTTGGCCAGCAGGGTGTTGTCCATCGAACAGACCACCAATGGCAGGTTCGCACGTTCGCTCATGGCTGCGGCTCCTTTCTCAGTGTACCAAGAAACGTCGTAAAGTACTCGGGCAGCGGAGAATCAAACTCCATGTATTCACCGTTTGCCGGGTGGATGAAGCCCAGTGTCTTTGCGTGCAGACACTGGCCGTTCAGCCGCTTGATCACATCCCGCGGCCCATATACCCCGTCCCCCGCCACCGGATGACCCAGACTGGCCATGTGTACACGGATCTGGTGGGTGCGCCCGGTCTTCAGCTTGCACTGGATGTGAGTGAAGCCTTGATAGCGCTCCATCACCTGCCATGCGGTGTAGGCGTACTTGGAATTGGTGGGGGTAATGGCCATCTTTTTGCGGTCGGCAGTGCTTCGGCCGATGGGTGCTTCCACGAAGCCCTCCTCCTGCTTGAAGCCACCGTAGACCACCGCCCGGTACAGACGGTGGATGCTGTGTACCGCCATCTGCGCCGAGAGGTCGGTGTGGGTGGCATCGTCCTTTGCCACCACCAGCAAACCGCTGGTGTCCTTGTCGATGCGGTGGACGATGCCGGGCCGCAGTTCGCCGCCGATGCCCGAAAGGCTGCCCTCACAGTGGTACAGCAGTGCGTTCACCAGCGTGCCGTCCGGATTGCCCGGCGCCGGGTGGACCACCATCCCCTTGGGCTTGTTGACCACCAACAGATGCCGATCCTCGTACACCACATCCAGAGGGATGTCCTGCGCCACAGCGGTGGCGGGGCGCGCGTCCGGGATCTCCAGAGTGACCCGATCCCCTGCCTTCAGCTTGAGGTTCTTCGGCGCGGCCACACCGTTTTTGGCGGCGCGGCCCTCCTCGATCAGCTGCTGCAGGGCGCTGCGGGTCAGCCCCTCCGCCTGCTGGGCCAAATACTTGTCCAGCCGCAGACCCGCGTCCTCCGGCCCGACCAGAAACTCAAGCCTCTCCATCCGAAGCCTCCTCGGCCTTTTTGGCTTTGCGCGCCTCGATCTCCTCCAGCAAAATGGACAGGATCAAAAATCCCATGCCGGTGCAGACACAGATGTCCGCAAAGTTGAACACCGCGAACTCCATAAACAGCAGGTCGATGTAATCCACCACCACCCGGTTGGCGACGCGGTCGATCAGATTGCCGATACCGCCGGACAGGATCAGCACCCATGCGATGTATTCCAGCCCTTTGGGGCGCTTGACCAGAATGTAGACGGCCAGTGCGCACAGCGCCGCGCCGGTGAACAGGATCAAAAATTCCTGCTTGCCGGCCAGCATACTGAACGCCGCACCGTCATTGAGCAGATAGCGCAGCTGGATAAGACCCGGAATAAAGGGCATGGTGCCCACCGGAGCCAGATTGGCCGTGGCCCAAGCCTTGATGGCCTGATCCACGCCAACGAGGGCCGCACCGATCAGCGCGGTAAACATCACATACAAAACGGTTTACTCTCCTTCGTTCGGAAAACTTTCCCCGATGGGACGCCGCAAAGACGCCCATCGCTGAAAAACAGCGGCGCTCTCCCTATCAAGGCGAAGCGCCGCTGTCGTTTAAATCAGGTTTATCTTACAGATCCAGCGCAGCAGCACAGCGGGGGCACAGACCATCCGCGTTGCCGACGGTCACATACTTCCAGCAGCGGGGGCACTTCTCGCCCTCCACACGCTCGACCTTGACGCCCAGACCCTCGACCAGGCCCTTGACGCCGCCCTCACCCTGCTCGATGTCCACGCGGGACACGATCATCAGGTCAGCCAGCTCGTCCATGGGGATGGCGTTCAGGAACTGCTCCATCTCGGCGCTGCAGTACAGGGTCAGCTTGGCCTCCAGAGAGGAACCGATGACCTTCTCGGCACGGGCGCTCTCCAGAACCTTCTTCACATCGTCGCGCACGGCGATGATCTTGTCCCACTTGGCGGTGAACTCCTCGCTCTGAGCGTACATACCGGGCTTGCCCATCTCCTCGAAGGCCACGTACTTGTTCATGCCGGGCATCTTGGGGATGAAGCTCCAGATCTCCTGCGCGGTGAACACCAGCACAGGGGCGATGATCTTGGTCAGCTGGACCAGGATCTTGTACAGGGCGGTCTGGGCGGCGCGGCGGGCCACGTCGTCCTTCTTGCTGCAGTACAGGCGGTCCTTGATGACGTCCATGTAGAAGTTGGACATCTCGACCACGCAGAAGTTGTGCACCTCATGGTACACGCGGCTGAAGTCGAAGCGGTCGTAAGCGGCCACAGAGGTCTCCAGCAGCTTGTCCACGGCGTCCAGCGCCCAGCGGTCGATCTCGAACAGCTGATCGTCCGCCACCATGTCGGTGTTGGGGTCGAAGCCGTCCAGATTGCCCAGCACGAAGCGGGCGGTGTTGCGGATCTTGCGGTAGGCGTCGCTGAGCTGCTTCAGGATCTCCTTGCTGACGCGCACGTCCACGGTGTAGTCAGAGGAAGCGACCCACAGACGGACCAGATCCGCGCCGTAGTCCTTGATGATCTCGCTGGGCTCGATGCCGTTGCCGGCGGACTTGTGCATCTGCTTGCCCTCGCCGTCCACGACCCAGCCATGGCTGAGCACATTGCGGTAGGGAGCCACGCCGCGGGTGGCGACGCTGGTCAGCAGGCTGGACTGGAACCAGCCGCGGTACTGGTCGGAACCCTCCATGTAGAGGTCGGCGGGCCAGGCCAGCTCGGGACGCTCCTCCAGAACGGCCACATGGGTGGAGCCGGAGTCAAACCACACGTCCATGATGTCGGTGTCCTTGCTCCAGTCGCTGGCACCGCACTCACACTTGATGTCCTTGGGCATGATCTCGTTGGCCTCATAGATGTACCAGGCGTCGCTGCCCTCCTTGCGGAACAGATCGCTCACGGCGGCGATGGAGGCATCGGAGATGTGGTACTTGCCGCAGGCCTTGCAGTAGAAGGCAGGGATGGGCACACCCCAGGTGCGCTGGCGGCTGATGCACCAGTCGTTGCGGTCGCGCACCATGCCGTACATACGGTCGTGACCCCAGGCGGGGAACCACTTCACGCTGTCGATGGCCTTGTAGACGTCCTCCTTGAAGGCGTCAATGGAGCAGAACCACTGCTCGGTGGCGCGGAAGATGATGGGGTTGTGGCAGCGCCAGCAGTGAGGATACTGATGCTCGATGTGCTGCACGCCCATCAGGTTGCCGGTCTCCTTGATGTGCTTCAGGATGACGGGGTTGGCGTCCCAGACCTTCAGGCCCTCGAACTGACCGGCGTCGGCAGTCAGCACACCGCGGCCGTCAACGGGCACCACGATGGGCAGCTCCTTGTACTTCTGGCAGACCATAAAGTCGTCCACACCGTGACCGCCGGCGGTGTGAACACAGCCGGTGCCGCTCTCCAGAGTGACGTGGTCGCCCAGAATGATCATGCTCTTGCGATCCAGGAAGGGATGCTGGACCCACATATACTCCATCTCAGCGCCGGAGATCGGCTCGCCCACCACCTCATACTCGGTGATGCCGCAAGCGCTCATGGTGCTCTCCACCAGAGCCTCCGCCATCACATGGTAGTCCTCGCCAACCTTCACGAACACATAGTCGTAGGTGCCGTTCAGGCAGATGGCCACGTTGGCAGGCAGGGTCCAGGTGGTGGTGGTCCAGATGACGAACCAAGCATGGTCGGCGGGAATGCCGCGCTTGGCCAGAACGCCGTTGGGGTCATCGGTCACGGCAAAGCGGACGTAGATGGAATCACACTCGTCCTGACCGTACTCGATCTCGGCCTCAGCCAGAGCGGTCTCACAGTCGGGGCACCAGTACACGGGCTTCAGGCCCTTGTAGATGTAGCCCTTGTTGGCCATGCCGCCGAAGATCTCGATCTGACGGGCCTCAAACTCGGGCTTCAGGGTCAGATAGGGATTGTCGAAATCGCCGATGATGCCCAGACGCTGGAACTGAGCGTTCATGATGTCGATGTGCTCGGTGGCGAAATCATAGCACAGCTTGCGCAGCTCCACCTTGGAGATGGTGCTCTTGCGGTCGCCGGCCTTGTTCAGAGCCTTCAGCTCGATGGGCAGACCATGGGTATCATAGCCGGGAACAAAGGGAGCCTGGAAGCCCGCCATGTTCTTGTAGCGGATGATGATGTCCTTGATGATCTTGTTCAGAGCGGTGCCCATGTGGATGTTGCCGTTGGCGTACGGAGGGCCATCGTGCAGCACGTAGCGGGGCTTGGCTGCGTTGTGGCGCATCAGCTCCTCGTACAGATGGTCCTGCTCCCACTCGGTGAGCATCTTGGGCTCCTTCTTGGGCAGCCCGGCACGCATATCGAATTTGGTGCTGGGCAGATTGATGGTCTTGTTAAAATCCTGTGCCAATGATCCTACACTCCTCTATAGTTTAATGCGATACAACTTGATCAATCGCTGAATTTGATGCCCTGGAAGCTGTCCAGAATGGACGGCTTGGGCTGGCCGGCCGGGGCGATCTCCTCGTCCACCAAGCCGCTCAGATCCAGCGTAAAGGCCGAAGCGGGTTCCTCGGCCGGAACAGCAATTTCCTCCTCGGGCGCCTCGACCGGGGTATCGAAGCTCTCCTCCTCGGCGCTCTCCTCCATCGCGGGGACGGGGGCAGGCTCGGCAGGCTCCTCCGCCGGCGCGGGCGCGGGCTCCTCAACGGGGGCTTCCTCCTCGGCCTCAGGGGCGTCGGGCAGGGTCGCCAGCGACTCGATGTGCTGACGATACAGGCTCATCACGTCCGCCTTGAACTTGGCGACCTCAGCCTGCAGACGGGCCAGCTCGTTCTGCTGATCCACTACCTGATCGCGGGCGGCCTGCACGATGTCGTCGGCACGGATGCCCGCCTGACGCAGGATGTCCTCCGACTTCTTGCGGGCTTCCTTCACCACGCTGTCGGCCATGCGCTGGGCGTTCAGCATGGCGGCCTTCACGTTGTCCTCATCCTTGCGGTACTCCTCGATCTTGGCAGCCAGCACATACAGCTTACCCTCCAGATCGTCCTTTTCCCGCTGCAGAGCGTCCATCTCGCCGGCCAGCTGCTGCAGGAACGCGTCCACGTCCTCGCGGCGGTAGCCGCCGACCCGCTGCTTTTCAAAGGTAACGGTACGAATCTCATCCGGCGTCATGCATTTTCCTCCCATCGCTTCAGCGCACATATTAATATTGGTAATACTCGATCCACTGCCGGTCTTTCCGGCTCTTACCGCCCAGCGAGGTCAGCTTAAAGCGACCCTTGCCCCGGACGGTAAAAATATCCTGCTCATACACCGGAGCGTTGGCCTTCTCCTGTGGAAGATGGTTGATCTCCACCCGGCCGCTCCGTATGTACTCCTCCGCCTGACTGCGGCTGCAGTTCAGGAACGCCGCAAGCACCGCGTCCAGACGAAGCGACGCCACACTGATGTGTTTCAGCACCGGCTGAGCCGCTTGCGGAAGGGCTGCCGCCCCCTGCTCACACCGCTCGGTGCGCACCGGGACCCGCCCGGCCTGCGTCAGCTCACGGCAGAGCAGCTCCGCCATCGTCTCCTGAACCACCGCATAGGCGCAGTGCTCCTGCGGCGACAGCAAAATGTCGCCGATGCAGCCCCGCTCCACCTCAAGGCCCAGAATGGCACCGAGGTAATCCCGGTGGGTCGGCGGTGTGCCGCACAGCGGGCTGTGGGCGATGCGGATCATACAGATGGTCTGCTCCGCTTCCGCACCCTCCGGCTCCAAACAAAGAACCTTGCGCTCGGCCTGCTCATAGCCGCCGTCAAACCGGTACCAGTCGCAGCCGCACCGGTTCAGAGCCGCCACACACAGATCCTGCTCCCGGTCGGAGAGAAAGCCCGTGTAGCGGGACATCCAGCGCTTCTCTGCCGAAGCGCACAGCTCCTCGGCCCGGCGCATCATCAGCCGCTCCTGATCGCTGCGCGGCGGGGTAAACCCGCGGACGCGCGGAGTGGGATCAGAAGTAGACACCGTTGTTCTCCAGCTCGTCCAGCAGATCAGCGCCCATAATGTCCACATTGTAGGGGGTAATGATGAAGGTGCTGGCGGCCACGCGTTTGATCTGCCCGCTGTTGGCGTAGGCCACACCGGACAGGAAGTCCACCAGACGGCGGGACACTTCCTTCTTGGTGGACTCCAGATTCAGCACGACGGTGCGCTTGGCGTTCAGATGGTTGGCCACGGTGGTGGCATCCTCGAAGGCTTCGGGCTTCACCAGAACCACCTGCAGCTGGGTGGTGGCGTTGATGTTGACCACCTTGTTGCGCTTGCTGCCGGTCACAGGGGCCTCGCCGGCCGGCTCAAAGCCGGTGTCCTGCTGGGAGTCTGCGCCGTGGGTCACGAATGCGGGAAAGTCTTCGGTCTCGTACTCCTCGTCCTCGTCATCGACGCCCAACGCCTTTTTGATCTTGTCAAACATTTGGTTCGGTCCTCCTGCTTTTATTTTTTCGGGTCAGTTTCGAATCGCCCGTTAAACACGGTCTTGGGTACAGCTTCCGTTGCTTTTACCGAAAACTGCACACATTACATTATCCAATGTTTTGTCCCCAATGTCAAGGAAGCACGGCACAAAATGTGCCGTGCTTCTCTAAAAAATTCACTATAGAGCGGGGCCGCACCCCAGTCGCCGCAGTGCGCATTCGCCCCGCACATCCGCAAAGCCCAAAACCTTTACAGAAATGGCTCGCTCGGCGGGCTTACACACCGGATCAGCCGATCAGCTTGCCGTCCCGCAGCGCACGGCCGCGCACGACCACCTCGTCGTACAGCTCCAGCGCACAGTTTTCATCGCCGCTTTCCGGCGTCAAAATGTAATTTTCATCCTCGTACAGCACCGTGATCGGTTTGAAGGAGACCAACTGGCCAAAGCGCACATACACGCCGGACACACCGTCCACGATATGCCGCGCGTCCACGTCCACCCGCAGGCCGCTGTAGGTGGCCAGGTCGATGCGTGCCCGTTGCTGCCCCAGCACCAGCACCTGCGGTGTCATGTACTCACAGCGCAGCACCACCTTGGCAAGACCGCCGGCCTCGTCGATGACCACCTCTTCCACCCTTGCCGGCAGGGTCTGCTCGGCCTTTTCGGGGAAGCAGATGTTCACCTTCGATCCCACTTCAATGCGCTTGCCGTCCTGAAGGCTGCAAACGCCGTAAAAGCTCCACTCGTAGCTGGTGACCACCTTGCCCACAGCGCCCTCCAGCGGGCGGTCGGCACCGTCCGTCAGCGCGTCCTGCAGCTGGCTCGGGGTCGCCTGCTGCAAAAACTCGCTGTCCACCGTCAGAGTTCGCGCGTCCTCTGCCTGCACAAAATATCCGCCGGTGGGAGCCTGAATGGTCTCCGGGGTGCCCAGCGCCGTCCGGAGCTGTTCCGCCTGCGCGTTCAATTCCTCCAACTGGGCGTCAAAATCACTCACCTGCCCGGTGGTCACCTGCAGCCGGTTTGCGGCCAGCAGGTAGTTCTCCTGCCGCTCGGTCAGCTCACTGTACTGTCTGCGGTCCAGCGCTTCCAGCAGGTCATTTTCCGCGGTCTGCTCCTGATTCAGCAGCACCGCAATGTCGCTGCCCGCGCTCTGCGACCGCTCCAAGAGGGCGATCCGGGCGGTCAGAGCGTTGAGCTGGGCGCGGTGCTGCGCCTGCTCCGCGTCGGTGTACAGCTCGGCCACCGCTGTGCCGCCGGAGACGCGCTCACCGTTCGCCACCAGATACCCCAGATCGCCCGCACCGTCCACCGGCTGCTCGGTGAACCACACCACACCGTCGCAGTAAACGCTGTCCGCCATGGTGTACTGGATGGCGGTCTCGGTCTCGTAGCGGTTGTCCAGCACCGCCAGCACCTGCAGGCCCACATAGCCCGCAAGGACGATCAGCGGGATGGCGATCAGCCATCGGGGGATGAGCCGCTTTTTTTCACGGTTTGGCATGGTCTCCTCCTGTTCCGGCACTCCGGCCTGTCATTGGATCATCCGCAGGCGTCACAGCGCACCGCGGCGCAAAAATTCCTGTACCAGCTTCTCGGCTGTGCCGACCACATCCGGCTGGGAGATGTCCAGCCACTGCACCTGCGGCATATGGCGGAACCAGGTAAGCTGCCGCTTTGCATACCGGCGGCTCGCCTGTTTCAGATCGTCGGTGCAGCGCTCCAATTCGGCCTCCCCCTCAAAATAAGGGAAGAATTCCTTGTAGCCGATGGCCTGTGCGGCCGTCTTCCACGCACCGCGGTTCAGCCATACCTGCCGCGCTTCGTCCAGAATGCCCTGCTCCAGCATCCGATCCACCCGCAGGTCGATGCGGCGGTACAGCGCCTCCCGATCCGGGTCGTTCAACCCAAACACAAGGGCGTCGTATGGCTCCTCAGCCGGGCGGGACTCCGCCTTCTGCTGACTCATGGTCTTGCCGGTGGATCGGTAAAGCTCCAGTGCCCGCAGCAGGCGGGGCGTGTTGTTGGGGTGGATGCAGGCCGCACCCTCGGGATCCAGCTCCTGCAACTCCCGGTAAAGGGCCTCTCTTCCCCGCTGCTCCAGCTCCTGTTCCAATGCGCGGCGCAGCTCCGCCGTGGGCTTCTGAGGGGTGAACTCCACCCCGTTCAGCAGGCTGGAAATGTACAGCCCGGTGCCGCCGACGACCATCGGCAGTTTCCCTCGGGAAAGGATTTCATCGATGCAGCGCCGCGCGGCGGCCACATAATCCGCCACGCTGTAGGTCTGCTCCGGCCCAATGGAGTCCACCAGATGGTGTGGTACTCCCTCCGCTTCCTCCGCAGTGACCTTGGCGGTGCCCACATCCAGCCCGCGGTAGAGCTGCATGGAATCCGCCGAGATGACCTCGCCGTCAAAGCGGCGGGCCAGTGCCACCGACAGGGCGGTCTTGCCGGTGGCCGTGGGGCCGCCGATCACCAGAATTTGCGGTTTAACCAAGCCTGCCAAACTGCTTTTCCAGCTCCTTCCGGGTCAATTTCAAAACAATGGGGCGACCGTGGGGGCAGAACGGCGGCACAACGCCCGCCAGGATCTGCTCGGCCAGCCGCATAAGCTGCTGGGGCGGGGTGCGGTCGCCGGCCTTCATCGCCGCGCGGCAGCTGATGGAGTGCAGCACCCACTCGGTCTTTTCGCTCAGCGCGTCCCGTGCGCCCCGGGCGAGCTTTGCCGCCAGCTCCACCGCCAGCGCCTCCACATCATCCACCGGCACATCGGCGGGCACCGCCCGCACCAGCACCGTGTTGCCGCCGAAATCATCCAGCTCCACACCCGCATCCAGAAGCAGCTTCTGCGCGCCCAGCAGGGCGTTCTTCTCCTCGGCGGAGAGCTGCACCGGCACCGGCATCAGCAGCATCTGGCTGGGCACGTTGCCGTAATTGGCGGCCAGTTCCTCATAAATGAGCCGCTCGTGGGCGGCGTGCTTGTCGATCAGGCACATCTCCTCGCCGCGCTGGGTAATAATGTAGGTCTTGAACACCTCGCCCACATAGCGCAGCGGCTCGATCTCCGGCTCCGGCTCCAGCGTGAGCTGGGCGGCAGTCTTAGGACTGGGCGGTTCTTCCGGTACGGAGGGCGTCTGCACCGGGACCGTTTCAGGCTCCGGAGCGGGCTGCGGCGCGGCCATGCGCAGGGCTTCCTCCTCGGTGAGAGCGATGTCCAGCATGGACTCCCCTGCCGCACGGTAACCGCCGGAGGCAAGCTCGCGGGGTCGGGAGCGAAGCTCGGTCATCCCGGAGATGGAGCGCGCCGGGAGTGCGTCCCACACCTCGCCGGCACCTGCTCCATCCTCAAAATAATTCGGTTTATCGTCTTTAACAACAATTGCGGCGCTTGTACGCGTTGGTGCATTCAGAACTGTAAAGTCACTCGGCTTCACATCTACAGGCACGCTCTCCGCAATCGGCGCATCAAGAGCAAACACATCGTCTGACAGTTCTTTTTTTGCGTGTTCCGTTACACTTACGGGTTTTGGCACCGCAGCGTCCGCACGCGGCACTGCGGGCACGTCCACCTTGGGCTGTTCCGCCGCCGTGACACTCGGACGCGGTGCGGCAGGCTCCTGCTCATCAAAGCGGAACACCCGCTCACCGCTGGCCGGGCGGGTCACGGTGTTCTTCACCGCGCTGTACACCGCATCGAACACATCCCGCTCCCGGGCAAAGCGCACCTCCGTCTTGGCGGGGTGAACGTTCACATCCACCAACTCCGGCGGCATCTCCAGCGCCAGCACGCAGCCGGGGAACTTACCCTGCATCAAGGTACCTTTGTAGGCGTTCTCCAGCGCGGCCATCATGGTGCCGTTCTTGACGTAGCGCCCATTGATGAAATAGTACTGCATACCGCGGCTGGCACGGCACCCGGACGGCGGGGTCACCAGACCCCACACCCGGTACAGGCCGCTCTGGCCGTCCACCTCCAGAAGGCTCTTGGAGAACTCGCGTCCCAGCACCCCATAGGCGGCGCTGCGCAGCTGCCCATCGCCGGGGGTCTGAAACTGCACCTTGCCCTCGCGCACAAACTTCACCGCCACCTCCGGGTGGGACAGAGCGGCGCGCATCACGGTATCCGAAACAAAGGCTCCCTCGCTGGAGTCTTTTTTCAGGAACTTCATGCGGGCAGGGGTGTTGTAAAACAGGTCACGCACTGTGATGGTGGTGCCCACCGGGCGGGCGGCCGCCTCCATCCCCTGCTCCACACCGCCCTCGATGCGGTAACAGCAGGCAAACTCGTCCTGCTCGGTGCGGGTCAGCACCTCCACCCGGGACACGCTGGCGATGGAGGCCAGCGCCTCGCCCCGAAAGCCCAGCGTCGAGATATGCTCCAGATCGTCCTCCGTCCGGATCTTGCTGGTGGCGTGCCGAATGAACGCGGTGGCGATGTACTCAGCTTCAATGCCGCTGCCGTTGTCGCTGACCTGGATCAGGGACACGCCGCCCCGCTCAATGGACACGGTGACCTGCGTCGCGCCTGCGTCAATGGCATTCTCCAGCAGCTCCTTCACCGCCGAGGCCGGGCGTTCCACCACCTCACCGGCGGCGATCAGCTCCGCAGTGTGCTGATCCAGAATGTGAATGACGGCCATACGACCACCTGCCTTTCGTTCAAGCTTTAATCAAAACAGCTTTTTCAGCTCGTACAGGAAATTCAATGCTTCAATGGGGGTCAGGGTGTTCACGTCCAAGTCCCGCAGCTTGTCCATGACCTCGCTGGGTGCCTGCGGCGTATTGAGCTGCTCGATGGCCTCAAAATCCAATTGGGTCGCCTGAGGGGCACCGGCGGCGTTGGCCACCAGCGCCCGTAGCACCTGATGGGCGCGGCGGGTGACCACCCCGGGCAGACCCGCCAGCTTGGCCACCTCGATGCCGTAGCTGTCGTCAGCGGGGCCGGGCACAATGCGCCGCAGGAAGGTAATGTCCTCACCCCGTTTTTTGACGGCGATGTTGTAGTTTTTTACGCCCTCTTCCACCGCCTCCAGATCGGTCAGCTCGTGGTAGTGGGTGGCGAACAGGGTCTTGCAGCCGATCTTGCGGTTGATGTGCTCCACCACGGCGCGGGCAATGCTCATGCCGTCAAAGGTGGAGGTACCGCGGCCGATCTCGTCCAGAATGACCAGACTGCCGCGGGTGGCGTTCTGCAGGATCTCCGCCACCTCGGTCATCTCCACCATAAAGGTGGACTGACCCGCCGCCAGATCGTCCGACGCGCCCACGCGGGTGAAGATGGCGTCCACCACACCCACATGACACTCCTGCGCCGGCACAAAGCTGCCAATCTGCGCCATCAATGCGATCAGGGCATTTTGACGCATATAAGTGGATTTACCGGCCATATTGGGGCCGGTGAGCAGCAGGGTGCGGTTCTCGCCGCAGTCCATACGGGTGTCGTTGGGCACGAACAGGCTGCCCTTCAGCATCTGTTCGATGACCGGATGGCGGCCCTCCCGGATGATCAGCTCTTCCCCGCTGTCCACCACGGGCTTCACATAGTTGTTGTCCGCCGCCACCTGCGCCAGCGCCGCGTACACATCCAGCTTCGCCACCGCCATGGCCGTGGCCTGAATCCGTACAAGCTGCTCCGAGATGGCCGCCAGAAGCTGGTCAAACAGCTCCCGCTCCAGCGTCAGCACCCGCTCGTTGGCGCCGAGGATCTTATTCTCAAGCTGCTTCAGCTCGTCGGTGATGTACCGTTCGGCGTTGGCCAGCGTCTGCTTGCGCACGAACCCCGCCGGCACCTGCTCGGAAAAGCTGCGGCTCACCTCGATGTAATAGCCGAACACCCGGTTGAAGCCGATCTTCAGGGTGCGGATGCCGGTTTCCTCCTTCAGCTTAGCCTCAAGCTGAGACAGGTAGCCCTTACCGCCGTGCATGATGTCCCGCAGCTCATCCACCTCGGCGTTGTAGCCGGCGCGGATGACACCGCCGTCCTTTAATGTAGAGGGGGCTTCTTCGTCAATGGCCGCGAAAATGCGGTCGCGGATGTCCTCCAGCAGGTCGATCTGCCCTGCCAGCTCAGCCAGTTGTTCACAGCCGCTGTCCACCGCCAGTTTGCGCAAGCCGGGCAACTCCCGGCAGGTGGTGGCCAGCGCGTAGATCTCCTTAGGAGTGGCAGAGCCATACACTGTGCGGGTCATCAGCCGTTCGATGTCAAACACCCGGGACAGGCAGTCGATCAGATCAGCTCGCAGAACGCTCTGTCCGTGAAGCGCCTCCACCGCGGCCAGACGGTCGTTGATGGCGCTTGCGCTCACCAGCGGCTGCTCGATCCAACTGCGCAGCAGACGCTTGCCCATGGCGGTCTGGGTCTTGTCCAGCACCCACAGCAAGGTGCCCTTCTTCTCGCGGCCGCGCATGGTCTCGGTCAGCTCAAGATTTGCCCGGGTGACCGGCGAGAGCTGCATATACTGCGCCTCCGCATAATTGTGTACACTTTTCAGCCGCTCCACGCCCTTTTTCTGGGTGCGATGCAGGTAGCCCAGCAGCGCGCCCAGCGCTGTGGGGGCGTTGCCCTTGGCGGAAAGCCCACTGGTCTCGGCCCAATCCTCTCCGAACTGAGCCTGCAAAAGCCCGGCGATCTGGGCGGGTATGTACTCCTCCTCCGCCATCAGCTCCACCGAGCAGCTCATGTGCTGCTTGATGTAGGCGGTCACCGGCTTGTGCTTGAGCATCTCGCTGTTCAGCAGCACCTCGCTGGGGCTGTAGCGGCACAGCTCGGTGACGATCTGGTTGTCCAGCTTTTCGGCGGTCAGCTCGGTGGCGTGCACCTCGCCGGTGGACACATCCGCAAAGCAGATGCCGGCGGCCTTGCCCCTGACGTAGATGCTGCACAGGTAGTTGTTCCGGTCGTCCTTGAGCATACTGCTCTCGATGACGGTGCCGGGGGTGACCACCCGGATGATGTCCCGCTTCACAAGGCCCTTGGTCTTGCTGGGGTCCTCCATCTGTTCGCAAATGGCCACCTTGTAGCCCTTGGCGATCAGCCGGGCCACATAGGTCTCGTGGCTGTGGAAGGGCACGCCGCACATGGGGGCGCGCTTGTCCAGCCCGCAGTCCCGCCCGGTGAGGGTCAGCTCCAGCTCCTTCGACGCCAGGATCGCATCGTCAAAGAACATCTCATAAAAGTCACCGAGGCGGAAGAACAGGATCTCGTCCTTGTGCTTCTGCTTCAGTTCAAAATACTGCGCCATCATGGGCGAAAGTTCAGCCATTGTACACACTTCCTGTCCGTTGGGTGGTCGTTCGGTCTCAGTGGGGCTGCGGCCTCCTCGCGCGGAGACCATAGCCATAAAAGCCGGTGCGCCCGTCAGAGGCGCCCGGCTGTGGTTTATGCCTTATGGCAGATGCGGCCGCTTAGTGGCAGCCGGCGCAGGAGGAGCAGCTGCCGCTGCAGCCGGCGGAAGGCTCCTGCACGGTCATGGGGTCGCCGCCGTTCATGGCGGTGTTGATGATGGCGTCGATGTAGCTCACCAGACGCTCGGCCTCGGCCTGAGCCTCGTTGTAGGCGACCATGCCCTCGTGGGTCATGATGGCGCTGTACAGCTTGTTCACCTTGGCGTTCAGCTCGGCAATGCGGGCATCGTCGCGGGTGTCCTGGGTCAGCTCGTTGTTCAGATCCATGCGAGCCAGATTGAACTCACCGATCATATCCTGCAGGCCCTGATCCTCGTCGTTGGCACGGCGGGCAGCATCCAGAGTCAGATAGCGCTCGTCGGTCTGCAGAGCGACTGCGGCCTTCTTGAACAGCTCAATAACATCCATGGTAGAATCTCCTTTTCTCCGCCGGGGTCTCCCGGCGATGTATCAATATTTTTTGACGCAATTCTATCGTTTATTCGGCGCAAAGCGCACCGAAAAACCATATCTCAGTATGTGCGGCGCGCGGGCTTGTCCTCCCCGCTCACACCATCCGGCCGGAGAGCATCGCCATGCGGCTGCCGGTCAGCTCCACCTGCACCTCGGTGCCGATGAGCGCCTCATCCCCGGCGAACTCCACCACAAGGTTGTTGCGCAGGCGGCCGTTCAGCAGCCCCTCGCCCCGGCCGCAGCCCTCCACCAGCACGGTGCGGATCTGACCCACCAGCGCGGCCACCTGCTCGGACGCGATCTCATCCTGCGCCGCCAGCAGCCGGGCCATGCGCTCGGTCTTGTCCTTGTGGATGTAGGGGTCGGGCATCACAGCGGCTTTGGTGCCGGTGCGCTTGGAGTAGATGAAGGTGAAGAGCTGCATATACTTCACCTTGCGGATCAGATCCAGCGTCATTTGGAAGTCCTCCTCGGTCTCGCCGGGGAAGCCCACGATGATGTCGCTGGAGAAGGTGATGCCGGGCATCTTGCTGCGAGCGTAGTCGATCAGCTCCAGATAATGCTCCACAGTGTAATGGCGGTTCATCTCCTTCAGCACCCGGTCGCTGCCGCACTGCACCGGCAGGTGCAGGTGGTCGCAGATGTGATCGGGATTGGCCGCCATTACGTCGATCAGCTTGTGGCTGGCGTCCTTCGGATGGCTGGTCATGAACCGAATGTGGTAATCGCCCGGCACCTGGCACAGCATCTGCAGCAGGTCAGCGAAGTCCACCGGCACGGGCAGACCCTTGCCATAGCTGTTCACGTTCTGGCCCAGCAGGGTGATCTCCTTGTAGCCCGCCTGCACAAGCTGGCGGAACTCCGCCAGAATGGCCTCCGGGGTGCGGCTGCGCTCACGGCCCCGCACATAGGGCACGATGCAGTAGGTGCAGAAGTTGTCGCAGCCGTACATGATGGGCAGCCATGCGCGGAAGGAGGAATCGCGCCGAATGGGCATCTCCTCCACGATGTCGAGGCGCTCCACCGGGGGATCCAGCACCCGCTTGCGGCTCTGCAGCTTGCGGGCGATCAGCTCCGGCAGGGTGTCGATGCCGTTGACGCCGAACACGATGTCCACGAAGCTGTAGCTCTGGCGGAGCTTTTCCACGATGTGGGGCTGCTGTGCCATACAGCCGCAAAGGCCGATGATCAGGCCCTTGTTCTGCTCCTTCAGCTTTTTCAGCGCGCCGATGTTGCCGAACACCCGCTGCTCGGCGTGCTCGCGCACGGCGCAGGTGTTGAACAGGATCAGGTCGGCCTCCTCGGGGCTGTTGCAGACGCCGTAGCCCACGTCCATCAGCACGCCCTTAATGCGCTCGCCCTCGTTGGCATTCTGCTGGCAGCCGAAGCTGCGCACATAGGCCATGGGCGGGTTCTCGTATGCAGCGGCGATGACCTCGGCGGCCGTCCCGCTGCGCTTGTATTCGATGGTGTTCACTGGTTGTGTTCTCCCAAACTTGTCCTAGAATCGCCGTCGGCATCTGCCGCCCGGTGAACTTTAATTATAGCGCAGAATCAGCAAAAGCACAAGGCGCGGGACGCGATCCGCTCCCCGCCCCTTTGCCTGCCGCCCGGCGGGTTCAGCCCTCGCTTTTCTTTGCGCGGGTGCGCTTTTTCTCGGTCGGTGCAGCGGCGAGCGCACGGTCGCGCTCCAGCACCGGCTTCAGATAGCGGCCGGTGAAGCTATCGGGATGCTCCGCCACCTCCTCGGGGGTGCCCTCTGCAACCACAAGGCCGCCGGCGCTGCCGCCCTCGGGGCCGAGATCGATGATGTGATCCGCCCGCTTGATGACGTCCATGTTGTGCTCGATGATGACCACCGTATTGCCCGCGTCCACCAGCTTGTCCAGCACCTCCACCAAGCGGTGGACGTCGGCCACGTGCAGGCCGGTGGTCGGCTCGTCCAGGATGTACACCGTCTGACCGGTGCCCCGGCGGGCCAGCTCCAGCGCCAGCTTGACCCGCTGCGCCTCACCGCCCGACAGTGTGGTGGCGCTCTGGCCAAGCTGTACATAGCCCAGACCCACATCGTACAGGGTCTGCAGCTTGCGGTGGATCTTGGGGATGTTGGCAAAGAAGGTGGTCGCCTCCTCCACCGTCATATTCAGCACATCCGCGATGTTTTTGTCCTTGTATTTTACCTCCAGCGTTTCCCGGTTGTAGCGCGCGCCCTTGCACACCTCACAGGGAACATAGATGTTGGGCAAAAAGTGCATGGCGATCTCAAGGATGCCGTTGCCCTCACAGGCCTCGCAGCGGCCGCCCTTCACGTTGAAGCTGAACCGCCCGGCGCTGTAGCCCCGCATTTTCGCGTCCTGTGTCTGGGCGAACAGGGTGCGGATGTCGTTGAACACCCCGGTGTAGGTGGCCGGGTTGGAGCGGGGCGTGCGGCCGATGGGCGACTGGTCGATGCCGATGACCTTGTCCACCCACTCCAGACCCTCCATGCTCCTGTGCTTGCCGGGGCGGTGCTTGGATCCGTTCAGGTCAGCGGCCAGCCGCTTGTAGAGGATCTCGTTGATGAGGGAGGACTTGCCCGAGCCGGAGATGCCGGTGACCACTGTCATCTTGCCCAGCGGGATGTCCACATTCAGGTGCTGCAGGTTGTTCTCATAGGCGTCCACAATGCGGATGCGCTTGCCGTTGCCGGGGCGGCGGACGGCGGGCACCTCGATGCGCTTGCGGCCGGACAGATACTCGCCGGTGATGCTGCGCGGTTCGGCGCAGATGTCCTCCACCGAGCCGACCGCAACCACCTCGCCGCCGTGAACGCCCGCGCCGGGGCCGATGTCCACAATGTAGTCCGCCTGGCGCATGGTGTCCTCGTCGTGCTCCACCACGATGAGGGTGTTGCCCAGATCGCGCAGCCGCTTCAGGGTAGCGATGAGCTTGTCGTTGTCCCGCTGGTGCAGGCCGATGCTCGGCTCGTCCAGCACATA
Source organism: Oscillospiraceae bacterium (assembly GCA_045118955.1). Classification (GTDB taxonomy): domain Bacteria; phylum Bacillota; class Clostridia; order Oscillospirales; family Ruminococcaceae; genus SFJ001. Next base: position 22,531 of record JBGVKB010000018.1, on the reverse strand, counting down.
CAGCACGCCGGTCAGGGCGCTGCCGATCTGGGTGGCCAGCCGGATGCGCTGGCTCTCGCCGCCGGACAGACCCACCGAACCGCGGGCCAGCGTCAGATAGTCCAGACCCACGCTCTGCAGGAAGCCCAGCCGCTCCCGCACCTCTTTCAGAATGCCGTCCGCGATCATATGCTCCCGGGCGGTGAGATCCAGCTTCTCAATGAACTCCAGCTCTTCGCGCACGCTCATCTGGCAGAACTGGCTGATGTTGATGCCGCCCACGGTCACGCCGAGACTGGTGGCCTTCAGCCGGTGGCCGTGGCAGTCGGGGCACTCCACCCCGTTCATCACGGTGGCGATCTCTTCCTTCATCCACTCGCTGCTGGTGTCGCGGAAGCGCCGCTCCAAATTGGGCACGATGCCCTCAAACTCGTTCAGATACCGCCCCGAGCCGAACTCATTCTGACGGTGCATCTCGATGCGCTCGCCGCCGGTACCGTACAGGATGGCGTTCACCGCCTCATGGCTCATGTCGCAGATGGGGGTGTCCAGATCAAAGCCGTACCGCTTGCCCAGACCCACATAATACATCTCGCTCACCGAGCCTTCGGCGTAGTACCAGCCGCTGGCCTTGATGGCGCTCTGACGAATGGACAGCTTTTTGTTGGGGATGATCAGCTCCGGGTCCACCTTCATAAAGGTACCCAGACCCGTGCAGGTCTCGCAGGCGCCGAAGGGGTTGTTGAAGCTGAACATACGGGGGGTCAGCTCCTCCACCGAGATGCCATGCTCCGGACAGGCGTAGCTCTGGCTGAACTGCATCTCGGGGCCATCCACCACGTCGATGGTCACAAGGCCGCCGGTGAGGGCGATGGCGGTCTCCAGCGAATCCGCCAGACGGCTCTGTCCCTCTGTGCCGTGCTTGATGGTCAGACGATCCACCACCACCTCAACAGTGTGCTTGCGGTTCTTGTCGAGGGCGATCTCCTCGTCCAGATCATAGATGATGCCGTCCACCCGCACACGGGCATAGCCGCTGCGGCGGGCCGCCTCAAATTCCTTCTGCTGGGTACCCTTGCGCCCGCGCACCACCGGGGCCAGCACATAGAAGCGGGTGCCCTCCTCCAGCTTGTGGATCTCGTCCACCATCTCGTCCACCGTCTGCTGGCTGATGACCCGTCCGCAGACCGGGCAGTGCGGGATGCCGATGCGGGCATATAAAAGGCGCAGATAATCGTAGATCTCGGTCACGGTGCCCACGGTGGAACGGGGGTTGTGGCTGGTGGTCTTCTGGTCGATGGAGATGGCGGGCGAAAGACCCTGGATCTCGTCCACGTCCGGCTTCTCCATCTGGCCCAGAAACATCCGGGCGTAGCTGGAGAGGCTCTCCATATAGCGGCGCTGACCGTCGGCGTAGATGGTGTCAAAGGCCAGACTGGACTTGCCCGAGCCGGACAGACCGGTCATCACCACCAGCTTGTCCCGGGGAATGGTCAGGTCAATGTTTTTCAGATTGTGTTCCCGCGCACCGCGGATGACGATTCTGTCGTTGCTCACTTTCTCCCTCTCTTCTTTTTGGTCTTGGGGGCGGCGTCCTCACCGGTAGGGTTTTCACCACGGCGCAGCCGGTCGATCTGATCCCGCAGGAAGGCCGCGTGCTCGAATTCCAGGATACGGGCAGCCTCCTTCATTTCGCGGGTCAGGCGCTCGATGGCCTTCTCGCGCTCCATCTTGCTCATGCGCTTGCCGCCGAACAAACGTCCGTTTTCTTCCTTGTCGCTGATCTCGATGCCGTCGCGGATCTCCTTCCTGATGGTGGTGGGCACGATGCCGTGCTCCGCGTTGTAGGCCATCTGAATGGTGCGGCGGCGCTCGGTCTCGGTGAGCGCCCGCTCCATGCTGGGGGTCACCTCGTCCGCGTACATGATGACCATACCGCCGGCGTTGCGCGCCGCGCGGCCGATGGTCTGGATCAGGCTGGTCTCGCTGCGCAGAAAGCCCTCTTTGTCCGCATCGAGGATCGCCACCAACGACACCTCGGGCAGGTCAAGACCCTCGCGCAGCAGGTTGATGCCCACGATCACATCAATGGCACCCATGCGCAGATCCTTGATCAGCTCCATACGCTCAAAGGTGTCCACCTCGTGGTGCATATATTTGACCTTGATGCCCTGCTCGGTCAGGTAGTCGGTCAGATCCTCGGCCATCTTCTTGGTCAGGGTGGTGACCAGCACCCGCTCCTCCCGCTCGATGCGCAGGCGGATCTCGCCCAGGAGATCCTCGATCTGACCCTCCACCGGCTTCACGACCACCACCGGGTCCAGAAGTCCGGTGGGACGGATGACCTGCTGAGCGATCTGGGTGCTCTGCTCCCGCTCGTACTCGCCGGGGGTGGCGCTGACGAACACGATCTGGTTCAGCTTTGCATCCACCTCATCAAAGCGCAGCGGGCGGTTGTCAAAGGCGGAGGGCAGGCGGAAGCCGTACTCCACCAGCGTCTTTTTGCGGGCGTAGTCACCGCCGTACATGGCGCGAAGCTGGGGCAGCATCACATGGCTCTCGTCCACAAACAGGAGGAAGTCCTCCGGGAAGTAGTCCAGCAGCGTGGTGGGGGTGGAGCCGGGCGCACGGCCGGACAGCACCGCCGAATAGTTCTCAATGCCCTTGCACATACCCACCTCGGTGAGCATCTCCATGTCGTAGTTGGTGCGCTGAGCAATGCGCTGCGCCTCGATGAGCTTGCCCTCCTCGGTGAAGGCGCGCACCTGCTCGTCCATCTCCTCCGCGATGCGGGCAAGGCCGGCACGCATCTTCTCGGGCGAGACGATGTAGTGGCTGGCCGGGAAGATGGCCACGTGCTTGACCACATTTTTGCGCTCGCCGGTGAGGGGGTTGGTCTCGGTGATGCGGTCGATCTCATCACCGAAAAACTCCACCCGGATGGCCAGGTCGTTCATATAGGCCAGATTGATCTCCACGATATCGCCCCGCACGCGGAACTTGTTGCGGGTAAAGTTCACGTCGTTGCGCTCATATTGCAGATTCACCAGCCGCTTGCACAGCTCGTCCCGGCTCATCTCCATGCCCGGGCGCAGGCTGATGACCATGCTCCGATAGTCGATGGGGTCGCCCAGACTGTATATGCAGGACACACTGGCCACAATGATGACATCCCGCCGCTCGGACAGCGCCGCCGTAGCGGAGTGGCGCAGGCGGTCGATCTCGTCGTTGATGGCGCTGTCCTTTTCGATGTAGGTGTCGGTGGAGGGAATGTAGGCCTCGGGCTGGTAGTAGTCGTAGTAGGACACGAAATACTCCACCGCGTTCTCAGGGAAGAACTCCCGGAACTCGGTGCAGAGCTGAGCCGCCAGCGTCTTGTTGTGGGCCAGCACCAAAGTGGGGCGGTTCACCCGGGCGATGACATTGGCCATGGTGAAGGTCTTGCCGCTGCCGGTCACGCCCAGAAGGCTCTGGGCGCGGTCGCCCCGCTCGATGCCCGCCACCAGTGCGTCAATGGCCTGCGGCTGATCACCGGTGGGGCTGTAAGGCGCTACCAGTTTGAACTTATTTTCCATTGGATCTTGCTGCATAAATTCGTCCTTTTGCTGATGACAGCTTGTTCGTTTCAGTGCATACACAAAAAGGCCGGGAACAGAAGGGGCGTCCCTCCCGTTCAGAACGGTTCGATATCAGTTTATTATACCCCATTTCCAGGTGGGGTTGCAAGACCAGAAAACAGGCGTTCTTCTGCTGTTTTTCGTGTATTTACAAACAGCAGACCCTCCCCGCGCCATACAGACGCAGAGAGGGTCCTGTCAATGTTTTCCATCGGACCGGTCGGTACCTCAAGGCTCTTTTTTAAACACAAACACAAGGCCCGCAATGCCGCACGAGACACCGGCCCAGACCCCCACATCGGTGTGGTTTACGCCGATGACCGGGATCCACGAGCCTAGCATCGTGGCGAGCACCAAAAGGATACCGAACAGGATGAGGGCAATGCCCTGCAGCTTCTTTTCCATCGCAGTACCTCCCGAAACTTTTATGTCCATGCCGCCGGCCGGCCAATATTTTGCGGACCGCGGACGATTTTTGCATCGGCCGTCCCTTCAGCAAATCCCGGGTATCACCGCACAGCGCGCGCTCAATAGTACCCGTTCGTCCACGGTTGCCGCCGGCTCTGTTTCATGGAGAGTGCTTCGCTCCCCGCCACGATGATGTGGTCGTGAAGCACAATGCTCACGCTTTCCAGTGTATCCTTCAGTGCGGTGGTGCTCATGATGTCCTCCGCCGAAGGGATCGCCAGTCCGGCAGGGTGGTTGTGCGCCACCACCACACCGGTGGCGCCCATCTTCAGAGCTTCCTGTGCCACCCGCCGGGACGTGACTGAGAGCGAATTCACCGCGCCATCCCAAAGCCTCATGGTGCGGATCATCCGAAAGTCATCGTCCACGCCGATCATATAGAAGCGCTCGTCAGACAACCCGTAAAACAGCGGGATGCAGTATTCGATCAGCTCAGCGGTGTTCGTAAATTTCCGTTTCTTCCGAATGCGATCCAATTGATAACAGCGCCCAACCTGCATCACCGTGCGGATCACCCGGGCACTTTTCGGGCCAATGCCCGGCACCCTGAGCAGCTCTTCCTCCGAGGCCTCCAGCACCGCGCTCAGGCTGCCGAACTGGTCCAGCAGACGGTGCGCCAGCGGGTTCGTGTCCTGCCGCGGGATGGCGAGATACAGAAGGTACTCCAGCACCTCATGAGGCGCGAAGTCGTCCATGCCGGTCCTCGCCACACGCTCATGCATTCTTGCACGGTGGTTTTCGTGCGGATTGTCGCCCATAAAGCGCCCCCTTTCCCCTTATTCGGCACAGTATTCCTCTTTACGAGATTCTTTTTCTATTATATACTGTAGTCGCAACAAATGAAAGAAGAAAGCAGGAAACGTCCATGAAAAGTTTCACCGCCGGGCCGAATGACGCCGGGGTACGCCTGTCCCGTTTTGTGCTGGGGGTCACCACCAACCTGCCCACCGGTATGCTATACAAGGGTCTGCGCAACAAGCGCATCAAGGTGAACGGCAAGCGCACCGAGGCGGATTATCGCATTCAGGAGGGCGACGTCATCGAGCTGTATCTGAACGATGAATTTTTCACAGCGCCCGCCCGCCCTGCCCGCGCGGCCGCGCCCAAGCCCAAGCAGCCCAAGGTCACCGTCGTGTATGAGGACGACCAGATCGCCGTGCTGTACAAGCCCACCCATCTGCTGTGCCACTCCGACCGCACCGGCGACGCCAATTTGGTGGACGCCTTCATCGCCCGGCAGATCGCCGTAGGCGAGTATTCCCCGGAAAAAGAGAACGCCTTCTCCCCCGCTATTTGCAACCGGCTGGATCGGGGCACCGAGGGTCTGGTCATTGCCGCCAAGACCGCCGCCGCCCTGCGGGAGATGAACCGCATCATCCGGGAAGACCTGCTGGGCAAGGAATACCTCACCATCACCTGCGGCATTCCGCCCAAGGGCCGCCATGTGGCATGGCTGCACCATGAGGAGAAGAACAACAAGGTCACCGTCCGCCCCACCGAGGCAGAGGGCTACAAAGAGATCATCACCGCCGTGGAGATAGAACAGTCCGCCGGCCCCTTTGCCCTGTGCCGCATCGGGCTTATCACCGGCCGCACCCATCAGATCCGCGCCCATCTGGCTTTTCTTGGCGCACCGGTGCTGGGCGACATCAAGTACGGCAGCCGCAAGATGAACGAGCGCACCTGTCTGCGCACACAGGCGCTCTGCGCGGTGCGGCTCACCTTTGCCGCCCTGCCTGAGGAGAGCTGTCTGCATGCCCTGAGCGGACGAGTCATCGAGTTGCCCCACCCCGCTATTCTGGATCAGTTCGAGAAGCTGACCGAGCGCAACCGCAAGTAAACGCCTCCCTGAACCTTCCACCAAAAAGCGAAGCCGCACCCTCCGGGCGCGGCTTCGCTTTTCTGTGTTTTTGCGGCTCAGGCCTCACCGGTCTGGGCGGGATAGAACAGGTTGTTGGCGACGAACTCCAGCTTCTCCTTCAGGATCAGCTCCAGATTGCTCACCGCGGACACCATGTTCACCACCGACTCATTCACCTCAATGATGCGGCAGAAGTCGGCCGGCTCCATGGCCAGCACCCGCTGGAGCTTCTCCCCCTCCGCATTCAGGATGTGGCTGAGGGCGGCCTCCTCCAGCGCGATGCTGGCGAGCAGGTCGGTGATGGCCTGACACATAGTCATGGGATTCTCGGATGCGGCGATGACCGGCATAGACATAACAGATACCTCCCGTAAAACAGTTGTTTCTGGTTTGCTTCGGTACCCCACTATATGGCCGCAGCGGTCTTTGCGTGACAAAAAACAGGCGGGACGCACCTGCATCCCGCCTGAAAATGCCGATTTGAGATCAAATGGAAATGGTGTTGGCCACGTCCACCATGGTGGTGTCGATGGTCTTGTGCATGGACAGAGCCACGTTCACATCGTAGTCCACGATCTTGTCCGCAGACACAGCCACAACACGGTTGTAGATGCCGCGCTCCAGCAGGTACACCGCATGGTATCCCATCTGGCTGGCGGTCACGCGGTCGCGCAGGGTGGGCGTGCCGCCGCGCTGCACATGGCCCAGCACGGTGGCGCGGGCGTCGATGCCGGTGTTGGCCTGAATGGAGCTGGCCAGATCGAACGCGGAACCAGCCACACCCTCAGCCTTGACGATGATAAAGTGCTTTTTGCCGGTCTTCTGGGTCATATCCATACGATCCAGAATGTCACGCTCCAGATCGTAGGGACGCTCGGGGATCAGCACCGCCAGCGCACCGGTGGCAATGCCCACGTTCAGCGCAATGTAGCCGGCGTGACGACCCATGACCTCCACCACGCTGCAGCGGTCGTGGCTCTGGGTGGTGTCGCGCAGCTTATCGACCATCTCCACCGCGGTGTTCATGGCGGTGTCGTAGCCGATGGTGTACTCGCTGCAGGCAATGTCGTTGTCGATGGTACCGGGGATGCCGATGCAGGGAATGCCCAGATTGGCCAGCGCGCGGGCGCCCTTGAAGGAGCCATCGCCGCCGATGACCACCAGCGCGTCGATGCCGTTCTCACGGCAAGCCGCCGCGCCCTTCTCCTGCCCCTCTTTGGTGATGAACTCCAGGCAGCGGGCGGTGTACAGGATGGTACCGCCGCGGTGGATGATCTCGGAAACGCTGCGCAGATCCAGATCGCGGATGTCATTGTGCAGCAGACCGTTGTAGCCGCGCTCAATGCCCTTGACCTTAAAGCCCTTGCTGATGGCCGTACGAACCACGGCGCGCACCGCCGCGTTCATGCCGGGGGCGTCGCCGCCGCTGGTCAGCACACCAATGGTCTTGATTTCTTTTGCCATAAGATACTCCTCCTGTTCAAACCGCCTTTTTGTAAAAGGCCGCGCCGCACCCGCTTTCCCTTCGGGGCAGCCGCTCTTCAGATTGTATCCATATCACCCTGCGGCACCCAAAAGCGCCGCATTCGTTAAAAGTATATCACCCGCTCCGCCAATTGTAAACGGACGGATGTTGCACGGTGGGACAGATTGTTGCACAAACAGCCTCACTTTACCACCACGTTCTCAACGCCCAGCAGCCGGGTCAGCTCGCTGAACAGCAGCGGATGGTCCTGCACCCACAGATTGCGGGGGGCAGCGACCATTTTGCCGGTGTCCACAAAGCGGATGTAGACCGGCATGGATCCGTCCAAAATGCCGGCAAGGCTCTTGAATTTCCCCATCTGTGGACAATTCTGGCTGGGCATACGCAGATACAGCGTCTTTTTTTGCTGCTCTGCCGTGGTTGAACGGGCGGCCGCCGGGCGGCCGGGGCGGAACTTCTCCACCGGGACCACCCCATCGGCCAGCAGCTTGGCCGGCTCGTCCTCCTTCACCGACACACGGCCGCTGACCACCACGACCGCATTGTCCTGCAGAGCCTCGCGGCACTCGGTAAGGGTCTTGGGGAAGATGAGGATCTCCATGGTGCCGGTCAGATCCTCCACGGTGGAAAAGGCCATCAGGGTGTTCGACTTGGTGGTCATCATCTTGGTCTTGACCAGTGCACAGACCAGATCCACCCGGCGGCCGTCGTAATCCCTCGCGCTCTCGCCGGTCAGCTCAATGATCTTGCAGCTCGATACCTTTTCAATGGTCTCGCGGTAGCTGTCCAGCGGATGACCGGACAGATACAGGCCGCTGACCTCCTTTTCCAGCCGAAGCAGCTCGGGTCCAGGGTACTCGTCCACCATGGGGATATGGTAGTCGTCCAACGAGTCCTCCCCTTCCAATTGGCTGAACAGATCCAACTGGCCGGCGATGTTTTTCCGGGCATCGGTCTCGATGCTCTTGAGGATGCCCTCCACCGACTCCAGCATACCCCTGCGGGTCTTTTCCAGATTGTCAAAGGCGCCCGCCTTGATGAGGCTCTCCACCGCGCGGCGGTTGATCTCACAGCCGTGCATCCGCTTGCAGAAGTCATACAGGCTGCGGAAGGGGCGCTCCTGCCGCTCCGCTACGGTGGCGGCGATCAGGTGGCGGCCCACATTCTTCACCGCATTCAGGCCAAAGCGGATGGCATCGCCGTCCACCGTAAAGCCGCCGCCGCTCACGTTGATGTCCGGCGGCAGCACCCGGATGCCCAGCCGCTGGCACTCGCCCGAGTACTCGATCACCTTGTCGGTGTTGTCCAGCACGCTGGTGAGCAGCGCCGCCAAAAACTGGCTGCGGTAGTGACATTTCAGATAGGCGGTCTGGTACGCAACGTAGGCATAGGCCGCCGCATGGGATTTGTTGAACGCATAAGAAGCGAAGCTGGACATCTCATCGAAGATGGCGTTGGCGGCCTCCTCGCTGATGCCGTTCTTCACACAGCCGTTGCACTCCTGCCCCGGGATCAAGCTGCCATACACGAAGTTCTTGCGCTCTTTCTCCATGACATCGTGCTTTTTCTTGCTCATGGCGCGGCGCACCAAGTCCGCCTGCCCATAGCTGAAGCCCGCCAGCTCCCGGCAGATCTGCATGACCTGCTCCTGATAGACGATGCAGCCGTTGGTCACATCCAGAATGTGCGCCAGCTCCGGGGTCTTATAGCGCACCAGCTCCGGCTGGCGGCGGTTGCGCAGGTAGGTGGGGATGGAGTCCATGGGGCCAGGGCGGTACAGGCTGATGAGGGCAATGATGTCCTCGAGGTTTTTGGGGTGCAGACCTGCCAGCACCTGCCGCATACCGGTGGATTCCAACTGGAACACACCCTCGGTCTCACCCTGCGAGAGCATCTCATAGGTGGCCGGGTCGTCGTAGGAGATGGTGTCGATGGAGAAATCCGGCTCGGTGCGGCGGATCATCTCCTCCGCGTCGTGCAGCACCGTCAGGGTGCGCAGACCCAGAAAATCCATCTTGAGCAGACCCAGCTCCTCGATCAGGGTCATGTTGAACTGGGTCACGGGCACGCCGTCGTTGGTGGCCAGCGGCACATACTCGTTGGCCGCCTCCGGGGTGATGACCACGCCCGCCGCATGGGTGGAGGCGTGCCGGGGCATACCCTCGATCTTGATGGCGGTGTCGATCAGCTCCTGCACGGTAGGCTCCGCTTCGTACCGGGCCTTCAGCTCGGGAGAGACCTCCAGCGCGCGCTTCAGCGTCATTTTCAGTTCCATGGGAACCAGCTTTGCGATGCCGTCCACCTCTTGGTAGGGAATGTCCAGCACCCGGCCCACATCGCGGATGGCCGCCCGGGCCGCCATGGTACCAAAGGTGACGATCTGCGCCACATGATCATGGCCGTATTTGCGGTTCACATAGTCGATGACCTCCTGCCGGCGCTCGTAGCAGAAGTCCACGTCAAAGTCGGGCATACTCACCCGCTCCGGGTTCAGAAAACGCTCAAACAGCAGATTGTAGCGGATGGGGTCGATGTTGGTGATGCCAACACAATAGGCACACAGGCTGCCCGCACCGCTGCCGCGGCCGGGGCCGACCGGGATCCCCTGACTTTTGGCGTAGTTGATGAAGTCGAACACAATGAGGTAGTAGTTGGTGTACCCCATCCGTTTGATGACCCCGATCTCATATTCCAGCCGCTGAACCAGCTCGGGGCCGGGGTTTTCGCCGTATCGGCGCACCAGACCCTCACGGCACAGCTTCTCAAAGTACGCCTGATTCTCCATGCCGTCCGGCGCCTTGAAGTAGGGCAGCTTGGTCACGCCGAACTCAAAGTCAAAATTGCACTGTTCGGCGATTTTGTTCGTATTGTCGCAGGCGTCCGGGCAGATGGCGAACAGGTCGTACATCTCCTCGGTGCTTTTCAGATAAAACTCGTCCGTCTCGAACTCCATCCGATCCTCATCCTTGACGGTCTTGCCCGTCTGGATGCAGATGAGGATGCTCTGCATCCGGCTGTCCTCCTTGCGGAGGTAGTGGGCGTCGTTGGTGGCGACCAGCGGGATGCCCGTCTCCCGGGAGAGCCGAATGAGCATGGGCAGCACGGTCTGCTGCTCCTCAAGGCCGTGATCCTGCACCTCCAGATAGTAGTTGCCCGGCCCGAACAGATCGTTGTACCACAGAGCGATCTCCTTGGCGCGCTCGTAATCGCCGGCCAGCAGTGCCTGCGGCACCTCGCCCGCAAGGCAGGCAGACAGGCAGATCAGGCCCTCATGGTACTGTTCCAGCAGGTCGTGGTCCACGCGGGGCTTGGAATAAAAGCCCTCGATGAAGCCGGCGCTCACCAGCTTGATGAGGTTCTTGTAGCCGGTCTCGTTTTTGCACAGCAGCACCAGATGGCGGCTGCCGTCGATGCGGCTCACCTTGTCAAAGCGGGTGCGGGTGGCCACATACACCTCACAGCCAATGATGGGCTTCACCCCGGCCTTTTTCGCCGCTTTGTAGAAGTCCACACAGCCGTACATCACGCCGTGGTCGGTGATGGCCACAGCGGTCTGCCCCAGCTCCTTGGCGCGCTCGAAGATCTGGTCGATGCGGCAGGCACCGTCCAGCAGGCTGTATTCGGTATGCACATGAAGGTGAACAAAATTGCGCGCATCAGCCATGTTTTCTTCTCTCCTGTAGGGTCTCTGCCAGCTCCTGGAGCCGCTTGAATCGATGGGACAGCCCCGACCGGCTCACCGGCGGATCCATCAGCGGCGCAAGCTGGGCCAGCGAAGCGTCCGGGTGCTTCAGCCGGATGTATGCCGCCTGCTTCAGCGGTTCGGGCAGCGAGTCGATGTCGCCGCACTCCTGCAGGTAGCGCACCGCCTTGTTCACCGGCGCGTTGGCCGCGGCCATCTTGCTCAGATTCGCCGTCTCGCAGTTGGTCAGGCGGTTGGTCTTGTTGCGCACATCCTTCACCATCTTCAGCTCCATCAGCTTCATGGCGGCTTTGGGCGCACCAAAAAAGGTCAGCAGATCCATCAATGGCTCGCTGGCCTTCACATAAATCACATTGGAGCCTTTGCGCAGGGTACGATGAGGGCAAAACTCATGCTCTGCCAGCAGCGCCTCAAAATCCCGCGCCAGATTGTGCCGGCCGGTCAGGAACTCCAAATTGTATTCCTTGTTGGGGTCGGTCATGGTGCCGCTGCACAGGTAGGCCATGGACACAAACGCACTGACGCAGCCGGTGCATTTCAGCACCGCCGGATTGATGCGCAGGCTGGCCTCGCTGCCGGTATGTCCGAACAGTTCAAACAGCCGCGCCACCTGCTCCGGGTCCTTCACGCTGAACTCGCTGATGGTGCCGCCGAGGCGCTCCTTCTCCACGATCTGCCCTTCAATGCCGATGCGGTGATACAGTTTCTGCACCAGACGGGCCGCCTCCGGCAGCTCGGTGTGCAGCACCAGCCCCTGCTTGTCAAAGTATTTACCGAAACACGCCACGCCATAGCAGGCCGCCAGCGCACAGCAGGGCTTGGCGATCTTGCGCGCCGTGATCTCAATCTTTACATCCTGAGAAAAACTCAAAAAACGGCCTCCTGTCGTCAGTTGGTGCGTCGGACATCCCGGTGCTGGATGGACGGCTCATAGCCGATCTGACTGCAGAATTCCCCCAGCTTTCGGGCAAAGGTGATGGAGCGGTGCTTGCCGCCGGTGCAGCCGATGGCCACCACCAGTTGGCTTTTTCCCTCCTGCACATACAGCGGCAGCGAATACTCCAGCAGGCTCTTCAGCCGCGCCAGCAGCTCCTGCGCCTGCGCAGAACTCATCACATAGTCCACCACTTCCTCGTCCAGGCCGGTCTTTTCTTTCAGCTCCGGCACATAGAAGGGGTTGGGCAAACAGCGCACGTCAAACACGATGTCTGCCTCGTTGGGCAGACCGAATTTAAAACCAAAGCTCATCACGGTCAGAGCCATGGAGCGCTCGCTCTCGCTCAGGAACAGGCTGCAGATGCGCTCCTTGTTCTGGGCGGTGGAGAGCAGCGAGGTATCCACGATGTAGTCTGCCCGCTCATACAGGGGACGCAGGATCTGCCGCTCGCGCACGATGGCCTCGCTGGTGGGCAGGCCGAGGCTGATGCTGATGGGGTGACGGCGGCGGGTCTCCTTATAGCGGCGGCGCAGCACGTCATCGTTGGCATCCATGAAGAGGATCTCATAGGCAGCCTTCTTTTCGTCCAGTGTGGCCAGCGCCTCCCGCAGCTCCTGCGGAGAGCGTGCGCCGCGGATGTCCAGCACGATGGCCACCTTCTGCAGCATACTGCCGCCCTGTTCGGCAAACTCCAATAGGCGGGGCATCAGTCCCGCCGGAATGTTGTCAATACAGAAATAGCCGATGTCCTCCAGCGCATTCACTGCCAGCGATTTTCCCGCGCCCGAAAGGCCGGTCACGATCAACAATTCCATAGTCTGAGATTCCTTTTTCATCGCGCGACTCCAGCCGCGCCCATTATTATCTATACGATAATTCGTTATTTATACAAGTAAAGCCATATCACTTTACAACGCGAATTTCACGTTCCAGCGTATATCCCGTCTGTTCCTTCACGATCCGGGCCACCTCGTCGGTCAGCGCGATCACATCGGCGCAGGTCGCGCCGCCCAGGTTTACCACGAACCCGCTGTGCTTCTCGCTCACCGCGGCACCGCCCACGCGCATTCCCTTTAGGCCGCACTGCTCGATGAGCGCTGCCGCAAAGGCACCCTGCGGGCGCTTAAAGGTGCTGCCAGCGCTGGGCCATTCCAGCGGCTGCTTTTCCCGGCGCTTGGTCAAAAGCTCCTCCATACGGGCGCGGATGCTCTCCCGCTCCCCCGGCTGCAGGTGCAGTACCGCGGACAGCACGCAGCTTCCATCGCGCTCGAACACGCTGGTGCGATAGGCCATCTCAAGCTGATCGGCGGTGCGCACCTGCACTTCCCCGTCCCGGGTCAGGCAGGTGACGCTCTCCACCACGTCCTTCATTTCGCCGCCGTAGGCACCGGCATTCATGTACACCGCGCCGCCCAGCGAGCCGGGGATGCCGCAGGCGAATTCCAGCCCGGTCAGCCCCGCGTCCCGTGCCAGCGCGGACAGGCCGATCAGGGACGCGCCTGCGGAGGCGACCACACGGTCCCCCACCACACGGGCAGCGCCCTCCAGATCGTGCGTCCAGATGACCGCGCCGTCAAAGCCCTCGTCCGCAAACAGGGTGTTGGAGCCTTGCCCCAGCAGGTAATGCTTCACACCCAGTCGGCGGCAGGCAGCCAGCGCCTGCGCAAGCTGTACTTCGTTTTTCGGGGCGGCAAACAACGCCGCCGGCCCGCCGATGCGGAAGGTCGTATAGCGGGCCAGCGGGACGCCGCACTCAAACGGCACCCCCGCCTCGGCCCACTGCTGTTTCAGCTGTTCCAGCTGATTCTCTCTCATGGTCAAACTCCTATCGGAATGGCTCGCGCCTCAGATCAGATCCTGCTCACCCAGCGCGGCGGCACCCAGCACGCCGGCATCGTTCTTCAGCTCGGCGGCCTTGATGACCGCACGGCGCTTACCGTTGCGGGCGTACTCCTCGCGATCCACATAGGCGCGGATGGGGGCCAGCAGGGTCTCCCCCTGCGCGGACACGCCGCCGCCGATGCAGACGATCTCAGGCTGGAAAATGTTGATGATGTCGGTAATGCCGCAGGCCACATACTCCAGCCAGTTGGCGACCACCGCCTTGGCCAGCTCATCGCCGGCGTGCAGGGCATCGAACGCAGTCTTGGCGCTCACACGGTTCAGATCGCCCTTGACCAGACCCCACATCATGTTGTCCGGCTCGGCCTGCATGGCCGCCTTGGTGTCCTCAGCCAGAGCGCGGGAGCTGGCATACTTCTCCCAGCAGCCGCAGCGACCGCACATACAGGGACGACCGCCCTTCTCCACCACAATATGGCCCACCTCGGCGCCGGCATGGTTGAAGCCCGCAAAGATCTTGCCGTTGATGATGATGCCGCCGCCAATGCCGGTGCCCAGCGTGATGGCCACCGCGTACTTGGCGCCCTTGGCCGCGCCGGCGATGTACTCGCCGTAGGCGGCCGCGTTGGCGTCGTTCTCAATGTAGACGGTGCAGCCCAGCAGCTTCTCCATGCTGGCGCGCAGCGCCCAGTCGGTGTAGCCGAAGTTGGCATTGAACTCCACCACACCGGTCTCGCTGTTCACGCTGCCGGGGGTGCCGATGCCCACCCAGTTCAGATCCGCAGTGGTCAGGCCGTGCTTGGCCAGCAGACCGGTGCACAGCCCGGCGATGGCCTCCTCCACCTCATGCTCAGGGCGGGGCAGATTGGTGGCACAGGTCTTGGTATCGATGATTTTATGCTCGGCATCCACCAGACCCGCAGTGATGGTGGTGCCGCCCAGATCAACGCCAATGGTATACTTTTTCATGTTCTTGCTCCTCCTGTTTTCGCCCGCAGGCGTTTCCTCTCTCAATATGCTTCCATCCGATCGATCACTGGGGACTCAGGTCGTCCTCAAGGCCCAGCCGCGCCAGCAGCTCCTGCGCGGCGTTATAGCCCATCTTCTTCTGACGGTTGGTGATGGCGGCGGTCTCCAGAATGACCGCCAGATTGCGTCCGGGCATCACAGGGATGACCGTGCTGGGGATCTTAACATCAAGGATGTCATAGGTCTCGCTGGTCAGACCGGTGCGGTCGTAGGATTTGGTTTTATCCCAAGGCTCCAGCTCCACCACCAGATCCACCGTAGTGCTGGTCTTGACCGCGCCGATACCGAAGGTCTTGGCCACGTTCACGATGCCGATGCCCCGGATCTCGATGAAATGGCGGATGTTCTCGGGCGAGGTGCCGATGATGGTGGTGGCCGAGGTGCGGCGCAGCTCCACCGCGTCGTCCGCGATCAGACGGTGGCCGCGCTTGACCAACTCCACCGCGGTCTCGCTCTTACCTACGCCGCTGTCGCCCATGATCAGGATGCCCTCGCCGTAGACTTCCACGAACACGCCGTGGCGGGTCACACGGGGGGCCAGCTCCACATTCAGATAGCTGATGATGTTGCTCATCAGGGTCGAGGAGACCTCCGGCGAGCGCAGCAGCGGCACCTCGTACCAGCGCGCGAAGTCCATCATTTCGGGCAGCGGCTCCAGCTTATGGGCGATCAGTACCGCGGGAGGTTTCATGCTGAACAGCTTCTCCAAATGGGTGCTGCGAACCTCGCGGGACAGATCCTTCATATAGGA
This sequence comes from Oscillospiraceae bacterium, assembly GCA_045118955.1. Lineage (GTDB taxonomy): Bacteria > Bacillota > Clostridia > Oscillospirales > Ruminococcaceae > SFJ001. Next base: position 6,858 of record JBGVKB010000018.1, on the reverse strand, counting down.
CATCTCGGTCAGACCAAAAAGCTGGATGCGGTTGGGATCAAAGTACCGGTAATAGCCGGCCAAAACGATGCCCGGGCGGTTGATGTCCGCACAGGTGACCTTCAACTTATCCAGTTCCACAGGGGTGTAGAGGGTCTCCAGTTTCAGCTGTCTTGCAAGCTGGCCCAACGATACAGAAAACTCCGACATGTCCAAACTTCCTTTCACGGTATATACTTGGTTTTATTATACACAGATTCAGACATCCTTGCAACGCCTTGCGCGGGCTGCATTTCCGCTTTTTATCTTATAAACGTACGATTCTGATTTTCTACGGCGCAAAAAATTGGCATTTGGCCCGATCTGGCGGTTTTCATCCTATCCTTCTGATATGCGTCATCAGCGCGTGTCAGTACCGGCGGCGAAAACATAGAATGAACCAAAAGGAGGGATACACCATGGCAGATACCGTTAAAACCATCGACTTTTTTCTGGGATGCCTCTCGCCCGCAGGGTTCAAAGGGTACTTCTCCGAGCTGGCCGCACAGCAGGATCAGGAGCTTTATCTCATCAAGGCCGGCCCCGGCTGCGGAAAATCTACCCTGATGAAGAATCTTGCCGCCGGTGCTTCAGGCACGGCGGAGCGCATCCACTGCTCCTCTGACCCCGACAGCCTGGATGGGGTCGTGTTCTGGAACGAAAAATGTGCCATTGTGGACGCTACTGCGCCCCACACGTTGGAACCCGCCGCGCCCGTGGCGCGGGAGCAGGTGGTGAGCCTGTTCCACACGCTGGATCGCGAGGCACTGCAGACCCACCGCGCCGAGATCGAGGAGCTGTTCCGTGTCTGCGGCCGTTTTCAGGAGCGGGCAGCCCGCTATGTGGCAGCCGCGGGCGGCATCCTGCTGGACAGCCGGCGCACGGCAGCCTGTTCCATCGACTTTGAAAAGGTGCGGCAGGAGGCGCAGCGGCTGGCCAATCGCCACCTGCCCGACCGCAAATGCACCGGCGAACAGCATCACCGCCTGCTCAGCGCCGTGACCCCCAAGGGGCGGGTGGTGTATGGGCACACCGTCAGCGCCCTCAGCGACCGGCAGGTGGTGATCCAGGACGAGTACGGCGCGGCCAGCCGTCTGCTGATGGAGCGTCTGCGCGACATTGCCCTTGAGCGAGGGCACCGTGTCATCGTCTGCTGGTGCCCCATGGCACCGGGCGATAAGATCGACCACCTCATCTTCCCCGAGCTGCGGCTGGCGTTTGTCACCTGCAACAGCTGGCATCCGCTGACCTTCTCCGGGCAGAAGACCATCCGCTGTGCGCGGTTTGAGCAGGGGCCTGTCCTGCGCTGCCGCAGCAAGCGCCTGCGTTTCAACCGCAAGGCCGCCGAGGATCTGCTGGCGCAGGCCAGCACCATGCAGGTCAACGCCAAGCAGAACCATGACAAGCTGGAGGAATACTACAAGGCCGCGGCAGACTTCCGGCAGGTGGACGCCATCGGCCGCGCAGTGGCACAGCAGATGGGGCTGCGCCTGTGAGGATCGAAGCCCCGGTTGCAGTCGGGCGCAAAATCCGCTATTCTTATAGCATCAGGGTCACCTGACCCGCACCGCAGGGATGTGAAATGAGAAAGGAGGCCCGGACATGACCGAGGTGCGCATTTCAGTGCGTCAATTGGTTGAATTTCTGCTCAGCACCGGCAGCATCGACAGTCGGTTTTCCGGGTTTGACCGGGCGCTCGAGGGCGCGCGCATCCATCGCAGGCTGCAAAAAGAGGCAGGCTCCGGGTATCAGGCCGAAGTGCCCATCAAGGCTACCCTTGAAGCAGCGGGCATCTGTTACCGACTGGAGGGGCGGGCGGACGGCATTTTTACCCGTGAGGATGGCCTTGTGGTCATCGACGAGATCAAGACCGTCGCCACCCCCACCGAGCAGATCACCGAGGATCGGAACCCGGTACACTGGGCACAGGCACAGGTGTACGGGGCCGTATGGGCGCAGCAGCAGGGGCTGGAGCAAGTGGGCATCCGCCTAACCTATTTTCAGACCGAAGAAGAGCGGATCATCCGCTTTGAGCGGAGCTTCACCCGCACCGAGTTGGAGGAGTTTCTGCTGGATCTTCTGACCCGCTATGCCCCGTGGGCACAACGGCAGGCCGACTGGCTCGCGGCGCGCACCGCCGACCTGTCCGCACTCGCCTTCCCCTACCCCTCGTTCCGTCCGGGTCAGCACGCGCTGGCCGGTGAGGTGTACCGCACCTTCCTGAACAGCCGCCGCCTGCTGGCGCAAGCCCCCACCGGCATCGGCAAGACCATCAGCACCCTGTACCCCGCCCTGCGCGCCATGGGAGAACACGCGGGTGAGCGTGTGTTTTACCTGACCGCCCGCACCACCGCCCGGCAGGCCGCCGAGGACGCATTGGCGCTTTTGCCGGAGGGTCTGCACCTGCGCTCCATCACCCTGACCGCCAAGGACAAGGTCTGCCTGCAGGAACGGCGCGAATGTACACCCGAGGCCTGCCCCTACGCCAACGGCTATTACGACCGCATTCGGGACGCCCTCTGGCAGGCGCTGGACGTCCCCCGGCTGGATCGCGCCGCACTGGAGACGCTGGCGCAGCGGTATACAGTCTGTCCCTTTGAATTGGGGCTGGATCTTTCGCTGTGGTGCGATGTGATCGTGGGTGATTACAACTACCTGTTTGACCCGTTGGTCTGTTTGCGCCGCTTCTTCGAAGCGCCCGGCGACCACCTGTTTCTGGTGGACGAAGCCCACAACCTGCCCGACCGCGCCCGTGAGATGCACTCGGCGGCGCTGACCAAGAGCCAGATAAGCGACAGCCGCAAAGCTCTGGGCAAGGGCCGAGGCAAGCTCAAGACTGCACTGGGAAAGGTACATCGTCAGTTCACCGAATGGCACGCCCTGTGTAGTGAGAATGAGGAGCGAACCAAGTTTTTCATCCCTGCGCAGGAGGAATTTCATCGCCTGGTGCGCGGCTGCCTGAAACCGATGGAGGAATGGCTGGAAGAACACCGGGAGGGCGAGGCACACGACACCGTCCTTCAGTGCTACTTTGACCTGAAGGCGTGGCTCCGGGTGGCCGATTGCTACGATGACCACTACGTCACGCAGGTCAGTGCCTTTGGCCGGGACGTGAAGGTGCAACAGCTCTGCCTTGACCCCAGCCGCTTTTTGGACGCAAGTCTGTCCCGCGGGCGGGCGGCGGTGCTGTTCAGCGCAACGCTGGCACCACCTTCCTATTATAAAGACGTGCTGGGGTGCGAGGAAGCCAAGTGCGTGGCACTGCCCAGCCCATTCCCGCAGACCAATCTGGGGCTGTTCTGCACCACGAACCTGTCCACCACCTATCGGAATCGAGCAGGAAGCCTGGACGAGGTATGTGCCTGTCTCGCCGCCATGGTGCAGGCACACACAGGCAATTATCTGGCCTACTTCCCCTCCTATGCCTATCTGTCACAGGCAGTGGAGCGCTTTTCCGCCTTGTATCCGGAGATTCCGATCCTTGTGCAGGAGAGCGGCATGGACGAGGAGGCCAAGCGGCACTTTTTGGAGCAGTTTGTCCCGGGGACACAAAGCCTGCTGGGATTCTGCGTGATGGGCGGCGTATTTGGCGAGGGCATCGACCTCGTGGGTGAGCGGCTCATCGGCACCGCCGTGGTGGGCGTTGGTCTGCCGCAGGTCAACCCGCGACAGGAGATGCTGCGCCGGTACTTCGACGAAACGCGCGGCAGCGGCTTCGCTTATGCCTATCAGTACCCCGGCATGAACAAGGTGCTGCAGGCGGCCGGCCGGGTCATCCGCACCCCCGCCGACCGGGGCGTGGTGCTTCTGCTGGATCAGCGCTTCACATGGCGGGAATACGCCGTTCTGCTCCCCGCCCATTGGGACCACTGCCGCTTTACCGCCGGCTGCGACCGGTTAAAACAAGAACTGCACGACTTTTGGGCCGACGGCCCGACCGCCCGACACACCAAACAGGATGAGGAATTGCCATGAAGCTGTTTCAACGAACCCCCTCCGACCAAAAGCCGGCTCCCGGCCGCATGATCAAGCAAAATCTCAGCGCCGCCTATATTCTGATGTGGAGCGGTGTGGTTTTGCTCCTTCTCGGGCTGGGTGCGTGGTACTGGCAGAGTCTATTATAAAAAACAAAAGTTTTTTCAAATTTCGCTTGACAACCGCTCGCCTTCTTGCTATACTAATAAGGCAGTCGAGAGACGGCAAACACCTGTGGGGGTGTAGCTCACCTGGGAGAGCGCTTGAATGGCATTCAAGAGGTAAGGGGTTCGATCCCCCTCATCTCCACCAAAAACCCAAGACGTAACGTCTTGGGTTTTTTCTTTTTTGTTGTACAGGCCTTGTCCCCCGCGCCGTTTTCTTTTATGATAGTAATAGATAAACACAATACTGTGCATCCGCATTCAGGGCGTTGCTCAGAAATCATTCGTCCTGTACCGGAGCATACTAACATCAAACGAAAAGGAAAGGAGCCAATGCGATGGCGGCCATGAACATAAACTCAAAGCAGCTCAAGGAATTGATCGAGAATAAACAGACGGTCTTGGTGGATTTCTGGGCCACCTGGTGCCCTCATTGCCGCAAGATCGGCCCGGCCTATGACCAGATCGCCGAAGAATACGCCGACACCCTGAAGGTCGTGAAGGTCGATGTGGACGAGGGCGAGTCCCTTTGGAAGGAATGGGAGCTTGAGCTGATCCCCACGCTGCGCCTGTATGTGGACGGCGCACCCGCTGCTTCCATCATTGCGCCGGAGTCCAAGGCAAAGATCGACGAATTTCTGTCCGACCTCCTGCCCCGGCAGAAGGCGCGGTCTGACGACCACATTCACGACATGATCGTCATCGGCGGCGGCCCCGGCGGATACACGGCGGCGCTGTATGCAGCCCGGGCAGGACTTGACACACTGGTGGTCGAGCGACTCGCAGCCGGTGGTCAGATGGCTCTGACCCAGCAGATCGACAACTACCCCGGCTTTGTGGAGGGCGTCGACGGCTACGCGCTGGCTCAGCAGATGCAGCAGCAGGCACAGCGGTTCGGAGCCGTGACCCGAAACGCTGAGGTGCAGCGCCTTGATCTGAACGCCGACCCCAAGGTCGTAGAGACCAATGAGGGCGTCTTTCTCGGCAAGACGGTCGTACTGGCAACCGGCGCCAATCCTCGTGAGCTGGGCGTGCCCGGCGAAAAGGAGCTGATCGGCCGCGGGGTCGCCTACTGCGCCGCCTGCGACGGTATGTTTTTCAAGGGCAAAACCGTCGCCGTGGTGGGCGGCGGCAACTCGGCGGCGGCGGACGCACTGCTCCTGAGCCGGGTCGCTGAAAAGGTCATCGTCATCCATCGCAGGGACACTCTCCGCGCCACAAAAGTTTATCACGAGCCTTTGATGAGGGCCGAAAATGTGGAATTCCGCTGGAACTCTGTGGTCACCGAGCTTTTGCACGGCGATAGGCTCACCGGGCTTCGGCTTCGGGATGTGCAGACCGGCGAAGTTTCCGAGCTCCCCTGTGACGGTGTGTTCATCAGTGTTGGCCGACAGCCCGCCACCGAGCTGGTCGCCGGCCAACTGGAACTGGACAAGGGCGGCTACATCGCTGCGGGCGAGACCACCGAGACCAACCTCCCCGGCGTTTTCGCGGTGGGCGATGTGCGCACCAAGCTGCTTCGCCAAGTGGTCACCGCCGTGTCGGACGGCGCGGTCGCCGTACACATGGCCGAGGAATATCTGGCCGGACACATTCAATAAACGCTTGCTCAACAGAACAAAGCCCCCGGACTTAACGTCCGGGGGCTTTGCTTATCGGATCAGAACTGGCTGCGATGGGATCACTTCGGATCCTCATCCTTGCGCTTGCGGGTCACAAACAGCAGCACAGCCACTGCGGCCACGCCCGCCGCCATCAGAGCGATCCACAGCGCGGGGTTGCTGGCATCGCCAGTGTTCGGGCTGCCGGGAACGGTCGGTTCGACGGGAGTCGGGGTCGGAGTCGGGGTAGTCTGTGCGGGAGGCTCCTCGTAGTTGTAGAAGACCATCTCCACCACATCCTCGCTGCTCTTGCTGCTGCGGATGCTGTAGGACACGCCCAGACCGCCGCGGTGGTCATCGTACAGCGTGACCGTGACATAATAGATCGTATCATCGTAGCGGATGTGATCGTACTTGCCCAAGTCGGTCTCGCACACCGCATAGTAATAGGTGTTGATGACGCGCTGGGACGTATCGCCCTGACGCACATCCTCCAGCTCACTGTACTTGTACTGGATCGGCTCAAAAGCGACCGCGCCCGCCGCATCGTTGTAAACGGTCTGCAGGGGGGTACCGCTGATGGCAAAGGTCGCGTCCGTCTGGTACAGGGCGAAGCGGAACAGACCGCTGTGCATATAGCCATCGTGTACCTTGGTGGCACTCAGATTCAGGTTGGCGATCGAGTCCTCGTCAAAGTCGTAACTGTTGCGGAAGGTGAACCCGTTGATCACCGCATCCACCGCCTCGGCATTGGCAGAGCTGCCGCTGGCCGTGACCTCGCTGCCGGGTACCAGAACCATCTGGCCGCCCTCGTTCTTGTAACCGGCGATGGCCATATCGGCCACCAGATGGCCCATGTGGTCATCGGTCACCGTGACGGTCAGGCGATACTCGGTGGTGTCGTAGACCATACCGCCGAGGGAGTTGTTGACCTCGCGCACCACATAGCGGAACACACCGGGCGTGGTAAAGGTGCGATCCGGGAAGATCACGCTGGAATAAGCCTGTGTCGCGTCATCCCAGTGGTTCGCAACGTAATGGATGGGCTGCTCGGGAGTGACCCAATTTTCGTTGGCGGCGTAGGTCGCAAAGAAGAACTC
>JBGVKB010000017.1:0-20540 GCA_045118955.1 Oscillospiraceae bacterium | reverse complement strand
CGTTGCTTCTATCCCGAAAAGGAGGTGCGCTGCAGTGAAGAACACAGAAAAGCTCTTGTCGATCACAAACCTTAAAAAGTATTTCCCTGTCGCCAAGACCAGCATCTTCCAGAAGGAACAGCTCTATGTCCGCGCCAATGAGGAGATCACCATCGATATCCACAGCGGTGAAACCTTCGGCCTGGTCGGCGAGTCCGGCTGCGGCAAGTCCACCCTGGGCCGTACCATTTTGCAGCTGTATCCCCAGACGGCCGGCAGTACGCTGTACTACGGCCGCACCCTGGAGGAGTTTGCACCGTCCTACGTGGCGAAAACCCTGGAAAATGCGCCGAAGATGATTGCAAACTATAAGAAGATGCAGGCCAAAGCCGCCGCAGCCGCCACCGAGGTGGAAAAGGCCGGCGATAAGGCGACCTTCTTCCAGCATCAGAATAAGAACCTGTTCACCGCCGAGGCTGAGACGGCCTTCCAGAATGTCGTTAAAATTCTGGGCGGCTTTGCGGCCCTGGAGGATCCCCAGGAGGGCGCCAAGGCCCTGCTGAAAAAGTATAAAACCAACATCAAGCTGAGCAAGGTCAATGAGCAGATTCGGGACCTGGACGGCGAGATTGCGTTCCACGAGGCTGTGGCGAAGGAATTGGAGGCCGACAAGACCGTCAAGAACCCCGAGGGCAAGATCAAGAGTGCCCTGAAAAAGGCGGAAGCGGTCCGGGCCAAGAAGAAGGCGCTGCTGCCGGAGGTGGACAAACTGAAGGCTGTCCTGCGGGACGACGAGGCGGCTGTGGCTGCCCTGAAGGCCAAATACGCCGGCAATGAGCAGTTCCAGAAGTACGAGGCCATGTTGGACAACGGCATTGACCTGAGCCGCCTGAAGTACGACGAAATGCGCATCCTGCGCAAGGACATCCAGATTATTTTCCAGGACCCCTATTCCTCTCTGAATCCCCGCATGACGGTGGGCCAGATCATCGGCGAGGGCTTGACCACCCATAAGTTCTTCAAGGGCGGCGACCCCAAGATGAAGGAATATATCATCAATATCATGGAGCAGTGCGGTCTGCAGGGCTATATGCTGCACCGGTATCCCCACCAGTTCTCCGGCGGCCAGCGCCAGCGTATCTGCATTGCCCGCGCCCTGGCGGTGAAGCCCAAGTTCATTGTCTGCGATGAATGCGTATCCGCCCTGGACGTGTCCATCCAGTCCCAGATCATCAACCTGCTGGAAGAACTGAAGGAGAAGGAGCACCTGACCTATCTGTTCATCTCCCACGACCTGTCCGTTGTCCGCTACATCTCTGACCGCATCGGCGTCATGTATCTGGGTAACATGGTGGAGCTGGGCACGGCGGAGGAGGTTTTCTCCGATCCCCGTCACCCCTACACAGTGGCGCTGCTGTCCTCCATTCCCACTACGGATTCTCACGACTCCAAAAAGGAACGGATCATCCTGGAGGGCAACATCCCCAGTCCCATCCGTCCGCCCGAGGGCTGCAAGTTCCACACCCGGTGCTACATGGCCTGTGAGAAGTGCAAGCGGGTACCGCCTCCCTATGTAGAGGTCAGCCCCGGTCATTTCGTGGCCTGCCACTTCCAGGACCAGAAGATCGACAAGGATGGCAACTACCTGTTCCAGATGCCCGGCAAGAAGGCGGAGAACTGATTCATGCTGTTTGACAAGCTGAAGAATCTCAAAAAATACGATCCCGAAGCGGAAAAGAACCTCCGCAGCGAGATCGAGGAAGCTGGCGGCTTGGAAAAGAACGATATGAAGGCCATGGTGATTGCGGCGCTGCTGACGATTATGCCGGTGATTGTTGTGATTTTCCTGTTGTTCGTACTGGCGGCCTGGCTGTTTCTCTGAATATGAAAAAAGCACCTGGATGCTGTGGCATCCAGGTGCTTTTTTATGCCGCATAGACTTTACGGACCGTGGGTAGCGGAGTTTACAGCGATTTCCGTATAATAACCGCAGCAAACTCCATTGCAGAAAGGGAAGAAGTATATGAAAAAAGCATGCATTCGATTCCTGCAAATGCTGCAAAACCTGTGGCCTGCACGGAAAAATCGACGCTTGGTGTCTCTGCTGTTGTCGGCGGTCCTGACGGCTGGCTTCCTGGGGGCTGTTTCAGGCGGGGCCTTGGCAGCGGAAGCTGCCTCTGCCGGAACCGCGGCAGAAGTTCTGTATGAAGAAAACTTTGACAGCTACACGGAGTCGGTCGTCCTGGAAAGCGGAATCAACTACGAAAGTGGATGGATTTATTCCAAAGAATCTGCCAACGGCTCCGTTGTCCTCAAGGACGGCGCCATGTATATTACGGGCAGCAGCTATGACGTTTTGTATCTGGACGGCGGCGCTACCTGGGGCAACTATACCGTTGAAGCGGATATCACTTACCTGAGCGATACGGCGGACAACAGCTGGCTGGGACTGGCTTACAACGTGCAGTCTGCCGATACCCTGCAAAAGGGTACGCTGAATGTTAATAAAGGTGTATTTCTCAACGGAAGGCGGGATGGAATATGGTGTAATGATGTGGACAATGTCAATACTTTCCGCACCCAGACTTCCGGAATCGGCAAGAACCAGACCTTCCGTCTGAAGATCCAGGTATACGACAAGACTGCCGTCATGTACCGGGCGTGTTATGAAGAGGACGGTACGCTGGACGCATATCAGCAGATTCTTTCTATCAGCAATATTCCCGCAGACTGCATGACGGGTTCCGTTGGCTTTATGACCAGCCTGCAGCAGCTCAGCGCAAAAGTGGACAACATCAAAGTGACGGCGGCCACTAAGGAAATTTACCATGAGAATTTTGACTATGCCGATACTGCCCTGAGCAGCGGCAGCAACGAGGCGTTAGGCCTGTACTTCCAGCAGAATAAAAGCAGCACGGTGGCCGAGATCAAGGACGGCCGCCTGTATCTGAGCGGCTCGGGTTCCGGCTATGACCAGGTCCATTTCGAGACCGGCATGCATTGGACCAACTATACGGTGGAAGCGGACATGTGCTACGAGAATTCCAGCGGCTGGGCAGGCCTGCTGGTCCGCACGGCCGGCAGTACGTCGTCTCAGAAAGGAACGCTGATGGTGGATCTGCCCAGCGGCACGGAATGGGCTACGCTGAACGGCTATACCTCCACTGGCGGCTGGTATCAGGATCAGGAAGGGTATACCAAGATCCACTACAACAGCGGCATCGCTGTGGGACAGGTCTTCCGCATGAAAATTGTAGTACATGAAAATTCTGCAGAGCTGTGGTATGCGACCTATGAGGAAACCGGCACGCTGTCGGACTATGTCAAGGTCATGTCCGTGGAGGATAACTTCCCGGATGCCCATATGACCGGCTCCATCGGCCTGATGATCTCCAAAGGCCACAGTTGCCAGGTCTGGATTGACAATGTGGTGGTTAGCCGCGGGGAGGACCGGAAGGCGCAAGCACCGGAGCCGGCCAATGTGGCAGACATCTATGTGCCGGAGACAGGCTTGGTCAATCCCCCTACGGTGATCCAGCAGATCACCACGGCGCTGCCCAAGACCTCTTCTGGTCCTGCTGTTGCCCTCATGGAAATAGATGAGGCTTTAAATATCCTGGACAGCAGCGGGCAGGTCCTCTCCACGGCGGCGGAGTTTGATCAAAGCTGTAGCGGTACAGTCATTCCGGCCTACGTCATCGATTCCGAGGCAGAGGCCCGGGCATTGAGCAGCTTCCTCCAGGAGTATGATATCATCGACGCCTTTGTAGTGGCCGACAGTGCTGATGCGGATTTGGTCTATATGGTCCGGCAGGCCTGCCCCAAGGTTCGCGGCGTTCTTCGGTTTGAAGCCATTGAGACTGCGGCAGAACGAAAGGCGGCCTATCTGCTGTCCAATGATGCCTTGGCCAATGTGATTATTTCAGAGCAGCCCCTGTCCCAGGAAACGGTCAGTTATTTTGATATCCACTATATTGCCACTTGGTGTTATGGAACGGATACCGCTGGCATCTACACTGCCATCGCCTGCGGCTACACCGGCCTGATTACCCGGACGCCTGCGGAGGCCTATGCTGTCTACAGCAGCATTACCGCCACCACGGTTTGTGGAGAACCTCTTCCCATTGCCCACCGCGGCTATCATGACACATACCCGGAAAATACCCTCAGCGCATTCCAGGCGGCCATTGATGCTGGGTGCTTGGCGGTGGAAACGGACCTCCGGCTGAGCAAGGATGGGGAAATTGTCCTGATGCATGACAGCACTATCGACCGGACCACCAATGGCTCCGGTAATGTGTCCGGTTATACCTTGGCACAGCTGAAAGCGTTCCGGGTGGATTATATCGGAGACGGTACGGAGACGATCCCCACCTTCCAAGAGGCTTTGGAGGCGTTTGCGAACACCGGCCTGGTCTTCTATTGCCATATCAATACTACGGATGACGCTACCATCGCCAGATTCAACGAGATTGTGAGGGCGGGCGGTTACGAGGAAAATGTGGTGGTGTTCATCGATTCGGCTATGCTGCGGAACTATAATTACACCACCATGACCGATGGAATCCCCTTTGCAGCCGCACACAACAGCCTGGTGGACGAAGCCTTGTCTTCCACGGACGACCTGGAGACCATTGAACAGTTCCTTGGCCTCATGACGCCCTATAATGCCCAGCCCCTGTTCTACACGTATCAGGGCCACATGACGGAGGAATTCTATTACCAGGTTGCGGCCCGGGGCTATCTGTCCATCCATTCCATCACCAATGGACAAACTTCTCTGAATGAGCGTCTGCTGACGGTCCAGGGCGCTGTTGGTGTTCTGACTGATGATCCGGAGCTGACAGCCGGTTATGCCTATTATGTGGATGCCCGGGATGCAGAGCGGAACCTGGGCGAAGCGGTTCCCCAGGCGCAGACCGTTCGGAAAATCCTGGCGGATCAGAGTGAAACGGTGGCCTGCGGCTTTACGCAGTTGAGCGGTCCCACCCTGACCTACTCCGCCGAAGCCGGTGGATATACCCTGGAGGAAGCCGGCGCGGTGACGCTGGTGTACTATGCCGATGTGGCAGTGGCCGGAACCAGCTACCGAGTTTACAGCGAGCCCGTCACCATCACGTTTGCGGATCCCACCCACCGCCATGAATGGGCGGACACCTGGGAGCAGGACACGGAACACCACTGGCAGGTATGCGCCGACTTTGCCTGTGGGGGTGTGAACGGCTATGAAGCCCACGTGTACACCAATGGCAGTGATGTGGACTGCAATGTTTGCGGCTATGTCCGCGTAGTTTCTTCCGGGAACGGGAGCCAGGCCTCCAAGCCCAACGGCACGCAAGGTCAGAAACAGCCGGAAACTGGATTTCCGTTTACGGATGTCACCGAGGACCATTGGGCCTATGACGACATCCGGTGGGCCTATAGCGGGGGAGTGATGAATGGCGTTAGCAGCAGTTCCTTTGCACCGGAGGTGACTTTGAACCGTGCTATGGTGGTCACGATTCTCTACCGGTTGGAGGGAGAACCTGCCGCGGCCAATGGCAGCGGATTTACAGATGTGGCCCCCGGCCAGTGGTACACCAAGGCGGTTGCCTGGGCCTCCAGGGAGGAAATTGTCAATGGTTATGATAAAGAGAATTTCGGTCCTATGGATCCCATTACCCGCGAGCAGCTGGCTGCAATCCTGTACCGCTATGCGCAGTACAAGGGGAACGACGTCTCTGCAGGAGCAGAAACCAATATCTGCGGCTATCTGGATGCCGGAGAAGTCAGCGGATATGCTGCGGCCGCCATGCAGTGGGCTTGCGGCAACGGTCTGTTTGAGGGCGCGGATGGGTATTTGATGCCCAAGGCTACCGCCACTCGGGCGCAGGTGGCTGCCATCCTGCACCGGTTCAGCGAAGCATAAAGAACTCCCCCAGATGGGTTGAACCCGTCTGGGGGAGTTTTATGGTTTAATCGAATGTATCCCGGAGCTTTTCAAAGAAACCCTTGCGCTTGGGCTGGCCGTCGTCGTCCATGGCGGCGTCCAGCTTTTTCAGCAGCTCTTTCTGCTCCTTGGTCAGCTTGGTGGGAGTCTCGACCACTACGGTGACGTACTGGTCGCCACGGTTCTTGTAGCCCACATAGGGGATACCCTTGTTCTTCAGCCGGAAGGTGGTGCCGGTCTGGGTGCCTTCGGGGATGCTGTAGCGAACCTTGCCATCCAGGGTGGGAACTTCAATTTCTGCGCCCAGTGCGGCCTGGGTAAAGGTAATGGGCATCTCACACAGGACGTTGGCGCCGTCCCGCTGGAACAGGGGATGCTCTTTGACTTCCACAGTTACCAGCACGTCGCCGCTGGGACCGCCGTTGGAACCGCAGTTGCCTTCGCCCCGGAGGCGGAAGGACTGGCCATTGTCGATGCCGGCGGGAACCTGGACCTTCATGGTCTTGTTCCGGCGGACCTTGCCCTTGCCCTTACAGGTGCCGCAAGGCTCCTTGATCAGCTTGCCCTTGCCGCCGCAGGTGGGGCAGGGGTTTTCAGACTGCATGGTCATGCCCATGAAATTCTGCTGGGTCCGGATGGTGCCGCGGCCGCCGCAGCGGGAACAGGTCTCCGGTTGGGTGCCGGCCTTGCAGCCATTGCCGCCGCAGGTGCTGCAGGGCTCTACACGGCCGAAGGTAACCTCTTTTTCACAGCCGAAGGCTGCTTCTTCAAATGTAATTTCCAGCTCTACGCCCAGATTCTGGCCGCGGGTGGGACCATTTCTCCGCTGGCCGCTGCCGGAAGCCGCGCCGCCGCCGAAGAAATCGCCGAAAATGCTGCCCAGATCGAAGCCGTCAAAGCCGGAGAAGCCGCCGCCGTAGCCGCCACCGCCTGCACCGAAGTTGGGGTCCACGCCGGCAAAGCCGAACTGGTCGTAGCGGGACTTCTTCTCCGCATCGGACAGGACCTCATAGGCCTCGTTGATCTCTTTGAATTTTTCTTCTGCAGCCTTGTCGCCGGGGTTCTGGTCGGGGTGGTATTTCATGGCCAGCTTGCGGTAAGCCTTTTTAATTTCACCCTCCGAGGCATTTTTCTCGACGCCAAGGACCTCATAATAATCGCGTTTATCTGCCATATGCGTTACCTCAATGTCAGCACCCCGTGCCTCCCTCGAAGGGAGCTGTCAGAAAAGCAGACTTGGGATGTGCCGACAGACAATTCCATCAAATAACGGGACAGTGTGGTCCCGGAACACCCCGGCCTCATTCCATGGGGCAGTCCCCTCCGAGGGAGCACAGGGTGTGGTTCTTTACGAACATCTCCCGGAGAAGCTTGCGCTCCTCCGGGATGAGAGCATTTTAGTTGACCTCTTCGTAGTCGGCATCCACCACGCCGTCGTCGGCAGGTGCACCCTGGTTGGGCTGTGCGCCGCCCTGCGGAGCCTGCTGCTGGTACAGCTTCTCGCTGATGGCGTAGAAGGCCTTCTGGCACTCGTCGGTGGCAGTTTTGATGGCTTCCACATCGGTGCCCTTCAGTGCTTCCTTCAGCTTTTCAACGGCGGCCTGAACGGGAGCCTTTTCGCTGTCGGAAACCTTATCACCCAGCTCGGACAGGGTCTTCTCGGACTGGTAAACCATCTGGTCGCCCATGTTGCGGACGTCAACCTCTTCCTTGCGGGCCTTGTCCTCAGCGGCGTACTGCTCGGCTTCCTTCACAGCGCGGTCGATGTCTTCTTTGCTCAGGTTGGTGGAGGAAGTGATGGTGATATGCTGCTCAGCGCCGGTACCCTTGTCGGTAGCGGTGACGTTGACGATACCGTTGGCATCGATATCGAAGGTGACTTCGATCTGGGGCACGCCGCGGGGAGCGGGAGAGATGCCGGTCAGCTGGAACTTGCCCAGGGTCTTGTTGTAGGCAGCCATTTCACGCTCGCCCTGCAGGACGTGGACTTCTACGGAAGTCTGGCCATCTGCAGCGGTGGAGAAGATCTGGCTCTTCTTGGTGGGGATGGTGGTGTTGCGGTCAATCAGACGGGTGAACACGCCGCCCATGGTCTCAATGCCCAGGGACAGGGGGGTGACGTCCAGCAGCAGAATGTCCTTGACATCGCCGGTGAGCACGCCGCCCTGAATGGCTGCGCCCAGAGCCACGCACTCGTCGGGGTTGATGCCCTTGAAGCCTTCCTTGCCGGTGATGGACTTGACAGCCTCCTGCACGGCGGGGATTCTGGTGGAACCGCCAACCAGCAGCACCTTGTCCAGATCACTTGCCTTGATGCCGGCGTCGGCCATGGCCTGACGGACAGGCTTCATGGTGCGCTCCACCAGATCAGCGGTCAGCTCGTTGAACTTGGCCCGGGTCAGGGTCACGTCCATGTGCTTGGGGCCGGTGATATCGAAGCTGATATAAGGCAGGTTGATGTTGGTGGAAGCCATGCCGGACAGCTCAATCTTAGCCTTCTCCGCAGCTTCCTTCAGGCGCTGCATGGCCTCGTACTCGCCGGTCAGGTCCTTGCCCTCGGTGCGCTTGAACTCGGCAACCAAGAAGTCGATGATCCGCTGGTCGAAGTCGTCGCCGCCCAGACGGGTATCGCCGTTGGTGGCCAGAACCTCGGTCACGCCGTCGCCCATCTCGATGATGGACACGTCGAAGGTGCCGCCGCCCAGGTCGTACACCATGATCTTCTGGTCGTTCTCCTTGTCCACGCCGTAGGCCAGAGCGGCGGCGGTGGGCTCGTTGATGATGCGCTTGACGTTCAGGCCGGCGATGGTGCCCGCGTCCTTGGTGGCCTGACGCTGGCTGTCGTTGAAGTAGGCAGGCACGGTGATGACCGCCTCGGTGACGGTCTCGCCCAGATAGGCCTCAGCGTCCGCCTTCAGCTTGGACAGGATCATGGCGCTGATCTCCTGAGGGGTGTAGGCCTTGCCGTCGATGGTGACCTTGTTGTTGGTGCCCATCTCGCGCTTGATGGAGCTGATGGTGCGGTCGGGGTTGGTGATGGCCTGACGCTTGGCGACCTGACCCACCAGACGCTCGCCGGTCTTGGTGAAGCCCACCACAGAGGGGGTGGTGCGGGCGCCCTCGGCGTTGGCGATGACGACAGGCTCGCCGCCCTCGATGACGGACACACAGCTATTGGTGGTACCCAGGTCGATGCCGATGATCTTACTCATAGTATATACTCTCCTTTACAATACACTCAGTTTACGTTTTGTCTCTATGGGATGTGTCTGCTTGCGGAGCCGCGTGGGGGACGCGGGCTTTTTGGGGGTATGTTCATCGGGCCGCATGGCCCGGAACGTCTTGGTACTCGCGGCGGGCCGCTTTTACTCGGCCACCACCACGGTGGCGTGGCGGATGATGCGCTCGCCGATGCGGTAGCCCTTCTGGAACACCTGCACGACGGTGCCGCTCTCCTGCCCCTCGGCCGCGGGCTGCTGCATCACGGCGTTGTGCAGGTTGGGGTCAAAGGGCTGGTCCTGGGCGGGGATCTCCTCCACCTTCAGGGCGGCCAGCGCGGCGGCGGCCTTATCCAGCGTCATAACGACGCCCTTCTTGTAGTTGTCGTCGGCGCAGGGGGCGTTGGCGGCCATCTCCAGCGTGTCCAGAATGGTCAGGATCTGGGTGACGGCGAAGCCCACGCCGTTGTTGAAGGCCGCGTCCCTTTCCACAGCCGAGCGGCGGCGGAAGTTGTCGTACTCGGCGGCGGTGCGCAGCCACTGATCCTTGGCGGCAGCGGCGGCGGCTTCGGCGGCCTCGGCCTTGGCCTTGGCGGCCTCCAGCTCCTTGGCGGCCTTCTTGCCGAAGAAGCCCTTCTTCGGCTCGGCGCCCTCCTCCGCGGCGGCCTCGGCCTCCCCGGCAGTCTCCTCGGCGGGCTGCTCGGCGGCTTCGGCGGGCTGCTCGGCGGGGGTGGGTTCGGTCACGGTCTCGGCCTCGGGAGCAGCCTCCTCGGGCTGGGGTGCCGTGTTCTTGGTCTCTTCGCTCATGCGTAATCCTCCTGTGTTCTGCCGGTCATACAATGCCCGAGCCTGCGGGCAAAGTATTCCAGACGGGGCATCAGTGCTTCAAAGGGCATCCGGTTGGTGCCGATGAGGGCCAGATTTCCGGTCAGGCCGCCGCCCGCCAGATACCGGCTGCTCATGATGCAGATGCCCGGCATGGGGTCTTCCAGATCGCCGCCCAGCTTGACGGCGGTGCGCTTGCCTGCGGGGGACAGCAGCCGCCGGGCGGCCTCGCCGTCGTCGAAGGTCTGCAGCAGGCTGCTCACCGAGGGTGCCAGCTCCGGCCATTTCAGCAGGGCCTGCTGACCCTCCAGATAGGCCTTGGGCAGCACCGCCTCCTGCAGCAGCGCCGCTGCGGCCAGCAGCACCGGGCTGAGGGTGAGGCCGTCCGCCCCGAGGGCCGCGCCCATGGCGGCCATCAGCCGGGGGCTGAGGTCGGCGGGGGAGACGAAGGTGAGGCTCTGGTTCAGCACCGCGGCCACCTGCGCCGCCTGCTGGCGGGACAGACCCCGCTCCACCCGGGCTACCCGGGTACACACGCCGCCGGCGCTGGTGACGCCCAGCACCGCCGCCGAGTAGCGGCCCACCTGCACCACCTCAAAGTGGGCGATGCACAGATCGTCCGCCCGGGGGGTGGTGACCGCTGCGGCCAGCCCGGTGTGCTTTGCCAGCGCACGGGCCGCGCCCTGTGCCAGATGCTCCGGCTCGTGATCCAGCCCGTCGAAGATGGCGTCGATGGTGCGGCGCTCCTCCTCGGGAAGCTGACCGTCCGCGCAGAGCAGATTGTCCAGATAATAGCGGTAGCCCTTTGCGCTGGGCACCCGGCCCGCGCTGGTGTGGGGCTGCTCCAGCAGACCCAGCTTGGTCAGGGCGGCCATCTCGTTGCGCAGCGTGGCGCTGGACACCGACAGATCCAGATAGCTGCTCAGCAGCCCGGAGCCGACCGGCTCACCGTCCAGCGCGTACAGGGCAACGATGGCCTGCAGCACCCGCCGCTTTCGTTCGTCCATCGTCATACCCGGTCACCTCGCTTCGTCGTTGTCGTTCTCTGTTAGCACTCTATCTCTCTGAGTGCTAACACTATTCTACCCCAGAAATCCCCGATGTCAAGAGTCCCGCCGAAAAATTCATAATCGCTTCAAAAATTCTTCCCAAACGCTTCGCAAACATACCCTCGCCGGGCGAACAAGCGCGAAAAAAGCACCCCCGGCAGGCGTGTGCCGGGGGTGCTTTGGCGCTCGTTGTTCGGTTTTGCGCGGGGTCTAAGGCTCAGCCCCACAGCTCCTTCATCAGGTCGGGGTAGCAGTCGTCCACCGCGCCCACGCAGCGCAGGATCAGCTCCTGCCCCACCGGGCCGGCGGTGGCAGGGGCTACGATGGCGTCGCAGGCGGCGTTCACGCTGCCCTCCGGGTCGATGTAAAAGTGGAACCACCGCCGCTTGCAGTTCAGCTCATTGATGAGATGCTCCAGCGCGGCGCGGCGGCCCTCGGGCACCTTGCACACGTCAAAGCAGCGCACCGCGAAGCTGGCGTTGTCCCGGTCGGCCCGGACGTGTACCTTCACGCCGTCCAGATTGTGTCCTTTAAAGGTAAGGGTGATGCCCTCGGTGCCGTCCGGGGCGTTGAACCGGCGGAACCGGTACTTGTTCTCCTCAAGCTGTCTGCACAGCCGGTCAATGATCTTCTCCATGGCTCTCTCCTCTCCGGCGCGGCTCACCACAGGGTGGCCCGGTATTCGGTGCCGGTCTCGTAATCAAACAGGTATTGTCCGTCCGCGTTGATGACCCGGGTCGCGCCCCGGTCGTCCCGTCGCACAAAGCCGCCGCCGTACCGCTGGTGGACATGGCCGTGCAGGAAGTACCGGGGACGGTACCGCTCCAACAGCCGGTTGAAGCAGTCGAAGCCGCTGTGGGGCAGGTCGGCCCCGTCGTGCAGCCCCAGCGCGGGGGCGTGGGTCAGCAGGATGTCGAACCCGCCCCGGCGGTGCAGCGTCCACCAGAGCCGGCGCACCCGGTGGCGCATCTCCCGCTCGGTGTACTGGTGGGGGCCGGCGCGGTACCGCTTGGAGCCGCCCAGCCCCAGAATGCGCACCCCGCGGTACTCAAACACCCGATCCTCAATGCAGATGCAGCCCTCGGGCGGGGCTTTGTGGAAATTCTCGTCGTGGTTGCCGTGTACATACAGCACCGGCCCATGCACCACGTCCGCCAAAAAGGTCAGGTAGTCGGCGTCCAGATCGCCGCAGGCCAGCACCAGATCGATCTGCCGCATATACTCCGGGCGGTAGTGCTCCCGCAGGGATTTGCACTCCGTATCCGCGACCGCCAGTATCCGCACGCCGTCTCCCTCCCTTCGCTGTTTTTATGGTATCATCGGCTGGCCCGCAGGCCGTCCAGCCCCTGCAGCTCCACCAGCGCCCGGGACTCCTCGGTCAGCTCCTCCAGCGCGGGGATGTGCCCCCGAACGTTCTCGGCCAGCCAGTTCATGTGCTGAATAAATTCCGGCCGGAGCTGCTCCTCCGAGTGGCTGGTGACCCCGGCGGCGGTGGCCGCCGCGCCGGCGAACGGCTCCAGCTCCCGCCGGGCAATGGCCTGCTGCAGCAGATCCGCCAGCCGCCGCACACCGGCGGGCAGGCTGCGGGAGTAGAGCATCTCCACCACCCCGCTGGACATTCCCCACCAGTAGTTCACCGCGCGGGGGTCGGCGCTGTCCGCCCAGCGCCCGTTGAGGATCATCCGCAGGACGGCCTCATAAAACGCGCCCCAGTTCCAGAAGGCCGCCGCCAGATCGGTGATGCTGCCGTCCACCTCCCGGCGGAACAGGCCGAACTCCCGGCTGGGGCCGCCCGCCGGGCGCAGATCCCGGTGGCAGATCAGGTCGATGCCCGCCGCGGCAAACCGCTCGGCGGGGGCGGGGCCGGGCAGGCAGGTCCACTCAAGCTGCACCTCGGCCCGGGGGTTGGTCATGCGGGCGCCCAGCGCAAAGGCGTTGATGCCCGCGGGCACCCCCAGAATGGGGTAGTCCGCCACATAGCCGATGCGATCCTCTCCCGCCAGCGCGCCGGCGATGGCGCCCAGCAGGAACTTGGCCTCGTACAGCCGCCCGTGGTAGGTGCGGATGGAGGGGTGCGCCATGTCCATGGAGCAGTTCAGCACCTTCACCTCCGGGTAGGCGGCGGCGATCTTCAGGCTGGCGGGCAGCAGCTTGGCGCTGGTGGTGAACAGCACCTCACAGCCGCACTCCACCGCCCGCTCCATCACCGCCATGGCGTTCCCGTCGGTGATCCCGAACTCCGCCCGGGTGGTCACCCGCCCCGCCAGCGCCTCCTGCGCCTGGCTGCGGCCGAACTCATGGCTGGCCGTCCACGGGGAGACGGCGGGATCCTTTTCATAGAAGAAGGCGGCGGACAGCTCCCGGCTGCGGGGCCACCCGGTGAGCAGGGCGGGCAGGATGCGCGGGCGGGCGGCGGCTTCGCTGCCCGGCTCCGGCTCGGTGCGGATCTCCACCGCCTTCGGCTCCGCCAGCACCCGCACCTCCTCCCAGATGCGGGTCAGGTTCTCCCGCAGCTTGGCCTCGGTGTGCCCCAGCGCCTCGGCGTAGGGGTGGTAGCTCAGGTAGACCAGCAGGGCGTCCGCCGGGGTGATGGGCAGCTCGCCGCCCCCCAGCGCCCGGAACGCCCGGCTGAAGTAATAGTACAGGGACTGCAGATCCCGCCGCTCCTCCTCGCTCCACGGCTCGTCGGGCTGCTTGCCCGCGGCGGCGCACAGCCGGGCAAAGCGGCCCTCGGCGCTGAAGTACAGCTCGTTCAGCCCGGTGACCTTATAGAAATCCATATATTCATAATAAATGCGGCGCTCCCGGGTGTCCCGCCGGGGCGGCACCAGCCGGGTGACCCGGGCGGGCACCTTGGCCGCGCCGAACCAGCGCAGCACGCTCACCCGCTTGTTGCCCTCGCCGATGTAAAAGCGCCCCAGATACTCCCAGGCCTCCACCGGGTCGCGGATGCCCTCCTCGCTCATGTGGGCGGCGCACAGCGCCCGCCACTTGGCGGCGAACTCGGTGTCCTCCCCCAGCAGCGGCAGAAAGCTGCGGGAAAAGGCGGTCTTGCGCCCGGCGGTGCGGGTGCCGGCGATCAGCTCCATGGGGATCTCCACCTGACCCAGATCCTCCTGCCGTTCCACGGTGCCGTTTTCCAGCAGATCGTCCAGCACCTGCAAATAGGGGTAGCGCCCCGCCGCCACATCGGCGCGGAACTCCTTCTGCCCCCGGCGCAGCGCCTCGGTGTATTCCTGATGGGTCATGGTGTCTCCCTCCCTCGTGCCGTTTGTTTAGGGGTATTGTACCACAGATTTGTGAAAAAGGAATGGACGCAGGTTTCCCATCCCCGGTTTGCCAAACATTCACAGTTCGTTCATTGACATCCCCCTGTGACCCTGCTATAATCTGTATCGTGCTAAATAATAGCACGCTACATATTTTCATCCATTCTCCATGAGAGGAGGCGTTCTCATGCCCGGGTATCCCCTTGGGATGCTTGTGAAGCACATCAACATCCAAATCGAAAAATCCCTGAACCAAAACCTGCGGGAGATGAACCTGACCTCGTCCCAGATGCACGTTTTGATGTATCTTCTGGCCCATCAGGGCCAGAGGGTGACCATGCGGGACGTGGAGGAGTTCCTGCACCAGAGCCATGTGACCGTCACCGGTCTGATCCAGCGGCTGGAGCAGAAGGGCTTCGTCACCGTGACGGTGGACCCGGACGACCGCCGCTACCGCCTGCTGACCTCCACCCCCGCCGCCGCCGAAGTGCGGGAGGCTCTGTTCCGCCACCGCGCCGATCTGGAGCGGCAGCTTCTGGACGGGCTGAGCACGGAGGATTCCGAGGTTTTGAACGGCCTTTTGCTTCGGGTGGCGGGCAACATCGGCGGCGCGCTGCCGCCCCCGCCGCCCACCGACCCCCACGCCCTGACCGCCTGCAGCGGGCAGTGCTGCATCCCCAACGAAGGAGGGAACGAAGATTGATCAAGAAACTTGCTTCCCATATCAAAGAATTCAAGCTCACCGCCGCCCTCACCCCGCTGTGCATGATCGGCGAGGTGGTGTGCGAGATGATCATCCCGCTGATGATCGCCTCGCTGGTGGACGACGGCGTGCTGGCGGGCGACCTGCGCCATGTGGTCAAGATGGCCCTCGCCATGGCGGCCATGTCCCTGCTGGGTCTGCTGCTGGGCGGCGCGGGCGCGATCTTTGCCGCCCAGTCCTCCACCGGCTTTGCCCGCAACCTGCGGCAGGCCATGTTTGAGCACATCCAGACCTTCAGCTTCGCCAACATCGACAAGTTCAGCACCGCCGGTCTGATCACCCGCCTGACCACCGACGTGACCAACGTGCAGAACGCCTTCCAGATGATGCTGCGGATGTGCTTCCGCGCCCCGGTGTCTCTGGTGGTGGCGGTGGTGATGGCCTGGCGCATCAGCCCCCGCATGGCGCTGATCTTCCTGGGCGTGCTGGCGTTTTTGGCGGTGTGCCTGTTCTTTATCATGGGCAGCACCACCAAGCTGTTCCCCAAGGTATTTAAAAAGTACGACGAGCTGAACGCCAGCGTACAGGAGAATGTCTCCGCCATCCGCGTGGTGAAGGCCTATGTGCGGGAGGGCTTCGAGACCGACAAGTTCCAGAAGGCCTCCGCCAACCTGTACAATATGTTCGTGCAGGCGGAGAACCGCATGATCCTCACCATGCCCCTGATGCAGCTTTGTATGTACGCCTGCATCCTGCTGGTGAGCTGGAACGGCGCCCACATGGTCGTGGGCGGCGAGCTGTCCACCGGCAACCTGATGAGCCTGTTCACCTACTGCTCCAACATCCTGATGAATCTGATGATGGTGGCTATGATCGTGGTGATGATGACCATGAGCGCCGCCGCCGGCAAGCGCATCTGCGAGGTGCTGGACGAGGAGTCCACCCTCGTCAACGGCGACGAGCCTCTGTTTGAGGTGGCGGACGGCTCCATCGACTTCGAGAACGCCTCCTTCGCCTACCGCGCCGACGGGCATGAGGTGCTGTCCGGCATCGACCTGCACATCCCCGCGGGCGCCACGGTGGGCATTCTGGGCGGCACCGGCAGCGCCAAGACCAGTCTGGTGCAGCTTGTGCCCCGCCTGTACGACGTGACCGGCGGCTGCGTGAAGGTGGGCGGCGTGGACGTGCGCCGCTACGATCTGGACACCCTGCGCGGCGCGGTGGCCATGGTGCTGCAGAAGAACGTGCTGTTCCGGGGCACCATCTACGAAAACCTGCGCTGGGGCGACGCCGAAGCCACCGACGAGCAGTGCCGGGAGGCCTGCCGGCTGGCCTGCGCCGATGAGTTCATCGAGACCTTCCCCGACCGGTACGACTCCATGGTGGAGCAGGGCGGCGCGAACCTCTCCGGCGGCCAGAAGCAGCGGCTGTGCATCGCCCGCGCCCTGCTCAAGCAGCCCAAGGTGCTGATCCTGGACGACTCCACCAGCGCGGTGGACACCGCCACCGACGCCAAGATCCGGCAGGCCTTCGCCGAGAAGATCCCCGGCGTGACCAAGCTGATCGTGGCCCAGCGCATCTCCAGCATCCAGCACGCGGATCACATTCTGGTGCTGGACGATGGGCGCATCAGCGGCTGGGGCACCCATGAGGAGCTGCTGGCCTCCAACCCCATCTATCAGGAGGTCTGCCGTTCCCAGATCCGCCCCGAGGACATGAAAGGAGGCGAGGCATAATGGCAGCACCCAACAACGCAAGACCCATGCGCGGCCCCGGCGGGATGCGCGGCCCGCGTCCCAAGGTCAAGGACCCCAAGGGCACCTTTGTGCGCCTTATCAAGATTCTGCTGCACTACTACGGCCCCCACTGCGCGGCGGTGCTGGTGTGCATCGTAGGCTCCAGCCTCGCCATGGTGCAGGGCACCCTGTTCACCAAGACCCTCATCGACACCTACATCCTGCCCATGATCGGACAGCCCGACCCGGACTTCGCCCCCCTGATGGGCGCGATGCTGCGGGTGTGCGGCTGGTACGCGCTGGGCGTGGTCTGCGCCTTCACCCAGCAGCGCATCATGGTGGTGGTAGGCCAGGGCGTGCTGAAGCACATCCGGGACGATATGTTCGCCCATATGCAGCGGCTGCCCCTGCGCTACTTTGACAGCCATCCCCACGGCGACATCATGAGCCTGTACACCAACGACACCGACACCCTGCGCCAGATGGTCAGTCAGGCGCTGCCCCAGATGTTCTCCAGCGTGGTGACGGTGGTCAGCGTGCTGGTGAGCATGATCCTGCTCAGCCCGGTGCTGACCGTCCTGAACCTGATCATCGTGGCCCTGATGATGGTGCTGACCAAGACCATCGCCGGGCACAGCGGCTCGGGCTTTGTGGCCCAGCAGAAGAATCTGGGCGCGGTGAACGGCTTCATCGAGGAGATGATGGAGGGCCAGAAGGTGGTCAAGGTCTTCTGCCATGAGCAGGAGAACACCGAGAAGTTCACCGCCCTCAACGAGGAGCTGTTCCTGTCTGCCCGCAAGGCCACCGCGCTGGCCAACATCATGGGCCCCATCAACATGAACCTGGGCAATCTGGGCTATGTGATCATCGCGCTGGCGGGCGCGGCCATGTCCATCGGCGGCGGCCTGACGCTGGGCGATCTGGCCAGCTTCCTGCAGTTCAACCGCAGCTTCAGCCAGCCCATCAACCAGGTCACCCAGCAGCTCAACAACATCATCATGGCGCTGGCGGGCGCGGAGCGCATCTTCGCCATCATGGACGAGGAGCCTGAGAAGGATCAGGGCTTCGTGACGCTGGTCAACGCCCGGGAGGACCGGGACGGTCAGCTCGTGGAGTGCGCCGAGCGCACCGGCGTGTGGGCCTGGAAGGTGCCCTACGGCGAGAACAACAGCCAGACCATGCTGGTGAAGGTCACCGGCGACATCCGCATCGAGCACATGGACTTCGGCTATGTGCCCGAAAAGACGGTGCTGCACGACATGAGCCTGTTCGCCCGTCCCGGTGAGCAGATCGCCTTTGTGGGCAGCACCGGCGCCGGCAAGACCACCATCACCAACCTGCTGAACCGCTTCTACGACGTGCCCGACGGCAAGATCCGCTACGACGGCATCGACATCAACAAGATCAAGCGGGACGACCTGCGCCGCAGCCTGGGCATCGTGCTGCAGGACACCCACCTGTTCACCGGCACCGTGATGGAGAACATCCGCTACGGGCGGCTGGACGCCCCCGATGAGGAGGTCATCGCCGCGGCGCGGCTGGTGGGCGCGGACAAATTCATCCGCCACCTGCCCGACGGCTACAACACCCTCATCACCGGCGACGGCGCGAACCTGTCGCAGGGTCAGCGCCAGCTTCTGGCAATCGCCCGCGCCACCGTGGCCGACCCCCCGGTGCTGATTTTGGACGAGGCCACCTCCTCCATCGACACCCGCACCGAGGCGCTGGTGCAGGAGGGCATGGCCGGGCTGATGTACGGGCGCACCAGCTTCATCATCGCCCACCGCCTGTCCACCGTGCGCGGCGCGGACGCCATTCTGGTGCTGGAGCAGGGCCGCATCATCGAGCGCGGCAGCCACGAGCAGCTCATGGCCGAGCAGGGCCGCTACTACCAGCTCTATACCGGCAAGTTCGAGCTGGACTGAGCCTTTTCCAATAAGAGATCACCCCCGCCGCATCCGCGGCGGGGGCTTTTTGCGCAGGTTTTCACAGAGTTTTGGTCTTTGTTTCACAGGTTTTCCACATCCCCGCGCCACAATGGGGAGAGCATGAAGCATCATCCTGATTTCTCGATGGGGGGAACCGAAATGAACGAATCCAACACAAAGCCCGCCGGCCTGTTCGCCCGGGCGGCCGCCTTCATCGGGCGGCACAAAAAGGCCGCTCTCCTGCTGGCGGCGGTTCTGGCGGTGGGCGGCTTTGCCGCCGCCCGCCTCCTGCCCGCCCGCGCCGCCATGGCCGAAGCCGAAGATGGCATCGCCTTTGTGCGCACCACCACCCTGCACCGCACCACGCTGGAAAACGCGGTGAGCGCCACCGGCACGGTGGAGAGCGCCGGCGTTTCCGGCGTGACCACCGACCTGAAGTACACGGTCAAATCGGTGGCGGTGCAGGTGGGCGACACGGTGCAGGCAGGGGATGTGATCTGCACGCTGGACACCGCCGAGCTGGAAAAGCAGATCGAGCGCGCCCGGGAGAGCCTGAGCGACTCCGCCGAACGCTTGCAGGAAAGCTTTGACAAGGCACAGGAGAGCTATAACGACGCGGCGGCGGCCTATGACGAAGCCGCCGCAGAGGAGGAAGCGCGGGAGACCGAGTACCGCGCCGCGTGGGACGTGCTGAGCGCCGCCATGAGCAGGATCACCTGGTTTGAACAGCAGGCCGCCGATGCGGACGCGGCGCTGGAGCAGGCGCTGGCCGCCCACAACGCCGCGCTGACCGCCCAAAGCGAGGCACAGCGCGACCTTGACGCCATCACCGCCGCACTGAGCGCCGCCCGCGCCGAGCAGACCGCCGCGCAGGCAGCACTGGACGCCGCCGACCCCGCCGCCGACCGCACCGCCGAGGAGGAGACTTTGGCCGCCGCCACCGCCAAGGTGACCGCGCTGGAGGCCGAGGAGGTCAGCGCGCAGACCGATGTTCAGAGCGCACAGGCCGAGGCCGCCGCGGCCGAGGCCGACTACAAGGCTGCGCAGGATTCCCAGAAGACCGCCGCCGCCGAGCTGAAGACCGCCCAGACCGAGAGCGGCTACACCGAGGCGCTGGCCGCCAAAAACGCCGCTGTGACCGCGTGGGAGCAGAGCCAGGCCGCGCTGGAGAAGGCCGAAGCGCAGGCAAAGACCACCGCCGAAGCCCTTGAGGACGCCCGCGAAGCGCTGGCCGAGGGCGGCGACAGCGATGAGCTGCGGGATCTGACCGACAAGCTGGCAGAATGCACCCTGCGCGCCGAGACCTCCGGCACCGTCACCAGCCTGAACGCCACCGTGGGCAGCGTGTGCAGCGGCACCGTGGCCACCATACAGGACACCGAGTCGCTGAAGATCGCCATCACCATCGAGGAGGCCGACGTGCCCAACGTGGCGCTGGGCATGACCGCCCGCATCACCAGCGACGCCACCGAGGAGGAGATCGGCGGCACCCTGACCCAGCTCTCTCCCACCGCCAGCGGCGCGGAGGGCGGCATGATGGGCGGCGGCAGCGGCGGCTTTTCCGCCGAGGTCACCGTGAACGGCGGCAGCCACGGACTGCGCATCGGCATGAACGCCAAGGTGGAGATCATCCGCTCCGCCACCGAGGACGTGTTCACCGTGCCCTACGACGCGGTGGGCACCGCCGAGGACGGCAGCCGCTATGTGATGGTCAAGACCGGCGGCGAGGGGGCGGACGCCACCTTTGAGCCGGTGCCCGTCACCACCGGCGCGGAGAACGACTACTACATCGAGATCCGCGGCGAGGCGCTGAGCGAGGGCATGGAGATCCGCGCTTCCGCCACCGAGGACAGCGTTGAGACCACCGACGACCCGAGCGCCATGATGGGCGGCGGCATGATGGG
>JBGVKB010000016.1:0-5430 GCA_045118955.1 Oscillospiraceae bacterium | reverse complement strand
TCATCCGCTATTACGAGCGCTTCGGTTATCAGAATCTGGGCGTGTCCGCCAGCGTACACGGCGGCGCGGTCTGGTATGATATGCTGGTGGAGTTCTGACCGCCGGCTCTGCGTACCGCCCCATCGGGGGCGGTATTTTTTTGCAAGACCCCTTGACAGCGCCCCGCCGGAAGTGTATGCTTGTATTAAGCACTTAATACATTGACACAAGGAGGTGCAGACCATGCCCTTCAACTTCGACAGTGCCCGCCCGCTGTACACCCAGCTTGTGGAGCACCTGACCCGGCAGATCGCCGCGGGGGAGTGGCCGCCCGGCGCGCGGCTGCCCTCGGTGCGGGAGCTGGCCGCCGACATGGGGGTGAACCCCAACACCATGCAGCGGGCCTTGGCCGAGCTGGAGCGGCAGGCGCTGGTACACGCCGAGCGCACCGCCGGCCGCTTCGTCACCGAGGACGGGGGGCGCATCGCCGCCACCCGCGCCGCCCTCGCCGCCGGACACATCCGCGCCTTTGCCGCCGAGATGGCCGCCCTCGGCTACACCCGCGCCGAGCTGCTGGCGGCTTTAACCGAACTGCCCGACCCCATCCAACCAGAGGAGGACGCCCATGGATGAACTGCTTTTGTGCCGCGGACTGACCCGCTATTACGGCTCTGAGCCGGCCCTGACGGGGGTGGATCTGGTCATCCGCCCCGGCCGCTTTGTGGGGCTGCTCGGCCCCAACGGCAGCGGCAAGACCACCCTGATGAAGCTGGCCGCCGGCCTGCTGACCCCCACCGCCGGCGGGGTGTGGCTGGCGGGGCACGCCCCCGGCCCCGAGAGCAAGGGGCTGGTGAGCTACCTGCCCGACCGGGAGCATCTGCCCGGGCACCTGCCGGTGGAGGAGCTGGTGGCGCTGTACGCCGACTTTTACCCCGACTTCCACCCCGACCGCGCCCGCGCCATGCTGCGGGATCTGGACCTCGACCCCCGCAAGCCCCTGCGCAAGCTGAGCAAGGGCAACCGGGAAAAGGTACAGCTCATCCTGACCATGTGCCGCCGGGCGGCGCTGTACCTGCTGGATGAGCCGATCGGCGGCATCGACCCCGCTGCCCGGGACTACATCCTGCACACCATCCTCTCCGGCTACGACGAGGGCAGCAGCGTGCTGCTGTCCACCCATCTCATTCAGGACGTGGAGCCGATCCTGGACGAGGCGGTGTTCCTGAAACAGGGGCAGGTGCTGTGCCACCGCTCCGCCGACGAGCTGCGCCAGACCGAAGGCAAGAGTCTGGACGCCTATTTCCGGGAGGTGTACAAATGCTGAACATCCTGAAATACGAGTGGCGCCGCCAGTGGCGGGAGCTGCTGACCCTGGGCGGCGCCTGCCTTGCGGTGAGCGTGCTGCTGGGGCTTTTGCTGGGGCGTCTGGTCGATCCGCTTCACGGGGCGATCACCGGCTTCCACAGCCTGACCGGCGCCCTGCCCGCCGTGGCGGTGGGGCTGCTGTTCGGCTGGGTGGGGCTGATCATGGCCATGACGATCCGCGGCGTGGTGTACACCGTCACCGCCCAGACCGGGCTGTTCGGGGACGAGGGCTACTTCTGGCACAGCCTGCCCCTGCCCGCGTGGCAGCTTCTGGGCGGCCGCGCGCTGGCCGCCTGTGCCCGCATGGCGGTGACCTTCGCGGTGGTGGAGGCGGCGGTGGCCCTCTTCGGCGGCAGCGTCGTGCTGCCCAACGCCCTGCTGCGGGAGGCTCTGCAGGAGGCCGACCTCTCCCTGAGCCTGACCCTCGGCGGCTCGGGCGTGTTCGATCTGGCAAACGAGCTGCTGCAGGTGGTCTGGGGCGTTCTGATGATCCAGTTCGCGGTGGTGGCGGGCAACCAGCTCCCCGAAAAATGGCGGGTGCCCGGCGGCTTTGTGTGCTACTTTGTGGTGCTGAGCCTTGCCGGCACCCTGATGGACTGGGCCGAGAGCAGCGTGCTGGGCGGCGTGCTGGCGCTGGCGCTCACGGCGCTGGAGTGCGCCGCCGCCTTCGCCGCCTCCTGCTGGATGGTGAGCGAGCGGCTGGATCTGAGGTAAACGGGTTTTCCACCGCAGACCCGCTGTTTGGTCAAACGCAAACGACCCGCCCTGCCCGGTGTACGCCGGGCGGGGCGGGTCGTATTTTTTTGGCAGGACTTACCGTCCCTTTGCAATGCGGCAGGCCTCCAGCACCGTCTCCTTGCTGTCGCCGGAGATGAGGAAGCGGCTGGCGTGGCAGAAGCGCAGCCCCTCCAGACCGCTGCGCCGGGCCACCTCCTCCGGGGGCTGGCCCGCCCAGGAGGCGGGGAAGGGGATCTTGGGCCGCTTGGTGCGCCGGTCGTTGACGCACTGCGCCGACCAGCCGCCCCGCTGGCTGGGGTACACCACAAACTGGGCGTCGCTGCGGTAGAGGGCGTTTTTCCACGGGGCGTAGCAGGGCAGGATCACGATGCCGTCCCGCATATTTTTATAGGCACGCTGCACCAGCTCGTCGGCGCGGGTCACCGCCCGGGCCTCCTCCAGCCGGTTGTTCAGGATGACCATGGCGAACTCCACCGCCCGCTCAAAGCACTCGTCCGGGGACTCCTGCGAGTCCCAGCGGGGGTTGAAGCTGCCGATGGCGTCGGCAAGGCTGTCCTGCTCGCCGGTGTTGTCGTTCAGGTCCAGCGGCTGGACGAAGTTCTCGTCCAGCAGGCGGGCCTGATTCTCCCCCACAAGGCCGGGGCCAAGCACCTGCCACAGCAGGCCGAAGGCCGCGTAGGGCACGCCGTTGGCGCGCTCGGGGCGGTCGATGGAGTGGTGGTCGAACATCCCGTCGCCGATGTCGAACACCAGCCCGTCGAAGTTGTCGGGCACGGTGAAGCCGCGCTGGATCTGGATGTCGGGGCGGACGATCTTGAGCAGGGCGGCGCTGAACACATCGTCCGCATGGAACTTGCCGCCGTGGGTAAAGGCTTTTGCCGGGATCCTCATGGTGCTGTTTCCTCACGATGGGCGCATAGACTGAGAACAGCGCCCGGCAGTGCGCCCCGCGTGCCGGGATGTGAAACTTTGATTCGGTAACTGGATTATAGCACATCCCCGCTCCCGTAGCAAAGCGAACTGTGTTATACTGAGAAAAAGAACGATTTTCGGAGGGCCGTCCCATGAAGCAAGCACCCTTTACCCTTTGTGTCTGCGCGCTGAGCCTGGCGTTTGCCGCGGCTCTGGCGGGGCTGTGCTTTGTGCTGCTGGGCACCCCCGCACCCCTGCCCCTGCCCGAGCGCCCCGCCGCCCGCCTGCTGGACGAGGGCTGGGCCGCCGCCCTGCCCGGGGAGGGGCGGGAGGAGGCCTTTGCCGCCCTCGCCGCCCGCACCGCCGAAGCGGGGCTGGACACGCTGGCGGTGTACGGGGACACCGCCGCCGGCCTCGGCAGCGGCCTGAAAGCCCTGCAGAAGGCCGCCCGCGCCGAGGGACTGGCGCTGTGCCTGCTGGCGCGGGACGAGGGCGGGAGACCCCTTTCCGCCGGGCTGAAGGACGCCCTGCCAAAAGAACAGGCGGCCGCCGCCGAAGCCCGGGGCATCCCGGTGCTGTACGGGGACGCCGTGCCCGACGACACCGGCCTGACCGTCTGGCGCGACCGGGCCGGGCTGGCGGTGCTGCTGGCGGGGGAGAGCGTCCCCGCGCGGCTGGCCGCCGCCGTGCAGACCCGGGGCACCGGCGTACTGCTGGGCGACCCGGACGAGGCGGAAAGCGCCCTCTGTCTGCGCTTTCTGGCGGGCGGGGCAGACCTGCCCGACCTGAGCATCCAACACGCCCTGACCGTGGCGTGGCCCACCGAGGGGGACGCAGTCTACGCGGACACCGTGACCCTCTGCGGCACCGCCGCCCCCGGCGAGCCGGTGACCGTGAACGGCCTGCCCGCCGAGCTGACCGGCAGCGTGTGGGCGCTGCCCGTGACCCTGACCGAGGGGGAGAACGCCTTCACCGTGGAGCAGGCGGGCCGGAGCGTGACCCGCCGCTTCACCCTGCGGCAGGTGACCTACACCCCCGCCAAACCCACCTCGGACGGCACCCTGAAGGCGGTGAAGGGGCAGTGGCTGCGCACCACCAGCGCCCTCACCAGCCTGCTGACCGACCCGCTGGACAGCTCCTCCATCGCGGTAGGGCTGCCCGCCGGGAGCTGCGCCCCGGTGGCCGAGAGCCGCCGCATCCTCAAGGGCAGCAAGTACACCACCGCCTACCGGGTGGAGGGCGGCGGCTGGGTGCTGGCCGCCGACTGTGAGCTGCTGCCCCGCAGCCAAAGCCCCGCGCCCTGTGTCACCGCCGCTGTGCGGCAGGACGCCTCCGGCGGGGACGTGGTATGGCGGTTCACCTGCGGCGACCTGCCCGTGGCCCTCGCCCGCCCCGCCGGGGACGGCGGGCTGGAGGTGACCCTTTTGGGCGCGTCGTTCGATGCGGCCGCCCTGCCGGCGGAGCTGTCCGCCGCTGAGACGGCCGAGGGCTGCGCTTTGACCCTCCCCGCGCCCGCTGCCGGACTGTACGGCTGGGACATCGCCCCCTGTGAGGGCGGCTTTGCCGTGACCCTCGCCGCCCCGCCCGCGGTGGGGGGCGAGGCCCCGCTGAGCGGCCTGCGGGTGCTGCTCGACCCGGGGCACGGCGGCACCGACACCGGCGCGGCGGGCTGCGCCGGGGAGTACGGCCCCGAGGAAAAGACCCTGAATCTGGCGCTGGCCGTGGCGGTGCGCACCCGGCTGGAGCAGCTTGGTGCCGAGGTGACCCTCACCCGCGGCGGGGACGACACCCTGACCCTCGCCCAGCGCCGGGCAATGACCGCCGCCCTCGCGCCGGACGTGTTCCTGAGCCTGCACCACAACAGCGCCGGGCTGGAGCGGGACAACACCGGGGTGGGCGGCATCGAGTGCTATTACTTCACCGACCGCTCCGCGCCGCTTGCCGAGGCGCTGGGGCAGACTGCCAGCGCGGGCACCGGGCGCCCCCTGCGGCGGGTGGTACAGGACTACTACTACGTCACCCGCACCGACCTGTGCCCGGCGGTGCTGTTTGAGACCGGCTTTCTCACCACCGGCAGCGAGTACGCCGACTGCGCCGACCCGGAGACGGTCTGGGCAACCGCCGGCCTGATCGCACAGGCGGTGCTGCAGGTGTTCGGCTGACCATACGCGAAAAAGAGGCTCCCCACCGGGGCAATGTCATTAAGCTAAGCTAAAACCCAGCCGTTGAGGAGCGAAAAAGTGTGTTTCGCTTCTTAACGGCTGGGGCATTTTTCACTCTGCTTTGTTTAGCTAATAGCCGATTGATAAACTTTTTATGAATTTACTGTCGATTTGATTTACATTCTGTGGTTTTTGCATATACTATAATTAAACGCCGCGATGAACGGTGGTCGCATGCAGAATTTTTAATAGCCAAAATGTGAGAGTTTAGCCA
>JBGVKB010000015.1:0-6648 GCA_045118955.1 Oscillospiraceae bacterium | reverse complement strand
GAATGAGCGATGCGGTGGACCCGGAAGCCGCATGGGTGAACCTGGGCTGGGTGCCGGCCGGCGACTATACCGCGAAGATCGAATTGGAGGCTGGCCAGTCATTTACCCTGAGCGGACTGGAGCTGTGGGGTTATGATATGGCCGACTACGCCGCCCATGCCTCGGCCCGCGCTGAGACGGTGCTGCAGAACATTGTGGTGGATACCAACAGTGTGGCGGGCCTCCTGCAGACAGAGAAGGATACCCTGCTGTTCCTGAGCATCCCCTACAGCGAGGGCTGGCACGCGACGGTGGATGGTGTGCCCGCAGTGCCGCAGAAGGCCAACAGTATGTTTATGGCGCTGGAGGTACCCGCCGGTGAACATGTCATTGGTCTGTATTACATCACGCCGGGGCTGAAGGCGGGCTGTATGCTGACTGCGCTGGGCGGTGTGACCCTGCTGGCGCAGCTTGGCTGGTATTATCACAAAAAGCTGTGCCAGAAGAAGGAAGCCGCGGTGTGTACCTGAGAAGAAGTAGCTTTTTGAGCGGGGCCCAAGAGGAGAGTACCGTATGGCAAAAGAAGCAAAAACCAACGCGATGCGCATTTTGGAGCGGCTGAAGATCGCCTACACGCCCCACGAGTACGACCACGGCGACGGGGCCATTGACGGGGTGAGCGTGGCGGCCAAGCTGGGGCAGGACCCGGCGCGGGTGTTCAAGACGCTGGTGACCCAGGGCGCGAGCCGCAATTACTTTGTGTTCGTCATCCCGGTGGCGGCAGAGCTGGACCTGAAAAAGGCGGCGAAGTCGGTGGGGGAGAAGAGCGTGGCCATGATCCATGTGGCGGACATCAACAAGGTGACCGGCTACATTCGGGGCGGCTGCAGCCCGGTGGGCATGAAGAAGCAGTTTGTCACCCGGGTGGACGACACCGCCGCGGACAAGCCCACCCTGATGGTGAGCGGCGGGCGCATCGGCACGCAGGTGGAGCTGGCCCCCGCCGATCTGCTGCGGGCGGCGAACGCCGAGTATGCGCAGTTGACCTTTTGATGCTTGAACCGAACAGCGTCCCGCCGGCACCGCGCCCGGCGGGACGCTTGTTTTTTGCCCCGGCGGCCGCCTTTTCTTGACGGAGATACACCCCGGGGGCTATAATACAATCGGAATGGGCAGGTGTGAGCCTGCCCGGGATGACGACGAGATCAAACAGGCCGGCGGCCCGCCGCCCCTGTCCGGGAGGTTATACGATTATGGCACAGCACGACCGTTACATCAGCCCTTTCTCCACCCGCTACGCCAGCGATGAGATGCAGTACATCTTCAGCGACGACAACAAGTTCCGCACCTGGCGCAAGCTGTGGATCGCTCTGGCCAAGGCCGAGCAGCGGCAGGGTCTGGACATCACCGACGAGCAGATCGCCCAGCTTGAGGCCCACGCCGACGACATCAACTACGACGAGGCCATCGCCCGCGAGAAGCTGGTGCGCCATGACGTGATGAGTCACGTGTACGCCTACGGCCTGCAGTGCCCCGACGCCAAGGGCATCATTCATCTGGGCGCCACAAGCTGCTATGTGGGCGACAACACCGATGTGATCGTGATGCGTCAGGGTCTGGAGCTGGTGCGCAAAAAGCTCATCGGCGTGCTGGCCAATCTGGCCGGCTTTGCCCGCGAGTACAAGGATATGCCCGCGCTGGCCTACACCCATCTGCAGCCCGCCCAGCTCACCACCGTGGGCAAGCGCGCCACCCTGTGGATGAACGAGCTGTACATGGATCTGGTGGAGGTGGAGACCC
This sequence comes from Oscillospiraceae bacterium, assembly GCA_045118955.1. GTDB lineage: Bacteria > Bacillota > Clostridia > Oscillospirales > Ruminococcaceae > SFJ001. The sequence continues at coordinate 4,869 of JBGVKB010000015.1, read as the reverse complement.
GCATCCAGTCGCTGGCGCTGCGCGGCGCCAAGGGCACCACCGGCACGCAGGCCAGCTTTATGGAGCTGTTCGAGGGCGATCAGGCCAAGATCAAGGCCATGGAAGCGGACATCACCGCTCAGATGGGCTTTGACAAGGTCATCCCCGTCAGCGGCCAGACCTACAGCCGCAAGGTGGATTTCCAGGTGCTGAGCGCCCTGTCCGGCATCGCCCAGAGCGCCATGAAGATGGCCACCGACATCCGCCTGCTGGCGGGCTTCAAGGAGCTGGAGGAGCCGTTTGAAAAGAACCAGATCGGTTCCTCTGCCATGCCCTACAAGCGCAACCCCATGCGCTGCGAGCGCATCTGCGCCATCGCTCGTTACCTGATGGTGGACGTGCTGAACCCCGCCATCACCACCGGCACCCAGTGGTTCGAGCGCACGCTGGACGACTCCGCCAATCGGCGCATCGCTACGGCCGAGGGCTTCCTTGCGGCGGATGCCATCCTGAACGTGCTGCTGAACGTGAGCGACGGTCTGGTGGTGTACCCCAAGGTGGTGCGCGGCCGCGTGATGGCCGAGCTGCCCTTCATGGCCAGCGAGAACATCATGATGAAGGCGGTGAAGAAGGGCGGCGACCGTCAGGAGCTGCACGAGCGTCTGCGCCAGCACGCCATTGCCGCCGCCGCTATGGTCAAGCAGGAGGGCCTGCCCAACGACATGATCGAGCGGGTCGCCGCCGACCCTGCCTTCGGTCTGACCCGGGAGGAGATCGAGGCCGAGCTGCGCCCCGAGAACTTCACCGGCCGCGCCCCCTGGCAGGTGGAGGAGTTCCTGGCCGAGGTCATCCAGCCGGTGCTGGATGCCAATACCGACGCTCTGGGCCAGAAGGCCGAGCTGAGCGTGTAAACCGAACACACACGGGCGCGGACGCAGCCGATGGCGCGCCGCGCCCGTTTTTTGCGCAGAGTGGAGCAGAGCGATGAGATTGGACAAATTTGTGGCGCAGGCCATGCAGATCACCCGCAGCGAGAGCCGCACCCTGATCACCAAGGGCAAGGTGACGGTGGGCGGCGCGGTCTGCCGCAAGGCGGACGCACAGGTGGAGGAGAACGCCCCCGACGTGTGCGCGCTGGGGCAGCCGCTGGGGGTGCAGAGGTTCGTATATCTGATGCTGAACAAGCCCGATGGAGTGGTGAGCGCCAGCACCGATGGGCGGGACACCACCGTGGTGGATCTGGTGAAGGACGCCTTCCCCCGGCGGCAGCTCTTCCCGGCGGGGCGGCTGGACAAGACCAGCACCGGGTTCATCCTGCTCACCGATGACGGGAACTTTGCCCACGACATTCTGGCCCCCAAGCGCCATGTGAGCAAGACCTACACCGTGGTGCTGGATGCCCCGGTGACCGACGAGATGGTGCGCGGCTTTGAGGCGGGCGTGACCCTCGCCGACGGGCAGACCATGGATCCGGCGGGGCTGATCCCGGACGGGAACGACCCCTGCCGCTGCACGGTGGTGCTGCATCAGGGCGTATATCACCAGATCAAGCGGATGTTCGGCGTGTACGATGTGGGTGTGAACGGCCTGCACCGCACCGCCATCGGCGGGCTTGCGCTGGACGCGGCCCTCGCCCCCGGGCAGTGGCGGGAGATCACCCCCGAGGAGCTGGAGCTGCTGCGCCGGCGGTGAGTTCACGGGTACAAGGCTTCCCGTGAACCGTTCGAGCGGCGCACCCGGCGGGAGATTCACAAGTACAAGGTTTCCCGCGAGCAGTTCGAGCGCAGCCCTTGCCGGCAGCGCACAAATACAAGCTCTCCCGCGAGCAGTTTGAAGGGAAGGCTCGGCTGTCTTATTGGACAGCCGAGCCTTTTTTGACCATCCATACAAAAGTGAGACGAAAACTTTGTGCAGGATCCTGTTGACAGGGCGCGGGGCAACGCATATAATGAACATATGAACAGTTGCTCATTTGTTTGGGCGACATGAATGCTGTTAAAAGGAGGAGAAGGCCATGATCCTGCCCGGGCAGAATGAACCGCTGGAGTGCTGCGAGGAGCGCGAGGTACACCCCGATGTACTGCAGGGGGTGCGCGATGCCCTGCCGGACGACGAGCTGCTGTACGATCTGGCAGAGCTGTTTAAGGTGTTTGGCGACTCCACCCGCATCAAGATCCTCTACGCTCTGTTCGAGGCGGAGATGTGCGTGTGCGACATTGCCACCCTGCTGGGGCTTACCCAGTCGGCCATCAGCCACCAGCTCCGTACTCTGAAGGCCAACAAGCTGGTGCGCGCCCGCCGCGAGGGCAAGACCGTCTACTACTCCTTGGCCGACCAGCACGTCCGCTCCATCGTGGGACAGGGCATGGAGCATGTGATGGAGTGATCCCGCTCTCCGCGCGGCCGATCTTGACGCCGCGCCGCATAAAATTTACTTAAAAACGTTCTGTAAGGAGGAACCTGTTATGAAAAAAGTGTTTAAGGTCGAGGATCTGGACTGCGCCCACTGCGCGGCAAAGATGGAGGACGCCATCAACAAGCTGCCCGGTGTGAACAAGGCCACCATGAACTTCCTGGCCCAGAAGCTGACCATCGATGCCGATGACGCCACCTTTGACGCCATTATGCAGGAGGTCGTGAAGATCTGCAAGAAGGTCGAGCCGGACTGCACCATCAAGCTGTAAGCAGGCCTCATACAGAAAAGACCCCGTCCCCGGCAGGGCGCGCGCCTTTGCCGGACGGGGTTTTGTCGGCTCTTTTTTGTCCAAAATGATCTGAAAAAATACGTTATAATGACAAAAACATAAACAAAGCGGTCTGCGTGACCGCCCGCGCACGGAGGCGCGAGAACCAATGACCAAAAAGCAGAAGAAAATGCGCAAACGCATCCTCATCGCGCTGGGGCTGTTCATTCTGGTGAATCTGCTGCCCCTGCAGGGGGTGCTGAAGCTGGCGGCCTTTCTGGTGCCCTACGCCATCATCGGCCACGACGTGCTGCGGGGCGCGGTGAACGGCATCCGCAACGGGCAGGTGTTTGACGAGCGGTTCCTGATGGCCATTGCCACGGTGGGCGCGCTCGTTCTGGGCGAGTACAGCGAGGCGGTCGCCGTCATGCTGTTCTATCAGGTGGGCGAGCTGTTCCAGAGCTACGCGGTGGGCAAGAGCCGCCAGAGCATCGCCAGCCTGATGGACATCCGCCCGGACTACGCCAACGTGATGCGGGACGGACAGCTCGAGCAGGTGGACCCGGAGGAGGTCGCCGTGGGGGATGAGATCGTCATCCAGCCCGGCGAGCGGGTGCCGCTGGACGGCGTGGTGGTGGAAGGGCGCACCAGCCTTGACACTGCCGCCCTCACCGGCGAGAGCCTGCCCCGCGCCGTGGACACCGGCGACGAGGTCATCAGCGGCTGCGTGAATCTGGACGGTCTGGTGACCGTGCGGGTGAGCAAGCCCTATGGACAGTCCACGGTGGCGAAAATTCTCGATCTGGTGGAAAATTCCAGCGCAAAAAAGGCGAAGGCCGAGAACTTCATCACCAGGTTTGCCCGCTGGTACACCCCCACCGTGTGCGTTCTGGCGCTGACGCTGGCGGTGCTGCCGCCGCTGGTGCTGGGCGGCGGCTGGGCCACTTGGGTCTACCGCGCGCTGAACTTCCTTGTTGTGAGCTGCCCCTGTGCGCTGGTCATCAGCATCCCTCTGAGCTTCTTCGGCGGCATCGGCGGTGCGTCCCGTCAGGGCATTCTGGTCAAGGGCGGCAACTATCTGGAGGCGCTGGCCGGCGCTCAGATCGTGGTCATGGACAAGACCGGCACCCTCACCGAGGGGCGCTTCACCGTGGCCGAGGTACAGGCGGTGGGCGCGCTGCAGCCCACTGAAATGCTGGAGCTGGCGGCACTGGCAGAGCAGCACTCCAGCCACCCGGTGGCGCGCTCCATCTGCGAGGCTGCCGCAAAGCAGGACCGCCCCGATCCCGCCCGGGTGGGCGAGGTGCAGGAGCTGGCGGGCCTCGGTGTGACGGCGAAGGTGGACGGCCGCGCTGTGGCGGTGGGCAACGCCCGCCTGATGGAGCGCGAGGGGGTGCGCCGGTCTGCGGTACAGCAGGCGGGCACCGTGGTGTATCTGGCGGTGGACGGTGAATTTATGGGCGTTATCCGGGTGGAGGACGCCCCCAAAGCCAACGCTGAGGAGGCCCTGCGCGGGCTGAAGCAGGCGGGGGCAGACCGCTTGGTGATGCTCACCGGCGACGCACCCGAGGCCGCCGCGGCGGTGGCGGAGAAGCTGGGCATCGATGAAGTCCACGCCGGGCTGCTGCCCGCCGACAAGGTGGAGCGGGTGGAGCGCCTGCTGACCGAGAAAAATCCCCGCCGCACGCTGGTGTTCGTGGGCGACGGCATCAACGACGCCCCGGTGCTGAGCCGCGCCGATGTGGGTGTGGCCATGGGCGCCATGGGCAGCGACGCCGCCATCGAAGCGGCGGACATCGTGCTGATGGACGACGATCTGCGCAAGCTGACCGCGGCCATCCGCATCGCCCGGCAGACCCTGCGGGTGGTGAACCAGAACATTGTGTTCGCGCTGGGCGTAAAGGCCCTTGTGCTGGCGCTGTGCGCACTGGGCATTGTGGGAATGTGGGCGGCGGTGTTCGCCGATGTGGGCGTGGCGGTCATCGCCATCCTGAACGCCGGCCGTATGCTGAGCTACCGGGGGTGAGCCTGTGAAAAAGGACGCATACCGAATGTTTTACGGCGCGGCCATGGTGCTGACGGTTCTGTTTGTGCTGTGCTGCCTCGGCGGCTGGGTGGGGCTGCGGACCACCCAAAGCGCCACCCCCTTCTGGGCGCTGGCGCTGGTGCGGGCGGTGGAGCTGCTGCTGCCCGCGGCGGTGTTCTT
>JBGVKB010000014.1:0-35800 GCA_045118955.1 Oscillospiraceae bacterium | reverse complement strand
GCACAAACACCGCCGGTGCGCCAGATGCTTTTGCGCACCGAAGCGGTGCATTGCCCCCGCCGCCGGAATGTGCTACACTATAAATATACCCAATACCCCTTTGGAGGCCGAGTTATGAAAGCATATCCGCTGTTTACCGCCAAGAAGATGAACTGGGGCCGCATTGCGTGGGGCACCGGCGCGTGGCTGCGCACCGAGTGGACCGTCTACCGGGACGGCAGCGTGGACACCACCGTGATCTGCGATGAGGACCGCACCCCCGGCAGCGAGCATCCCCGCACCGAGGAGCTGACCGAGACCCGCATGGACCCGGAGAAGCTGGCCGAGCTGAAGGACCTGATGGAGGACTTCGCCGACTGCTGGGCCGAGGACATCGACGACGGCATCGGCTGGGAGATGTGCAGCCGCGGCCCGGACGGTGCGCCCCTGCACCACATCAGCGGTGCCATCGACAAGGACGCCACGCTGGAGATCATCGCCGGCCTGCTGGAGTAAGCCGTTTTTCACCCGCAAAAAAGGAGCATCACCATGAAGATCGCAGTCCCCTACGACACCGGCCTTGTGTTTCAGCACTTCGGCCACACCGAACAGTTTATGCTTTACACCGTTGAAAACGGCGTCATCACCGGCACCGAGCTGTGCCCCACCGCCGGGCAGGGCCACGGCGCACTGGCGGGCTTCCTCACCGGCAAGGGCGCCCAGGTGCTGATCTGCGGCGGCCTGGGCATGGGTGCGCGGCAGGCGGTCACCGCCGCCGGCATCAAGCTGTTCCCGGGCGTGTCCGGCAGCGCGGACGCCGCCGTGCAGGCCTATCTGGCCGGCACGCTGGCCTTTGACCCCAACACCACCTGCGACCACCACCATCACGACGAGGGCGAGGGCTGCGACCACCATCACGAGGAGGGCGAGGGCTGCGGCCACCACCACGAGGAGGGCCACACCTGCGGCCACTGCGGGCACTGAGCCGACACACAGCAAAACGCCGGTGCATCCAAAGCGGATGCGCCGGCGTTTATTTTTTTAAATCACGAAGGCGTACACCGCCGCAAAATGGCAGCCGCTGCCCGCCAGAATGAACAGGTGGAACAGCTCATGGAAGCCCCAGCCGCCGGGCAGGCTGGGCTTTTTCAGCAGGTAGATGACCGCGCCCAGCGAGTAGCACACGCCGCCCGCCGCCACCACCGTCAGGCAGGCCGCGGGCATGGATTCGAACTCCCCCAGCACCGGCAGGATCGCCCAGCCCAGCAGCAGGTACAGGCCGGTGCCCAGCCAGCGGGGCGCGTCCAGCCAGCAGAGCTTCAGCAGGATGCCGCCCAGCGCCGCCGCCCAGACCACCCCCAAAAACAGGGGCAGCCACCGGGAGGCCATATACCGCAGGCAGAAGGGGGTGTAGCTGCCCGCGATGAGCACATAGATCATGGCGTGATCCAGCTTGCGCAGCCGCTTGAGTGCCGCCGGACTGCACAGCACAAAGTGGTACAGACTGCTGGCCCCGTACAGCGCCACCAGCGACAGGCCGAACACCATCGCCCCCGCCATGGCCGCCGCGCCGCTGGTCTGATGCCAGCCCCGCAGCGCCAAAAGCAGGGTGCCCGCCGCGCCCGCCAGCGCCCCGAGAAAATGGGTGTAGCTGCTCAAAGGCTCCCGCCCTCTGCGAAAATATGCGTACATACCGTTCCCTCCCTCACCGGCGGCGGCAAAGACCCGCCCGCCGCATCGTGTCGATTTTTTAAACTGCTTCATCTGGTTTTTAAAACTATGTATATAGTATATGCCCTTTCCCCTCCGCTGTCAACCGGACAGGCCGCGGAATGTGGGCAGTGCGGGTTTGGTCTGCCGCGGGCAAACCGCCGGCGCAGCAAAAAAACGGCACCCCCGCCCGCCGGGTCTCCGACGGATGGGGATGCCGCTGTTTTGTCTTGGTAAATCGCCGGTCGGCTCACTGCCTGCCCAGGCGGGTGGTCTCCCAGTAGGCGCCCATGCTCTGGCCGGGCTTGCCGGTGACCTCGTCGTTCAGGTAGGCGGCCAGCGCGCCCTCGGGCTGCCAGGCCAGCGCCTGCGCCTCGGTGTCGAACTCCACCTCCGCGTACCAGAACTCGGTGGGCAGACCCTCGTCCACCCGGTTCACCTCCAGCACCAGCCCGCCGGGCAGGGGGTAGCGCTGCTGGGTCTTGGCGATGAGGGGCAGCCCGATCAGCCGCTCCAGCCGGGCGAACAGCTCCGGGTCGATCTCGGTCTCGATCTCCTCCCGGCTGAGGGTGCCCTCCCCCTTAAAGCACAGCACAAGGCGGGTCTCGCCGCCGGTCTCGGCCTCGCGGCGGATGCGCACGGTGGGCCGCACCGACACATAGCCCTGCGCCATCTCAAAGCGGCTCACCGCCGTAAGGCCGGCCGGCCAGCCCTCCACCATCCACTTGCGTTCGATCTCCATGTCAGTCCTCCTGCTCGTCCCCGGTGCGCTCGCTGATGATGTAGCGGGGCCGGGCCTTGGTCTCCAGATAGATCTTGCCGATGTACTCGCCGATGACGCCCAGACACAGAAGCTGCACGCCGCCCATAAAGCAGACGATGCAGATGGTGGACGTCCAGCCCGCCACGGTGCGCCCCAGCAGGCTGGCGGTGACCGCCCACAGCACGCCGAAGAAGCTCAGCACCGCGATGACCAGCCCCAGCCCGGTGATGAGCCGGATGGGCTTGACGCTCAGGCTGGTGATGCCGTCAAAGGCCAGCGCCAGCATCTTTTTCAGCGGGTAGTGGCTCTCGCCCGCCAGCCGCTCGTGGCGCTCATAGTACACGCTGGTGCTCTTGAAGCCCACCAGCGGCACCATGCCCCGCAGGAAAATGTTCACCTCTTTGAAGCCGGCGAACTCCCGCAGCACCCGGGCGGAGATCAGCCGGTAGTCGGCGTGGTTGAACACGATGTCCGCCCCCAGCCAGTTCATCAGATGGTAGAAGCCCTCGGCGGTGAACCGCTTGAAGAAGGTGTCGGTGTCCCGGCTGCTGCGCACGCCGTACACCACCTCGCAGCCGTCCAGATAGGCGTCCACCATGTCGTCCATGGCGTTGATGTCGTCCTGACCGTCGCAGTCGATGCTGATGGTGATGTCGCAGCGGTCCTTGGCCTCCATCAGGCCGGCCAGCACCGCGTTCTGGTGGCCCCGGTTGCGGCTCTGGCTGATGCCGATGAACCGCTCGTCCTGCCGTGCCAGCCCGCGGATGATGTCCCAGGTGCCGTCCTTCGAGCCGTCGTTCACAAACAGCACCCGGCTGGCGGGGCTGATCTTGCCCGCGTCGGTCAGATCCTGTATTTTCTGCAGGAACATCCCGCTGGTGAGGGGCAGCACCTGCTCCTCGTTGTAGCAGGGAATGACGATATAGAGTACAGGCTGTTTTCTCATACTGAGTCCTCTCAGCCCTCCGCACCGGTGCGGGGACCGGTCTCCTCGGTCTCCTTCAGGATGCAAATGGGGCGGTGTTTCACTTCCAGATAGGTCTTAGACAGGTAAATGCCCACGATACCGGTGCAGAAGAGCTGCACGCCGCTGCACAGCAGGAGGATGCACACAAGGCTGGGCCAGCCGCTGGTGGGGTCACCGAACATCAAAGCGCGGACGATGACGAACAGGATGCCCACGAAGGCCATGCCGCAGAACAGCACGCCCACAAAGGCCGCCAGCGCCAGCGGCGCGGTGGAGAAGCCCACAATGCCGTCGATGGAGTAGAGGAACAGCTTCCAGAAATTCCACTTGGTCACGCCGGCGGCGCGCTCGATGTTCACATACTCCAGCCACTTGGTGCGGAAGCCCACCCAACTGAAGATGCCCTTGGAGAAGCGGTTGTACTCCCCCATGCTCAGCACCGCGTCCACCATCTGGCGGGTCATCAGGCGAAAGTCCCGCGCGCCGTCCACGATCTCGGTGTCGCTCATTTTGTTGATGAGCTTGTAGAACATCCGGGCGAAGAAGCTGCGGATGGGCGGCTCGCCCTGCCGGGTGGTGCGGCGGGTGGCGGCGCAGTCGTACTCGCCGCTGAGCAGCGCGTCCAGCATCTCGGGCAGCAGGGCGGGCGGGTCCTGCAGATCCGCGTCCAGCATGGCCACATAGTCGCCCCGGGCGGCCTTCAGCCCGGCCCAGATGCCCGCCTCCTTGCCGAAGTTGCGGCTGAAGGACTGGTAGCGCACCCGGGGATCCTCGGCGTGGAGCTGACGCATCACCTTCAGCGTATCATCGCGGGAGCCGTCGTCAATGAGGACGAACTCGAACTCCGCCCCATGGCTGCGGCCCATCTCCTCAGCCACACGGCTGGCTTCCTTATAAAAAAGCGGCAGCGACTCCTGCTCGTTGTAGCAGGGCACGATCAGGCTGATCAACATAGACAGAACTTCCTTTCTGCGGCCCGCAGGCGGGCGCACATAGCTGAGTTTATTATACTGTATCCAAGCCCCCTTCGCAACCGAAAGCCGGCGGCGCAAGGGCGTTTTTCGCCCCGGCGGGGCGTGCTAAAAAATATTTTGCCCCGGGGGCTTGCTTTTTTTGTATCGGGGTGCTATAATAAGTGCCGTTGTGGAGGCTTAGCTCAGCTGGTTAGAGCACCTGCATCACACGCAGGGGGTCTGGGGTTCGAGTCCCTAAGTCTCCACCATAAAAAGCACCTGCTGAGGCAGGTGCTTTTTTCGTTTTGCCGCCGCCCTACGGGGCGGCGGCTTTTTGCGCCCCCGCGCAAAATCTTTCGCTGGGGCGAAGCCGCCGCGTGCTTGCCGTTTCGTCCGCGCAGGGCGTACAAAAAACGCGCTGAATCGCTCCCACTGCAACATTTCAATGCAGATTTTTATCGACCTTATGAAATTTTTGTGCAAACTTTTATTTTTAAAAACCCCACATCTAGTATTGACAACCAGCAAAAGTACGGTACCCTCTTCTAGGGACATTTGCGCCATTTTGGATAAAAATGTCACCACCGGGCGGATGTGCCGGCCGGAACAACACAAAAACAACAGAAGGGACGCGACCTTATGCTGCGCATCGTTTCCGATACCTCCACCCTGTATTCCTCCGCCCAGGCCCGTGAGGCGGGCTTTGCCGTTTCTCCCCTGTCGGTCACCATCGCGGGCAAGAGCTACCGCGAGTTCGACGAGATCTCCCCCGACACCTTTGTGGGGATCATCCGGGAGGGACACCTGCCCACCAGCAGCCAGCCCGCCGTGGGCGACGTGGCCGCCCTGTATGAGGAGTTCGCCGGCGACGAGATCCTGAACATCGCCATGGCCGACGGCCTGTCCGGCACCTACGCCAGCGCGGTGGCCGCCGCTGAGATCCAGGAGAACAGCGGGAACATCACCGTCATCAACAGCCGCACCCTGTGTGGCCCCCACCGCTATCTGGTGGAGAAGGCGGTCAAGCTGGCCGCTGAGGGCATGGGCAAGGAGGAGCTGGTCGCTCACCTGAACGAGCTGATGGACACCGGCAAGAGCTTTTTGATGCCCGCCGACTTTGCCTACCTGCGCCGGGGCGGCCGCCTGTCCCCGCTGGTCTCCTATGTGGGTCAGGCCACCAACATGGCCCCCATCATGACCCAGACCCCCGACGGCCGCCAGCTCAGTCTGGCCGGCGTGCGCCGCAGCTTTGCCCACGCCATCAAGTACGTCATCAAGGCCCTGCAGGACCGCGGCGTCGGCGAGGGCTGGCGCATCTACGTCACCCACGCCGCCGTGCCCGCGAAGGCGCAGCAGGCGTTGGAGATGCTGAGCGAGGCCTTCCCCGGCGGCGTCATCGAGTGCTACGACCTCAGCCCCGCCTTCATCACCCAGGGCGGCCCCGGCTGCGTGGCCGTGCAGGTCATCAAGGCGTAAGCTACATAGGACACAAAACAGCCTCTCCCGACCGGGAGAGGCTGTTTTTTTCATCTTACAGGCCGGCTTTGTCCATGCGCCGCTCCAGACTGCGGGCCAGCAGCAGGGCGCACACGCCCTTGACCAGATCCGGCAGAACAAAGGGCAGCACGCACAGCCCCAGCGCCGTGCCGAAGCTGCTGCCGGTGACCAGCATGAACCAGGCCGTGCCCGGCACATAACACACCACCAGAGCCGCCGCCACCCCCAGCAGACGGGGCGGCAGGGCGGTGAAACGGCGGCAGACCACTGCCATGACCAGCGCCATCAGCGGGTAGGCAGCCAGATAGCCGCCGGTCGGCCCCGCCAGCACCTGCGGGCCGGACTGAAAGCCCGAGAACACCGGCAGGCCCACCATGCCGATGGCCAGATACACCAGCATGGACGCCGCCGCCCGCCCCGGCGGCAGGATCGCCCCGGTGAACAGCACCGCAAACACGCTGAGCGTGACCCCCACCGGGCCGATGAATATGGTAAAGGGCGCGATCACGGCGGTGAGGGCGGCGCAGACCGCCGACAGCACCAGCGCACGGGTGCGATTATTCTTCATTTTGGATACTCCTTGCCGATTTATACAGAACGTAGACAGAATTTGTCCGCGAAACGAGAGGTCGTTTATAAAATAAGTATAGGCGCAAAGCGGCCGCACCGTCAACCGGATAAAGCGGACAAAAAGCCGCCGCCGACCGACAACAGCGGCTCACAGGCGAAGTACGGTGTACAAACCATCCCCTTTTGTGGTACAATGAAGCCATGATCTTAACACTTCAGGAGTTGAACCTATGATGAAACACAAGACCCTGCGCATCCTGAGCGCCCTGCTGGCGCTGTTCTGCCTGCTGGCGCTGGCCGGCTGCTCCTCCGCCCCCGACGCCCCCGACGAGGTGGACATCATGGCGGATCTGAACTGCAGCGAGGAGACCATCGTGGATGGCGGCATGACCGTCATCAATCTGAAGATCACCAAGCGGCAGACCACCCCCGAGGACAAGGTCGACCTGGTGTGGGTGGAGTACACCGCCGCCAGCGACGCCGCCGAGTACACCAACAGCGCCCTGCTGACCTACGGCCTGTACAACGAGGGCTGGCTGCTGGACTCCATCGAGGAGGACGGCAAGGGCAGCTTTGTGTCCACCCTGGCGCTGGACCCCGCCCCCGTGGAGGCCTATCTGGAGCAGATGTACCGCAAGGACTACACCCTGCGGGAGATGAGCGCCGGCGAGACCACCGCCGTGTACATCTTTGACCACATTCTGGAGAGCGACGTGGTGACCATTCAGGACCCCATCGTGGTGACCTACCGCGCCACCGAGAACGGCTGGTCCTCCGCCCCGGTCAACACCACCAACCCCGACCCCATCTACACCTGGAAGCTGATCGGCGAGTGGGAGGGCGAGAACGAGGGTGAGAAGTTCTGGATCAAGTTCCACGAGGTGAGCGACACCCATTCCGCCGTGGTGGCCGAGTACGACTTCGGCGGCAGCGTGGTGTCCAACGGCTGGGAGACCCTGACCATCGAAAATCAGGACTTCTGGGACGAGGAGCTGGAGTCCTGGGTGCTGGTCTCCGAGGGCAGCTCCTGGGGCCCGGTGGAGATCCATCCCTTCGGCGCGCGCTACACCGACGCCGGTGAGGGCAGCGGCCTGATCGCCGAGAGCGACAACACCCACTGCTGGCTGACCCGCAAGTAAGCCGTATTTTGACCGACCCTAAGCCCGCCCCCGGCAGCCGCCGGGGGCGGGCTTTTCGCGTGCCGGGCGTGTGCGGACAAAAGCACGGTTTGGCCGCCAAAAAAGTCGTGGGCGGGGGCGAAAAAATTTCGGAAAAATTTTCGAGTTAGCCATTGACAACTCAACCCAGCTCTGGTATTATAATGTCAGATTAGCAATGGCTAATCTTTGGACGGGGAGCCGGGCCGCATCCCGGTAAAGCCGTGCTGATCCGCCATAATTTGCGGCGTGGGTTATTACTCCTTTCACCTCGCCGCACAGAGCAGCCCCCCTTTGGGCGGGGCCGGGCTGCCCTTCCTCCGAAGCGCGCCGTACGCAAACAGCGGCCGCGCTCCTCACAAAAAAAGCCAGCCGCACCCGGGCGGGGAACGATCCCCCCGCCGCCCGGTGCCGGACTGGCTTTTTTGTTGTTTTTGCGGGGTGCTTACGCACCGTCTCCGGCGGCCGATTTTCCGCTCACTGTGGGGCGGTCAGCAGCCGCCGCGCCTCCTCCAGAAGCGGCTCGCGGCGGTTCTCCACCCGCTCGTCCATCACGGCCTCCAGCAGGGCGTGCAGGGCACGGCCCAGCGCGGGGCCGGGGGCGAAGCCCAGTGCGATCAGGTCGCCGCCCTTCACCGCCAGATCCCGCAGGTTCAGGCAGGCCGCGCGGGCCAGCTCCTCCTCCAGCAGGGCGGCGAAGCCCACCGTCTTGTCCAGCTCCTCCAGCAGACGCTTTCGGCGCTGCTCCGGCAGGCCGTGGGCGATCAGGTCCGCCCGGTGCAGCGCCATCCACTGGCGCACCTTGTGCTCGCCCAGTGAGGACAGCGCCCGGCGCACCGTGCGGGGGGTCGGCTCCATGGGGTGGTCGTGGATGCGCACCAGATCCACAATGGTGTCCCGCACCTGCGCGGGCAGGCGAAGCTGGGTGTTCAGCATCTCCCGCACCATGTCCGCGCCCACATCCCAGTGGCCGCAGAAGTGCCGGGTGCCGTCCGGATCCTCGGTGCAGCAGGCGGGCTTGCCCACGTCGTGCAGCAGAGCGGTCAGCCGCACCAGCGGCAAATCCTCCCCCTCCAGCGGCTCCACCGCCGCCAGCGTGCGGAGCTGATGCTCCCACACGTCGTACTCGTGCCAGGGGCTGCGCTGCTCAAAGCCCACGCAGGCGGTCAGCTCGGGCAGCACCTGCAGCACCACCGGGCGGAATTCCTCCAAAATGCGGGCAGCGGCCTCGCCGTCCGGGGCGCTCAGCAGGCTCCACAGCTCCTGCGTCACCCGCTCGCGGCTCACGTTGCACAGGCGGGGGGCCAGCTCCCGCGCCGCCTGCGCGGTGGCAGGCTCCACGGTCAGGTCGTACTTGGCGGCAAAGCGCAGCGCCCGCAGGATGCGCAGGGCGTCCTCCTCAAAGCGCCGGGCGGGGTCGCCCACCGCCCGCAGCACCCCGGCCCGCAGATCCTCGATGCCGTGGAAGGGATCCACCAGCCCCAGCTCCGGGTGGGCGGCGAGGGCGTTCATGGTGAAGTCCCGCCGGGCAAGATCCTGCTCCAGCCGGTCGGTGTAGGCCACCACGTCCGGGTGGCGGCCGTCGCTGTAGGCCCCCTCAACGCGGTAGGTGGTGATCTCGTAGGGCACGCCCTCCCACAGCACCGTCTGGGTGCCGTGGGCGATGCCGGTGGGCAGCACCCGGCAGTCCGCAAAGACCGCCGCCACCTGCTCGGGGCGGGCGCTGGTACACAGATCCCAGTCGTTGGGGGTGCGGCCCAGCAGGCTGTCCCGGGCGCAGCCGCCCACGGCCCAGGCCTCGTAGCCCGCGCCGTTCAGCCGCCGGATGATGCGGCACACCGCCGCCGGCATGGGGATGCCCCGCTGCATGGTCGCCATCTGGTCAAACGCCCCCTTTTCCGCAGTTTTTCTTGTTTTGATTATAGCACACTTTTTTTGTCATTTCCATCACAGCGCACACAAAAAAGCAGGGCGGGCCGAACAAAATCCGGCCCGCCCTGCGGGTGCGTTATGGGATGCTCACGCGGGGTAAGGCTTGCTTACTTGGCGTGGGGGCCGGCCTCGACGATCTCGGCGGGCATGTTGGGGTACTTCTTGGCGAAGTTGTCCTGGAACATGGCAGCCAGCTTGTTGGCCTGAGCGTCGTAGGCATCCTTGTCGGCCCACATACCGCGGGCGTCCAGCTTCTCGTCGGGCACGCCGGGGCAGCTGGTGGGGAAGTCCACGTTGAACACGTCGTGGTGCTTGAACTCGATGGAGTCGAAGCTGCCGTTCAGGGCGGCGGTGACCATGGCGCGGGTGTAGCTCAGCTTCATGCGCTTGGCGCCGTCGGAGGCGCTGCCGCCGGCCCAGCCGGTGTTGACCAGGTAGACCTTGGTGCCGTACTTCTCCAGCTTCTCACCCAGCATCTGAGCGTAGACGTTGGGATCCATGGGCATGAAGGGCTCGCCGAACAGGGTGGAGAAGGTGGGCTGAGGCTCGGTGACGCCGCGCTCGGTGCCGGCCAGCTTGCTGGTGAAGCCGGTGACGAAGTGGTACATGGCGGCCTCCTTGCTCAGACGGCTGATCGGAGGCAGGACGCCGAAGGCATCGGCGGTCAGGAAGATGACGACCTTGGGGATGCCGCCCACACCGGGGATGGCGCTGTTGCTGATGTAGTCAACAGGGTAGCCCACGCGGGTGTTCTCGGTCAGGCTGCCGTCGTCGAAGTCGAACTCGCGGGTCTCGGGGTCCATGATGACGTTCTCGACCAGAGAGCCGAAGCGGATGGCACCGAAGATCTCAGGCTCGTTCTCGGCCTTCAGGTTGATGCACTTGGCGTAGCAGCCGCCCTCGAAGTTGAACACACCGTCGGGGCTCCAGCCGTGCTCGTCGTCACCGATCAGCTTGCGGGAGGCATCGGCGGACAGGGTGGTCTTGCCGGTGCCGGACAGGCCGAAGAAGACGGCGGTCTCGTGGGTCTCGGGGTCCATGTTGGCGGAGCAGTGCATGGGCAGAACGTTCATCTTGGTCATGACATAGTTCATGGTGGAGAAGACGCTCTTCTTGATCTCACCGGCGTACTGAGAGCCGGCGATGACGATCATGTGGGCCTCGTAGTCGATCATGATGGCGGCCTCGCTGTTGACGCCGTCGATCTCGGGATCGCACTTGAAGCCGGGGGCGCACAGAATGGTGTAGTCAGGCTCACCGTAGGCAGCCAGCTCCTCCGCGGTGGGGCGGATCAGCAGCTGATGGATGAACATATTCTGGCTGGCCAGCTCGTTGATGACGCGGAACTTCTGGGTGTAGGTCTTGTCGGCGCCGGCGAAGCCGTCGAAGATGAAGACCTCACGGCCCTGCAGGTAAGCAGCGACCTTCTCCTTGATGGCGTTGAACTTCTCGCGGCTGATGGGACGGTTGACCTTGCCCCAGGCGATCTCGTTGTGCACGCCCTCGGTGTCCACGATGAACTTGTCGTTAGGGGAACGGCCGGTGTACTTGCCGGTGGTGACCACCAGAGCGCCGGTCTTGCTCAGGGTGCCCTCACCGCGGCGCAGAGCAGCCTCGGTCAGCTGAGCAGGGGTCAGGTTGCGGTAAACCGCCTTAGGGCCGATGATGCCCAGTTTTTCGATACCATAGGTCTCCATAACTCTCACTACCTCCTAAAATGATCCGTAGGTACGGTCGCCCGTCGTTTTCACGCCGGGCTGCCGGATCTTTATCTTTGTCTGCGGTCTGCGCGGGCAGCCGTTCAAAGAAATCCGATTTGGTAGTATTATCGCACATCGTTAAAACAAAGTCAATTTGTTTTGGGGCGTTTCCCACCGATTGATACAAGATTACAGCAAACGCGCCGCTTTTTTCCATTCAATTGTAAATGGCGCACAAGCCGGCGGCTCACAGCTCCAGCTCCAGCCCCACCGGGCAGTGGTCGCTGCCCATCACGGCGGGCAGGATGAAGCTGTCCTTCACCTTGCTCATCAGCCGCTCGCTGACGAGGAAATAGTCGATGCGCCATCCCGCGTTGTTCTGCCGCGCCTTGAAGCGGTAGCTCCACCAGCTATAGGCCCCGGTGACCTCCGGGTACAGGCGGCGGAAGCTGTCCGCGAAGCCGGCAGCCAGCAGCTCGGTCATCTTGCCCCGCTCCTGGTCGGAAAAGCCCGCGTTGCCCCGGTTGGTCTTGGGGTTCTTAAGGTCGATCTCGCTGTGCGCCACATTCAGGTCTCCGCAGATCACCACAGGCTTGACCTTGTCCAGCGCGCAGACGTAGGCGCGCAGATCGTCCTCCCACTGCATCCGGTAGTCGATGCGGGCAAGGCCGTCCTGCGCGTTGGGGACGTACAGGTTCACCAGATAAAATTCCGGGTATTCCAGCGTGATGGCGCGGCCCTCGTGGCTGTGCTCCTCCTTGCCGATGCCGCAGGTGACCGACAGCGGCGCGCGGCGGGCAAAGCAGGCGGTGCCGGAATAGCCCTTCTTCTCGGCGCTGTTCCACCAGCTTTCGTAGCCCACGGGGGCAAAGTCCGCCTGCCCGGGCTGGCACTTGGTCTCCTGCAGGCTGACCACGTCCGCGTCAAACTCCGCAAAGGCGTCGGCGAAGCCCTTGGTCAGGCAGGCGCGCAGGCCGTTCACATTCCAGCTTATGAGTTTCAAGGTGTATCCCTCCGTTTCGTGTTTGGTTTCGGTTCCCCTCCAGCATACCAGAGCCGCCCGCCCTCTGTAAAGCGCCGCCCTTGCGCCCGCCGGGCAAACGGGGTATACTTGTCTTATTATGCAGATCCCCTGCGCCGAGAGGAGGCACGCCGCCGTGCGGGATAAAAAACGACTTTGGACGCTGTTCACCGGTATGCTGACCATCAGCAGCTTTACCTTCGGCGGCGGGTTCGTCATCGTGGGGCTGATGAAGCGCCGCTTTGTGGACGAGCTGGGCTGGCTGACCGAGGAGGAGATGCTGGATCTGACCGCCATGGCCCAGTCCAGCCCGGGGGCCATCGCGGTGAACGCCGCCGCCCTCGCGGGCAGCCGGGTGGCCGGCTGGCCGGGGCTGGCCGCGGCGGTGCTGGGCACCGTGCTGCCTCCCGTGGTGCTGCTGAGCCTGCTGAGCCTGTGCTATGGGGTCTTTCGCGACCTGCGCCCGGTGCGCCTTGCGCTGGCGGGGATGCAGGCGGGCGTGGCGGCGGTCATTCTGGACGTGGCGTGGGGTCTGGGCGAGAAGGTGCTGCGGGGCAAGGATCCGCTGGGGCTTGCCATGATGGTGCTGGTGTTCGCGGCCGGGCGGCTGTTCAAGGTCAGCGCGGCGGTGCTGGTGCCGGCCGCGGCGGCCGTGGGGCTGGCCCGGGGCGTTGTGCGCCTGCACCGGCAGAAGGGAGGCCGCGCATGATCCTGTGGGAGCTGTTCCTCAGCTTTTTTCAGATCGGCCTGCTGAGTCTGGGCGGCGGCTACGCCGCCATGCCCCTCATTCAGGAGCAGGTGACCCGGACCCACCTGTGGCTGACCGCGGCGGAGTTCTCCGACCTTGTGACCATCGCCGAGATGACCCCCGGCCCCATCGGCATCAACGCGGCCAGCTTTGTGGGGGTGCGGCTGGCGGGGGTGCCCGGCAGCGTGCTGGCCAGCCTGGGCTTTATCCTGCCCGGCTGTCTGGTGGTGTCGGTGTTGGCGGGGGTGTACCGCCGCTGGAAGGACGGCCCCCTGCTGAAAAGCACGCTGGGCATCCTGCGGCACACGGTGGTGGCGCTCATCGCCGCGGCGGGGCTGAGCCTGCTGCAGGTGGCGGCCACCGCGGCGGGCGGCGGCATCGACTGGCCCCGGCTGGGACTGGCGGCGGCAGCCTTCGCGCTGCTGCGCATCCGCAAGCCCAGCCCCATCCTTGTGATGGCGGGCTGCGGCGCGGTCTACCTTGTATACGGGCTGGCCGCCGGGCTGTAAACTTAAGACAAGTCTTTTTATATGTTGGGATACAAAGGAGCCTTCCATGAAACAGACCTTCTCCGAACTGGAGTACCGCCGGCCGGACGTGCCCGCGGTGCTGGATACCTACCGCCGCCTCATCGCCGAGGCAGAGGCGGCCGCCGACGGCGCGGCGCTGGTGCAGGTGTACCGGGAGCACGACGCCGCCGACCGGGCGTGGGGCTTCGCCTCCAGCCTGTGCAGCATCCGCCACACGCTGGACACCACCGACCCCTTCTACGACGGCGAGAACGAGTTTTTTGACCGGAACACCCCCGCCGTGGGCAACATCCAGCTGGAGCTGTACCGCGCCCTGCTGGCCAGCCCCCACCGGGCGGCGCTGGCGGAGGAGTTCGGCGGCATCCTGCTGCAGAAGATGGACATCGCCGTGAAGAGCGCCGACGACCGGGTGCTGGAGCTGATGCAGGAGGAGAACCGTCTGGTCAGCGCCTATATCAAGCTGTACGCCAGCGTCAAGGTGGAGTTCGACGGCAAGACCCTGACCCTCGCCCAGCTCGGGCCCTATAAGCAGAGCCTCGACCGCGCCACCCGCCGGGCGGCCTACGAGGCGGAGGGCGCCTTCTTCGACGCCCACCGTCAGGAGCTGGACGAGCTGTACGACCGGATGGTGCACAACCGCAACGAGCAGGCGCGGGTGCTGGGCTACGCCGATTACTCCGAGCTGTCCTACCTGCGCATGGGGCGCATCGACTACGGCCCCGCCGAGGTGGAGCGCTACCGCCGGCAGGTGGTGCGGGACGTGGTGCCCGCCATCGCCGCGCTGCAGGCCCGCAAGATGGCCCGCGTGGGGGTGGCCGACCCGAAGTTCTGCGACCTGGGCGTGTACTTCAAGGACGGCAACCCCAAGCCCCACGGCACCCCCGAGGAGCTGCTGGCCCACGCAAAGCAGATGTACCACGAGCTGAGCCGGGAGACCGCCGCCTTCATCGACGATATGTTCGCCCGGGAGACCTTTGACGTGCTGAGCCGCCCCGGCAAGGCGCAGGGCGGCTACTGCAACACCATCCCCGGCTACGGCCCCTTCGTGTTCTCCAACTTCAACGGCACCTCCGGGGACGTGGACGTGCTGACCCATGAGGCGGGGCACGCCTTTCAGGCCTATGTGGCCCAGCAGCTCGGTCTGCCCGGCGAGCTGGCCAGCCCCGGCATGGAGAGCTGTGAGATCCACAGCATGAGCATGGAGTTCCTCACCGAGCCGTGGCACCATCGGTTCTTCGGCCCCGACACCGACAAGTACCGGCTCTACCACGCGGAGGACAGCCTGTCCTTCCTGCCCTACGGCTGCCTTGTGGATGAGTTCCAGCACATCATGTACCGCCAGCCCGACCTGACCCCCGACGAGCGCAACGCCGTCTGGCTGGAGCTGGAGCACAAGTACCGCCCGTGGATCGACTTCGACGGCCTGCCCTTCTACGGGCGGGGCGCGGGCTGGCAGCGGCAGCTCCACATCTACGAGTGCCCCTTCTACTACATCGACTACTGTCTGGCGCAGACGGTGGCGCTGCAGTTCTTCTCGGCGCATCTGGCCGACCCGCAGGACGCGTGGTTGCGCTATCTGGCGCTGGTGCGCAAGGGCGGCACCGCCAGCTATCCCGACCTGGTGCGGGCGGCGGGCTTCGCCGTGCCCTTTGAGGACGGCAGCCTTGCCCCCGTAGCCAAGACCGTGGGCGACTGGATCGCCGCCCATCAGGTGTAAGCATCGGACAAAAAAGCATCCCCGCCGCCGGAACGCCCGGCGGCGGGGATGCTTTTGCTTTTGAGATCGGGCCGCTCAGCCCAGAATGTAGGGGCGCACGATGCCGATGCGGTCGAAGGCGCCCTCCCGGTAGGCGGCCACCTGCGCGAAGAGGTCGGCGATCTCGGTCAGATCCTCCGGCAGCAGGGCGCGCACCTGCTCCAGAACGCCCTCGGGCAGCAGGGACAGGCGGGGGTCCTCCCGGGTGCCGTCGTCGCGCTCGGCGAACCGAACCGGGCCGGTCCAGGGGATCGGGCAGCCCCGGCCGCAGAAGTAGTAGGCCTCGGCGATGCCGCCGGTGATGCAGGTCAGAGTGTCCGCGTCGCCGCCCAGACTGATGGCGCAGCGGATGGCGTCCTCGAAGCTCTCGGACTCCAAAAACGCCTGAATGGCCTGCGGCACGGTGGTCTGGCAGGTGTCCCGGAAGCCGTAGCCCGGGCGGATCTCGTCCAGCGTCTGATCCAGGGGGTAGTAGTGCGCCCGCACATAGTCCCGGATCTCCTCCTTGGTGCGGCCGCTGCGGGCGAGGAACACGCAGGCGGCGGTGGCCTGTGCCCCCTTGATGCCCTCGGGGTGGTCGTGGGTGACCTCGGCGCTGACCTTTGCCAGCGCGATGGCCTCGGGCAGGGTCACCGCCATAAAGCCGCAGGGGGCGGCGCGCATGGCGCTGCCGTTGCCGCAGCTGTAGTAGGGCTGGGGGTCGTCGCTGCGCAGCCAGCGGCTGAAGCGGGCGCCGTAGGCGCCCATGGGGTAGGGGTACTTGCGGCCCAGCCGCTGCATCTCCTCCACCATCAGCTCCCGCAGGGGGCGCTGGGGCTGCCCCTTGCCCTCCTCCCGGCCCTTGATCAGGGCGCTGGCCACGGCGAGGGCCATGATGGAATCGTCGGTGTACTCGCTGCCCTTGAAGAACAGCGGGAAGTCCTTGCTCTTAAACTCGTCAAACTCACAGGTGGAACCGGCGATGTCGCCGATGATGCAGCCCAGCATGGCGGTCACTCCTTTTTTGTGGGGTCGCTGTGTGTATGGGGTCTATTCGCCCGGCGGCGCTTAATGTCAGCCCTGCGGGGCGCTGTAGATGTACACGAACCAGTAGTCCGTCCCCGCCTTGCGCTTGCCGCCCTGCTCCAGCGCGTCCAGACTGGCCTCGTCCAGCGGGGCGGCGGTGAGGGTCGGCTCGGTGTAGTTGTCCCGGCCGGGGGCGTAGTCCACGTCACCGTAGAAGGCCAGCAGCTCGGCCTCGGTGGTGTCCGCGCCGAGGATGAGCGCCGCGGTGAAGCCCTTGCCGTCGTCCACCACGTTGGACTGCTGCACCAGCTCCGCCCCGGCGGGCAGGGCATGGTCGAACAGCGGCTGGGCAAACCGGTCGCAGGCGCGCTTTTCCAGCGCCTTGGGGATGAGGAACGCCCACACCACCGCGATGCTCAGGAACACAAAGTACATACCGCGGGGGATCTTGTATTTTTCGTTCAGCATGGTCAAAAACTCTCCTTTGGGGTAAACTGCTTGTCATTTTTATCATAACACCCGGCGGCGGGCGGCGCAAGCGGGGCGCTTCTGCTTGCAAAAGCGCGCGGACGCGGTATAATGGACTTGTTCGCAGAGTAAGGCTGTGCGCGTGAAGTGCCGCCCCAACGGGGAGTTGTGGGGCGGACGAAAAGGGGAACTGTCCCTTGCGGTGCGCGGCCTGCATCCCGCTGCTGCATGGAGGCGTGCAGAGGGGCCCTGTCCGTGTGCGTCACGGCAGCGGCTCGGTTTCCCTGCTTCCTTTTGTGCAGTTGCCTGACGCATAAAAGGAGGTCTTTTTTATGCACAAGGAAACTTCGCCCAATTTTTTGAACCCCCTCACCCCCGCCTACTGGCAGAGCGCCCGCGCCCAATTGGGGCAGGTGCGCGTGCTGGCGCTGGGCGGCCTTGTGGCCGCCATGGCGGTGGTGCTGGAGCTGTTCCCCATCTACCTGCTCGGCCCCACGCTGAAGATCTACTTCAGCTTTGTGGCGGTGTCGGTGGGCGCGTATGTGTACGGCCCGCTGGTGGGCATGATGGTGGGCGGCATCATCGACGTGGTGGGCTTTCTGCTGGCCGCCTACGGTGAGCCGTACTTTCCCGGCTTTCTGCTCAGCGCCATCCTGTCCGGGCTGATCTACGGGCTGTTTCTGTACCGGCAGCGGCTGAGCATCCTTCGGCTGGCGCTGCTGCGGCTGGTCATCAACTTCGGGGTCAACGTGCTGCTGGGCAGCCTGTGGAAGGCCATGCTCTACGGCAAGGGCTACCTGTACTACCTGACCAGCGGCCTGCTGAAAAACACCCTGCTGCTGCCGGTGGAGGTGCTGCTGACCCTGATGGTGCTGCGGCTGATGCTGCCGGCGCTGGCCCGCAGCGGCCTGATCCCCCGCCCGGCGCAGGCGGTCATCCGCTGGCTGTGAGCGCACAAATCTGTTTATAAAAGTCTGAAAATAAAGGAGCGACCCGCTATGTCTCAGCTTACCCTTGAGCAGGCCAAAGCCCTGCTGCACACCACCACCACCGAGCCGCATCTGTTCGAGCACGCCATCGGCGTATCCGCCGCCATGGGCGCCATGGCCCGGCACTTCGGCGCGGAGCAGGAGTACTGGGAGGCCGTGGGCTTCCTGCACGACTACGACTACGAGCAGTACCCCGACGAGCACCTGAAGCACACCGAGGAGCCGCTGCGCGCCGCCGGTGTGGACGAGCAGGCCATCCGCGCCATTCTGGCCCACGGCTGGACCCACTGCACCGAGGTGGTGCCCGAGACCGAGCTGGAGAAGAGCCTGTTCACCGTGGACGAGCTGACCGGCCTGATCGCCGCCACCGCCCGGATGCGTCCCGGCGGCCTGAGCGATCTGGAGCCCTCCAGCGTGAAGAAGAAGTTCAAGGACAAGAAGTTCGCCGCCAAGATCGACCGCCCCCTGATCCAGAAGGGCTGCGACCTGCTGGGCATGGAGCTGACCGCTGTGATCGCCCTGTGCATCGAGGGGATGCAGGCCCACATGGACGAGCTGGGCCTCGGCCCCAAGGCCTGAGCCGTGACCGCCCCGCGCTACCGCCGGGTGTATGACTGGTTCACCGCCCGGCCCCGCGCCCTCGCCGCCCTGCGCCTTGCCGACCGGCTGACCACCGCCCTTGTGTACGCGGCCTATGGGCTGCTGCTGGCGGCGCTGGCCTATCAAGCGCCCGTGTACGGGGTCGGCCCGCTGCTGCGGGCGGTGCTGATCCCGGCGGCGGTGTTCCTGCTGGGCACCCTGCTGCGCAGCGCCCTTGACCGCCCCCGCCCGGCGGCGGTGCACGGCATCCCCCCGCTGCTGCACAAGGAAAAGCTGGGCGAGAGCTTCCCCAGCCGGCACGTGCTGTCCTCGGCGGTCATCACCGCCGCCTTTTTCAACAGCCTGCCCCTCGCCGGCACCGCCCTGCTGCTGGTCACCGCCTGCATCATGGTCATCCGGGTGCTGGGGGGCGTGCATTTCGTCAAGGACGTGGCCGCCGGCGCGGCCTTCGGCCTTGTGCTGGGCGAGGTGCTGTACGGCCTGTTCTGAACCGCAAACAAAAAACCGCACACCCGGTGGTGTGCGGTTTTTTCCGTTTGCAAACGCAGACGCGCGGCGGCTCAGTCCTCCTCCGCCTTGCGCTGCACCATCGCCTGCAGAGCGCCCTGACCGTACTGCAGCGCACGGTTCACCCGGCTGACGGTGGCGCTGCTGGCGCCGGTCTTTTCCAGGATCTCCATGTAGCTGGTGCCGGCCTGCAGCAGGCAGGCCACCTCAAAGCGCTGCTCCATGGCGCGCAGCTCCGAGGGGGAGCACAGGTCGTGGAAAAACTGCTTGCAGTCCTCCAGGGTGTCCAGCGCCAGAATGCTCTCATAGAGGGCGTCCGTCTGACGATGCACAGTGTTCGGTGCCATTCGATTATCCTCCCTTGCGTTTGTCCGCGGCTGACGGACAGTCACTGCCCGCCCCGGCCGTTGCGCCGGGTATGCCGCTCCTCGTACATCCATACTTGATAGTTTACCACGCCCGGGCGGTTTTCGCAATCTTTTTTGCGCTGAAGCATTCCAGCAAAACAGTTTTTCAAATCGCCGTAAAAAATCGAAGGCTTCCGCTTTTTGGGACTTTCACACGGCACCCGTTTTGTAAGGTCGAATCCCCTCAACGCGGCGGCCTCCTCAGCCCGCCAGCTCCTCCATGGCCTCGCGGGTGTTGTCGGCGGAGAAGAGGAACACTCCCTCTGCGGTGTACACCTCCACGTGTCCGCCCACCTGCCGGATGATATGCTCCATCATAGCTGCCGCTCCTTTCCCGCCGGGGCCGCGCCGCCGGTCTGTGTCATTTCTGTGGGGCGTCCCGCCCCTTCCATGCTCAGAGTATATCATACGTTAAGTACGATATTCGGGACTTTTAACAAAAATCGAAATCAGCCCCCGCCGCCCGGTCGGGGCAGCGGGGGCTGTGCGTATGTAAGCGTTTTTCAGAAGGCCTCCAGCTTGCGCTCGGGGGCACGCCGCTCGGCGGCGCGGCTCTTGTCGTAGAAGTACTGCACGATGTCCTTGCGGCGGATCAGCCCGATGAAGCTCTTGCGGTCGTCCACCACCGGCACATAGTTCTGGTCGATGGCGGCGGCCACCAGCTCCTCCATGCCGGTGGTCACGGTCACGGCGCGGTAGCTCTTGCGGCGGGGGATGACCGCCACCGGCACGTCCTCGGCGGCCTCCAGCGACAGGTCGGTGTGCCGCTTGATGTACCACAGCAGGTCGCCCTCGGTGATGGTGCCCGCGTAGGTGCCGTCCCGCCGCAGCACCGGAATGGACGCGTAGCCGTGGTGGTCCATCTTTTCCAGCGTCTGGCGCAGGGTATGGTCCTCGTAGATGAATGCCACGTCCTGTTTCGGGGTCAGGAAAAACAGCAGATTCACAGTGTCGCCTCCATATGTCCGTGCGCAAAAAGCCCGTCCGCGCACGGTTTTTCTTTGTCTTTAGTATACCATACGCGGGCAGGGTTTTCGTTAAAAACCTGTGAATGGGGCGGGAAGATTTGGCGAAATGGACAGTTTTTTCAAATCGTACCGAAAATTTGGCGCATTAACGCCGAACCTTCATTTTTTCTATTCAAAATCCATGTTTTATGGTATACTATACGAAATATGTCCGGCGTTTTTCAGCCGTTTTTTCGTCACCCATCATCAGGAGGAGCATTCTGTGAATTCCGACACCATCACCGGCATCGTATACATCGTCATCGGTGTGCTGCTGTTTGCGTGGTCCTTCCGCGTCGGCCGGGGGCCGAAGCGATGAGGGCCGCGGCAAAGCGGGCGGCAGCCGCGCTGGCGGCCTGTGTGCTGCTGCTCACCGGCTGCGGCGGCGAGCCTGCGTCCAGCGCCGCGGCGGCTGTGCCCGCCCCGGAGCCTACCCCCGCCCCCGCCGTGGTGGAGGACGGGGTGCTGACGCTGGGGCACATCGCCTCCACCGGGTACAACCCCTACCGCTACGACAGCACGCTGGTGGCCCACACCGGCGGCCTGCTGTTTGAAAAGCTGGTGGAGATCACCCCCGAGATGGACGTGGAGTACCGGCTGGCCGAGGCCATCCACATCGCGGGCGAGGTGGTCACCATCCACCTGCGGGGCGGCTGCGTCTTTGCGGACGGCACCCCCATCACCGCCGAGGACGTGCGCGCCAGCCTGCTGGCCGCCAAGGCAAGCCCCCTGTACGGCGGGCAGCTTGGCGAGCTGCTGGACGTGAAGGTGGACGGCAGCAGCCTGACCCTCACCCTGTCCCGGCCGGACTGCCTGTTCGCCTACCTGTGCGACCTGCCGGTGCTGAAGGCGGCGGAGGTCGCCCTCGACCAACCCACCGCCTCGGGCCGCTACACCTACGGCGAGGGGGACACGCTGGTGAAGAACACCCGCGCGCCCTTCCCGCAGGAGGGGCCGGACCTGATCCGTCTGGCGGACGTGAGCAGCTATGAGGAGATGGTCAGCGGCCTTGCGGTGGGCACCCTGAACCTGTACGCCGCGGTGGACGGCGAGACCTCCAGCGCCGGGTACTACGGGCAGGAGAGCTACTACCGCACCAACAATCTGGTGTTTTTGGGGGTGAACGCCGCCCGGGACAACCCCCTGCTGAACACCCCCGCCGCCCGCGCCATGCTCAGTCAGCTTCTCGACCGCCGGCAGCTCGCCGAAGAGAGCTACTACGGGCGCGCCTACCCCGCCACCGGGGCCATCAACAGCTTCTACCCCTGCGTCAACAGCCAGCAGGTCATCCACGCCCGGCAGGACGCGGAGGGCGCGGCGGCGCTGTTCAGGAGCATGGGCTACGCCATCGACCCCCAGAGCGGCTACTACGCCGACGCCGAGGGCCGGCGGCTGGAAGCCAGCCTGCTGGTGTACACCGGCAGTACATACAAGAAATATGCAGCCAGCCTCATCCGTCAGCAGCTCGCCGCGCAGGGCGTTCAGATCACCCTGCAGGAGATCGACAACTTCGAGACCTACACCCAGCTCATCGCCGCGGGCGAATTTGACCTGTACATCGGAGAGGTAAAGTTGTATAATAATATGGATATGACACCGTTTTTTGCGGGCACCCTGTGCCCCGGAACAGCCGTATCCGAGGCACTGACCGCCGCCTACGAGGCCTTCCGGGCCAACAAGGGCGCCGCCGGTGCTTTTGAGGCCGCCTTTGCCGCCGAGATGCCCTATGTGCCCCTTTTGTGGCGCAGCGGCACGGTGGTGGCCGCCCGCAGCGTGAGCGGGGTGACCAGCAGCCTGAGCAACCTGTTTTTCTCCCTGAGTGCCCTGGCGTGAGCCGGGCGGACCCCCAATACAGAAGGAGCGATACCATGATCACCTACTACAACCCCCTTGGCAGCGTGAGCCTGACCAACGATTACTTCGCCGGGCTGGTAAGTGAGGCCGCCCAGCACTGCTACGGCGTGGCCGCCATGGCCAGCAGCAGCACCTCCGACAGCATCAAGAGCCTGATCCTGGGCAAGAACCACCCCGACAAGGGCGTGCGCGTGAGCCAGAAGGACGGCAAGCTGTGCATTGAGCTGCACATCATGGTCGGCTACGGCCTGAACATCGCCAGCATCGTGGAGAGCATCTCTCACCGGGTGCGCAATGAGGTGGAGACCGCCACCGGCCTGAAGGTGGCCCGGGTGGACGTCTGCGTCGACGACCTGATCGAGTACTAAGCTGACCCCGCGGCCCGTGTGCCGCACCCTGACCAGGCCGGTCGATGCGTACCGGCGATAAAATCACCGCCCTTTGCTTTGGGGCGACTTGAGGTGTAAAAGAATTATGACGATTACCGGTAAGATCTTGCGTGACGCCATCATTTCCGGCGCCAACAACATCCAGAACCAGCGCGCCCGCGTGGACGAGCTGAACGTGTTCCCCGTGCCCGACGGCGACACCGGCACCAACATGGCCATGACCATCGGTGCCTCCGTGCCCGAGCTGGAGACCCTGCCCGACGACTGCACCGTGGCTCAGGCCGGCAAGTCTGCCGCCAGCGCCATGCTGCGCGGTGCCCGCGGCAATTCCGGCGTGATCACCAGCCTGCTGTTCCGCGGCTTCGCCAAGGCGCTGGACGGCAAAAAGACCGCCACCGCCGGCGATCTGGTGGTGGCCCTGCAGAAGGGCGTCGAGGCCGCCTACAAGGCCGTGATGAAGCCCACCGAGGGCACCATCCTGACCGTGGCCCGCGTGGCCAGCGAGGAGGCCGCCGCCTCCGGCATTGCCGACCCCGTGGAGCTGTGGCAGCTTGTGATGGCCGCCGGTCAGCGCGCACTGGACGACACCCCCAACCTGCTGCCCGTGCTGAAGAAGGCCGGCGTGGTGGACGCGGGCGGTCAGGGCCTGATGGTCATCTTTGAGGGTATGCAGCAGGTGTTTGAGGGCGGCGACCCCATCCGCGCCGAGGAGGCTGCCCAGAACAAGGCCAAGCTGGATTCCTCCGGTGCCGGCAAGGGCGTCTACACCGACGACCTGATGAGCGTTGAGGACATCATCAACGGCTACTGCACCCAGTTCCTGGTCCACAAGAACGAGGGCGTGAGCAGCGACAAGCTGCGCGCCTTCTGCGAGTCCAACGGCGACAGCGTTGTGGTCATCGAGGACGACGAGGTCATCAACTGCCACGTCCACACCGCCGACCCCGGCAAGATCCTGACCCACGCCATCCAGTACGGCTGGCTGAGCAGCTTCAAGATCGAGAACATGCACGAGCAGTTCCTGGCCCGCCAGAAGCAGGGCAAGGGTCTGGAGAAGCAGAAGGCCGCCGAGCAGGCCCCTGCCAGCGAGTTCACCTACGCCGCCGTGGATCCCGACCAGCCCTACGGCTTTGTGGCCGTGGCCGCCGGCGAGGGTCTGAAGGCTGTGTTCACCGATCTGGGCGTCAACGCCGTGGTCAGCGGCGGCCAGACCATGAACCCCGCCACCGAGGACATCGTGGCCGCCGCCCAGAGCGTGCCCGCCAAGACCGTCTTTGTGCTGCCCAACAACAAGAACATCATCATGGCCGCCGAGCAGGCGCAGAAGCTGGCCGACCGCCGCATCGTGGTGCTGCCCACCCGCACCATCCCGCAGGGCATCACCGCCATGCTGAACTTTGACCCCGACGGCGAGGTGGACGCCAACACCATCGCCATGATGCAGGCCGCCGACAAGGTGGGCACCGGTCTGGTGACCTTTGCCGCCCGCGACAGCGAGTTCGACGGCAAGAAGATCAAGAAGGGCGAGATGATGGCGCTGGAGAACGGCAAGATCGTGGACACCGGCAGCGACCTGACCAAGACCACCTACCGCCTGGCCCGCAACATGGTGCGCGCCCGCAAGGACGCCCAGTTCATCACCCTGATCAGCGGCTGCGACGTGAGCGAGGAGGAGGCCGAGGCCACCGCCGAGATCATCCGCAAGAAGGTGGGCGGCGACATCGAGGTCACCCACATCGTGGGCGGCCAGCCCGTCTACTACTACATGCTGAGCGTGGAGTAAGCGGAGCGTTTCCAATCAAACCAGCGTCCCGCGCTGCGTTCCCGGTACGGGAGGGCGGCGCGGGGCGTTTTTTACACAGAGGGGGGTGTTTTTCCGTGAAACCATCCGATCAGGTGCAGTTCATCAAGGGGGTCGGCCCGGTGCTGGCGAAGAAGTTCGCGCGGCTGGGCATCGAAACGGTGGAGGAGCTGCTGTGCCACTACCCCCGCCGCTATGTGGACTACTCCCGCCCCGCCGAGGTGCTCAGCGCCCCCGCCGGGGAGGAGGTGGTCATCCGGGCCACCGTCTACGCCAAGCTGGGCAGCACCCGGCTGCCGGGCGGGCGCACCATGATCAAGGTGCAGGCGGGGGACGACTCCGCGCCGGTGACCCTCACCTGGTTCAACACCCCCTACGCCGCCGACAAGCTGACCGAGGGGGAGACCTACTGGTTCGCCGGGCGGGTGAGCGGCAGTCTGACCCGCCGGGAGATGCTCTCCCCCACCGTGCGCACCGCCGCGCAGGTGGCCGCCGCCCCCTTTGCCGCCGTGTACCCCCAGACCGAGGGGCTGAACAGCGGCACCATCGGTCGCTGTGTGGCGCGGGCGCTGGAGGAGTGCAGCCCCCTGCCCGACCCGCTGCCCGAGCCGCTGCGCAAAAAATACCGCCTGCCGGACAAGTGGACGGCCATCGGCATGATCCACCGCCCCCAAAGCCCCGAGGACGTGACCGCCGCCCGCCGCCGGCTGATCTTTGAGGAGCTGCTGTGCCTGCAACTGGCGCTGACCCTGAGCCGCAGCCGGGGCGCGCGGCACACCAGCGCGCCCATGGAGCCGCGGCCTCTGGAGCCGTTCTGGGCGAGCCTGCCCTTTGCCCCCACCGGGGCGCAGCGGCGCGCCGCCGCCGAGATCGCCGCCGACCTGTGCCGCCCCGCCCCCATGAACCGGCTTTTGCAGGGCGACGTGGGCAGCGGCAAGACCCTTGTGGCGGCGGCCGGGGTGTATCTGGCGGCGCTGAACGGCTGGCAGAGCGCCCTGATGGCCCCCACCGAAATTCTTGCCGTGCAGCACGCCGAGAACCTGCAGCGGACGCTGGCCCCCTTCGGGCTGCGGGTGGCGCTGCTCACCGGCGGCATGAAGGCCGCGGCAAAGCGCACCGCGCTGGCCGCCATTGCCGCGGGCGAGGCGGATCTGGTGGTGGGCACCCACGCGGTCATCGGCGGCGGGGTGGAGTTCGCCCGGCTGGGGCTGGCCATCGTGGACGAGCAGCACCGGTTCGGTGTGCGCCAGCGGGGGCTGCTGGCGGGCAAGGCCGGCGCGCCCCACCTGCTGGTGATGAGCGCCACCCCCATCCCCCGCACCCTGAGCCTGCTGGTGTACGGCGATCTGGACATCTCGGTGCTGGACGAGCTGCCCCCCGGGCGGATGCCCATCAAGACCTACGCGGTCACCGGGCATAAGCGGCGGGATATGTTCGGCTTTTTGGACAAGTGCATCGAGGCCGGCCAGCAGGTGTACATCGTCTGCCCTCTCATCGAGGAGGGGGAGAACACCGCCGAGGGGATGCAGGCCGTCTCCACCTATCTGGAGCAGGTGGCAAAGCCCCTGCTGCCCCACCGCCGCATCGGGCTGATGCACGGGCGGCTCAAGCCCAAGGAGAAGGCCGCCGTGATGGAGCAGTTCGCCAAGGGCGAGCTGGACGTGCTGGTGTCCACCACCGTCATCGAGGTGGGCGTGGACGTACCCCGCGCCGGGGTCATGGTCATCGAGAACGCCGAGCGGTACGGTCTGTCCGCCCTGCACCAGCTCCGCGGCCGGGTGGGCCGGGGCGGCGGGCAGGCGGTGTGCATCCTCATCAGCGACCACGAGGGCGAGGCGGTGCGCGACCGTCTGCGGTTCCTGTGCCGCACCACCGACGGCTTCGCGGTGGCCCAGTACGATCTGGACCACCGGGGGCCGGGTGACTTCTTCGGCAGCCGGCAGCACGGCCTGCCCACCCTGCAGATCGCCGACCTTGCCGCCGACACCCGCGCCCTCTACGCCGCCCAGCAGACCGCCCGGGAGCTGCTGGAGGCCGACCCGGGGCTGGACGCCCCCGAGCACGCCGCCCTCGCCGCGCAGGTGGAGGGTCTGCTGCGCCGGGCGGCCCTGAACTGACCGCCGCCCGCCCTCTTCGTGGATGGGATTTTTTCGCGCTGCTTCGCCTGTGCAACCGGCGGTTGCGCAAATTCCAAGCGCGCTTGCTTGGCACGGCGCACCGGGCGGGGTATCCTGTCAGCAGACCGAACCGCCCCTCAACGAAAGGAGTCCCGCATGAACCGATCCGCCACCATGGGCCAGCGCATCGCCGCCCTGCGCACCCAACACCACCTCTCACAGGAGGAGCTTGCCGAGCGGCTGAGCGTGTCCCGCCAGTCGGTGTCCAAGTGGGAGACCGACGCCAGCGTCCCCGACCTTTCCAAGCTGCTGACCCTGAGCGAGGTGTTCGGGGTGACGCTGGACGAGCTGGTGAAGGGCACGCCCGCAAGCCCGCCCCCGCCCGCCCCGGAGCCGCCTGTGCCCCCGCCCGCCGCACCGGCTTCCGCGCCTGCGGCGTCCGCCGGCACCCAGCGGGTCATCGGGTTTATCCTCGTTGGGGCGGGGCTGCTGGCCGGTCTGCTGGGGCTGGCCGTCGCGCCGGCGCTGCTGTTTTTGGCGGCGGTGCTGCTGATCAGCGGCATCGTCTGCCTTGCGGTGCGCCGCCACGCGGGGCTGGTCATCGGCTGGCCGCTGTTCCTGCTGGTGTGGGGGCTGGCCCCCTACGTCATCGGCGCCCGGGCGTGGGCCATCTTTGATCCGGACAGCTACATGGGTCTGAGCCACCCGGCCGAGCTTCTGTATCTGGCCATCGGCTGGGGCACCTTCGCGGGCTTTGCGCTGCTGGTGTTCTTCACCGCAAAGGCCGTTCGGGCGGCGCGGCGGCGCAGATCCGCCGAAAAAAAACCGTAACACATGGCAGTCCCGCCGCTTCGGTGCTATAATGAAAAAAGCAACAAAAAGACGGTCTGCCCCCCGCAGACGAAAGGCGGCGCACTTTTTATGAAACAAACCATGAGCTTCAAACCCCTGCTGGCACTGTGCTGGCTCACCTATGTGATCTCCTATCTGGGGCGGGTGAACCTGTCCACCGCCATCACCAAAATGGCGGACGGCCTGTCCGTGAGCGTGGAGTATCTGGGCGCGGCCGGCTCCATCTACTTCATCTGCTACGCAGTGGGGCAGCTCATCAACGGCTTTCTGGGCGACCGGGTGGATCCCCCGCCCTTCCTGATGCTGGCGCTGGGTCTGACCGGCTCGGTGAACGTACTGCTGGCCATGCAGACCGGCGGCGGGCTGGTGCTGCCCCTGTGGGGCATCAACGGGTTCTGCCAGTCCATGTTCTGGAGCACCCTGCTGCGGCTGCTGGCGCTCTACTCGGACGACAGCCAGCGCAAGCTGGTCTCCTCGGTGATGTTCACCTGCGCGGTCACCGGCTACTTTTTGTCCTGGGTGGTGCTGAACGCCCTGTTCCAGTCCCTCACCTTCCGGCCGTATTTCTATGTGCCCGGCCTGCTGGCGCTGGCGCTGATCCCCGTGTGGTGGCTGGTGGGCCGCCGCGGCGGGGTGCGCACCGCCGCCGAGCGCACCGCCACCCTGCCGCTGCCCCGGCTCATCGGGGAGATCGTCCGCGACCGGCTGTACTTTGTGGGCCTGCTGGGCAGCGTCATCGGCGCGGTGCAGGAGGGCGCGGTGTTCTGGATGCCCCTCATCTTCACCGAGCTGTTCGATCTGGGCGAGAACGCCCTGATCCTGCTGGTGTCGGTGCCGGCGGCCAAGCTGCTGGGTGTGTTCCTCGCCCAGTGGGTGCTGTCGCTGGCCAGGGACAACGTCCGCACCGCCATGATCCTCACCCAGTCCTTCGCCTGTGTCCTGACCGTGCTGCTGCTGCTCACCAGCCGTCAGACCTCCCTGCTCACCGTGCTGCTCATCGCCGGGCTGATCGCCGCGGCCAATGCCAGCAACTGGTACAATGTGTCCTACTTCCCGCTGTCCTTCTCCGCCCGCGGCATGGTCTCCACGCTGGTGGGCTGCTTCGACTTCTCCGCCTATGTGGGCGCGGCCATCATGTCCGGCGTGCTGGGCGGCCTGCTCACCCAATACGGCTGGGTGGCCCTGCCCACCCTGT
Organism: Oscillospiraceae bacterium; assembly: GCA_045118955.1. Classification (GTDB taxonomy): domain Bacteria; phylum Bacillota; class Clostridia; order Oscillospirales; family Ruminococcaceae; genus SFJ001. The sequence goes on along the minus strand of JBGVKB010000014.1, from coordinate 7,326 downwards.
GGCTGGGGCTGTGCCTGCTGGGGCTGACCCTCGCCCTCACCGGGGCGGGGAGCTGCCTGCGGCGGGAGGGCAAGCCCCGGCAGACCGCTTCTTCCCGCTGAGTTTGCACATTCTGCCCCCAAACGGTTGAAAAACCGCGCCGCTCGCTTTATAATGATGAAGTGCGGCAGAGCCTGCCGCGCCCTCAAAATCGACACAGAGAAGGAAGCGAGCCAATGTTTGGTACCATCGTCAATTTCGCGGCCATCGTCGCCGGCGGCCTTGTGGGTCTGCTGCTGAAAAAGGGCATCGACGCCAAGTACGAGACCGCCCTCCACCAAGCCATGGGCATGGCGGTCATGGTCATCGGCGTGAACGGCGTCATCGCCAATATGTTCACGGTGGGGGACGGCGGGGCGCTGTCCTCCTCGGGCGAGCTGCTGCTGGTCATCAGCCTGTGTCTGGGCGTGCTGGTGGGCGAAAGGCTGGGCATCGAGGAACACCTCAACGGCCTGTCCGGGCTGGTGGAGGAGAAGTTCCACCTGACCGGCTTTGCCGCCAGCTTCGTGAACGGCACCCTCATCTACTGCGTGGGTGCCATGGCCATCATCGGCTCCATCAACGACGGCCTGCGGGGGGACTCCAGCGTGCTGCTGGTCAAGTCCACGCTGGACGGCATCTCCAGCATCGTGCTGGGTGCCACCATGGGCCCCGGCGTCATCTTCAGCGCCATCCCGGTGCTGCTGTATCAGGGTGCCATCAGCCTGCTGGCCGGGGTGCTGGCCCCGGTGCTGCAGGGCGAGCTGCTGAATCAGATCTGCGCGGTGGGCTTCGTGCTGGTGGCCTGCATCGGCGTCAACTTCTTCGATCGGCTGCACATCAAGGTGGCCAACTTCCTGCCGGCGCTGCTGGTGCCCCCCCTGTGGGCGGGCGTGCAGAGCCTGTTGGCGGGCTTTGGCCTGTGATACAAATAAAAAGGAGCGTTCTGACATGGAAAACCCCACCCACCGCCTGCGCTTTGTCATCGACGGCAGCGCCTTCGACGACCGGGAGGGCTTCTACGCCTACATGAGCCGCCTGCTGGCGGAGGACCCGGCCTTCCGCTGCGGCCGCAATCTGGACGCGCTGAACGACCTGTTGCGGGGCGGCTTCGGCGCCTACGGGTACGGGCAGCCGGTGGAGTTTTGCTGGACAGACTTTGCCCGCAGCAGGGCGCTGCTGGGCGAGGAGGTCTGCGCCCGCATCGCCGAGGTCATCCGGGACACCGACGACTCCGGCCACGACTGCACCCTCATCACCGAGGACTGAGCCTTCAAACCATCAAAATGCCGCGCGTTCGGTTTGAACGCGCGGCATTTTGTCTTATACTTTTAAAAGGGTCACTCCAGCGGCACCAGATCGCTGAACACCGCCCGCACCCGGGTGCCGATGAGCTGATCCCGATGGTACCGGCCGAACAGCCACTGCTTGTGGGTGGTTTTTTCAAACACCTCATCCAAAAAGGTGTGCAGCCAGTTGTGGCGCAGCCCCCGCAGGTTCAAAAAGTCCAGCACCTGCCCCGGGGCCTCGTGGGTGAGCACATAGTCCACCGTGCCGCCGTCCGCAGCGTACAGCCCGGCGCGGCAGCGGTCGATCTCCTCGGGGGTGGGCATCTCGGCGGGCCACCAGTTCACGCCCTCCTCCCGGTCCTCGATGTCGTCGCTCTCGCCGCCGCCGAAGCACAGCAGCCGCTTGCCCTCGATGGTCAGCACGCTGCCCCGCTGCACATACCACAGGTTGCCGTCGATGTGCCGCGCCATGCCGCCCAGAAACTCCTCCACCGGGTAGCGCCCCAGCAGGTCGAAGTTCTCATGGCAGCCGTCAATAAACAGGATGTTGTACCGGCGCTTGCCCAGCCAGTGCAGGTTCCTCTGCTCGGCCTTGGAGCCGTCCCACAAAAAGCCGAAGTCCCCCAGCACGATGAGGGTGTCCCCCTTTTTCAGCGCCGACACCGGCTTCTCTTTAAAGCGCTCGATCTGGCCGTGGGTGTCGCCCGTCACATAGATCATATCCCGTAACCCCTCCGTCTGCCCCCCTGCGGGGGGGAATAAATTGTTCCGCAGCCGCAAAAACCGGCCGGAACCACTTTATTATCCCTGTGAAAACTGCTATAATAGCAGTAACCTGTATGTGTCAAGACACCATGCCCCCGGCCCGCTTTGCGGCTGCGGCCGGTCTGCCCGTTTGGGGTGGCAGACAGTGCGGGGCGCGCGTCTTTTTTCGCGGGTGTTTGATCCGCATCCGTCCTCATTCTATCGCGTTTTAAAGGAATTGTCCACATGAAGCATCTGAAAAAAACCATTGCCTGTCTGCTGGCCCTTTTGCTGATGGCCAGTCTGTTCGCCTTGCCCGCCGGGGCGGTGGGCTTCACCCCGCCCTTTGAGATCGCCGCCCCCGCGGCCTATGTGGTGAACACCGACACCAACATCATCGTCTACGAGAAAAACAGCGAGGAGCCGCTGCAGGCCGCCAGCCTCACCAAGGTGATGACCGTCATCCTGATGCTGGAGGAGTACGGCGACAATCTGGACGGCGTGAGCGCCACCGTGTCCGATGTGGCGGAGAACTACGTCTACATCCACGGCGGCTCCCACGCGGACATCCGCCGGGGCGAGAGCCGCACCCTGCGTGAAATGCTGTACGCCATGCTGCTGCCCAGCGCCAACGAGGCCGCGCTGGCGGTGGCCGAGCTGATGGGCGGCGGGAGCTGGTCCAACTTTGTGGCCATGATGAACGCCCGCGCCAAGGACATCGGCTGCACCGCCACCACCTTCACCGACCCCTGCGGTCTGGACGAGGGCAACATCACCACCGCCCGGGATATGTACCTCATCCTGCGGTACGCCATGAGCTTTGACCAGTTCAAGACCGCGGCCAACACCTACCGCTTTGTGATGAACGACATCCCCCGCTACAGCCCCGGCACCTACGCCATCGTGAACACCAACAAGATGCTGACCACCGCCGGCCTGGACTTCCACCGGGAGTACACCCAGGGCGGCAAGACCGGCGTGCTGGGCGAGTGGCAGAACTTCGCGGGCTGGCACGTCCAGGACGGCATGACCTACATCTCGGTGGTGCTGAACAGCCCCAACAGCTGCGACCCCAACCACGCCAAGGACCCGGTGACCTACCGCACCCCCCGCCCCGCCCTGAGCGAGACCGGCCTGCTGATGGACTGGGCCTTTGAGAGCTTCAGCCTGCAGAACGCGCTGGACGTGGGGCAGCCCATCACCGAGGTGCCGGTGAAGTACGCCACCGAGACCGACACCCTGCGCCTGTACCCCGCTGACAGTATGTACACCCTGCTGCCCGCCGGCGGCGACGGCAGCGTGACCCAAAAGACCTTCCACCTGCCCGAGACGGTGGCCGCCCCGGTGAAGCAGGGCGACGTGATCGGCACCGTGACCCTGAGCCTGTCCGGTGAGGTCATCGGCACGGTGGAGCTGATCGCCGAGCGGGACATCTCCCGTAATACGGTGCTGTATGTGGTCGAGAAGATCGTCGAGTTCTTCGGCAGCCTGTACTTCCGCGTGGTGGTGGTGCTGACCATCATCGCCGTGGTGCTGTATCTGGCGTGGTACGCCAACTATCTGATGCGCCGCGCCAACAGCCGCAAGGTGCGCCGCAGCCGCCCCGAGGACTGAGCGCCCCACCTCCCTGGGTTTGCCGCAGCCCCGCTGCGTCAACGATAAATTGTCCAAATGAGAAACCGAAACCCGCCGGGACCCCCAGTGTGAGCCGGTGCCGGCAGAATGCAAAACGAAAGCAGGGAAAACTATGCTGGATGTAAAACGCAACCTTACCACCCTTATGGACTTCTATGAGCTGACCATGGCGGCCGGTTATCTGGAGGAGGGCTACGAGGACAAGATCAGCGTCTTCGATATGTTCTTCCGCCGGGTGCCGGACGGCGGCGGCTACGCCATCATGGCGGGTCTGGCCCAGTTCATCGAGGCCATCGACAACCTGTCCTTCACCGAGGAGGACATCACCTTCCTGCGGGGGACCGGCGTATTCAACGAGAAGTTCCTGGAGTACCTGTCCAACTTCTCCTTCCACTGCAACGTATGGGCCATCGAGGAGGGCACCCCCATCTTCCCCCACGAGCCGATCGTCACGGTGGAAGGCCCCTCCATCGAGTGCCAGCTCATTGAGACGCTGCTGCTGGTCACCTTCAACCATCAGTGCCTGATCGCCACCAAGGCCAGCCGCATCGTGCGTGCCGCCTCCGGCCGCCCCGTGATGGAGTTCGGCGCCCGCCGCGCCCAGGGCTACGACGGTGCCTATTACGGTGCCCGCGCCGCCTACATGGCCGGCTGCACCTCCACCAGCTGCGTGATGGCTGCCCGTGACTTCGGCATCCCCGCCGCCGGCACCATGGCCCATAGCTGGGTGCAGATGTTCCCCAGCGAGTACGAGGCCTTCAAGAAGTACGCCGAGCTGTACCCTGACAGCTGCACCCTGCTGGTGGATACCTACAGCGTGGTCAAGAGCGGCATTCCCAACGCCATCAAGGTGTTCAACGAGGTGCTGAAGCCCATGGGCAAGCGCCCCCGCGGCATCCGCATCGACTCCGGCGACATCGCCTACCTGTCCAAGAAGGCCCGCAAGATGCTGGATGAGGCCGGCTACCCCGACTGCACCATCTGCGCCTCCAACAGTCTGGACGAGTACATCGTGCGCGACCTGATCCTGCAGGGCGCGCGCATCGACAGCTTCGGCATCGGCGAGAACCTGATCACCGCCAAGAGCCACCCCGTGTTCGGCGGCGTGTACAAGCTGGCCGCCGTGAAGGGCGACGACGGCGTATACGTGCCCAAGATCAAGCTGAGCGAGAGCATCGAGAAGCTGACCATCCCCGGCCTGAAGAAGGTCTGGCGCATCTATGACGCCGACGGCAAGGCCATGGCCGACTACATCACGCTGGACGGCGAGGAAGTGGATACCCGCTACGGCATCACCCTGTTTGACCCGGTGGAGACCTGGAAAGAGCGCACCTACGTCAACTGCACCGCCCGCTGCCTGTCCACCCCCATCTATGTGGAGGGCAAGCGCGTGTACGAAAGCCCCTGCCTGTCCGACATCCAGAAGTACTGCAAGGCCCAGATGCGCACCCTGTGGGATGAGGTGCTGCGCTTCGAGAACCCCCACGGCTACTACGTTGACCTGAGCCAGAAGCTGTGGGATCTGCGTCAGGACCTGCTGAAGAAGATGAGCAAGTAACCCTTGACCCGCCCCAAACCGCACAGAGCCGCCGCCCCCTGCCGGGCGGCGGCTTTTTTGCGCCCACGGACAAAAAACAGGTGTGAAGCCCCCACCGGGTGCCTCACACCTGTTTTTTTATTCGGTTCAGCCGCCCAGCTTTGCGGCGATGACCTCCCGCTGGGGCTGGGTCAGGGGCAGCATGAGCGAGTCCGGCGTCAGCGCCGCCACCCGCCCCGGCCAGCACAGCAGATACCGCCCGGCCGGCTCCCCGTTGATGTGCAGCTCCCACGCCCGGTCGGCGTGCCACGGGGTGGGGTCGATGGGCACCATGACCCGGTTCCAGTCGGCGGTATTGTACTTCTCATAGCCCTTCAAAAGCTGCTCCACCGTCCAGTCCAGGAGCCAGCCCCACTTCACCTCCAGCAGCTCGTAGCTCAGGTCGGGGGCGTCATTGCCGTCCGGGAAGCTGCGCTGCCACGCCTGCAAACGGCGGTACAGCGGCGATTCGTTCCATTGAGCCTCGTAGCTGTAGTGGTCGTAGTCCACCGCGGTCAGGTCCTCCACCCGCAGGGGCAGCTCGTCCGCGTAGAGGTCAAAGGTGAAGGAGCCTTCGCCGTGGGGGATGGTCAGCGTGTCCACCGGCCTGCTCTCGTCAAACAGACCCCGGTCGGTCATGCGGATCACGCCCCAGGTCAGCAGGGTGGTGCCCACGACGGCAGCCGCCACGATGACCCCGATGGTGACCAGGCGGGTGGTGCCGCGGGGCGCGCCCCGCCGCTTCATCCAGCCCCGTGCCAGCACCCCGGCGGACATCAGGACGGCGGTGTAGCACAGGCTGAGCAGCACCATCATCCCCAGACCCGCGCGGAGCTGGCCCAGCAGCATCCCCACGACCCCCGCCAGCCCGGCCGCAACGCACAGGTTGGCGAGCCAATACAGCACCCCCTGCCCGGCCTCGGCGCAGGGGCCGCCCGCGGCCACCGACCGCTTGGAGCGCAGCACCCACAGCCCATAGTCGGTGAGCTGCAGAACAAAGGACGCCAGCAGCAGCACCCACAGCAGCCCCCGCCACAGGGTCTGGCTCTGGGACAGGTACCCGATGGGGTCATATCGTATGTTGGACGCCAGCAGCCCGAGCTGCATCAGGCAGACCACCACCATGGCAAGGCTCGAGGGCAGCAGACTGCCCCGCATCGCCCTGCGGATGCCGCGCAGCCGCAGCGCCTCGTCGGTGTCCAGCGGCAGCGGGTCGGGCTGCTCGTTCTCAAACACCAGCATCTGCCCGCTCTGGGCCGCCAGCTTCCAGCCCGCCTCGGCGCAGAACTCCTGAAAGGTCTCCTGCCCCGGGGTGGGGCCGGGGTCGTACTGGGACGCATCCGCGAAGTAGGCCACCGCGTAATGCACCTGCGCCGGCTCGGCGCGGCGGTACCGCCACAGCAGGCCGATCTTCTCCAGCCGCCAGCCCTCGGCGGCCATCCGCTCCAGCCGCCGCCGGATGGCGGTGTACTGATAGGGGGCGTAGTTGTGCAGTCGTCGGGTCACATTGGCCATGTGCTCGCCTCCTCTCCCGGGCCGCCCAGCGCCCGGCGGTAGTCCGCCGCCAGCGTTTCAAGGCGGCGGTATTCGTTGTCCAGCGTCTCCTTGCCCGTCCTGGTCAGGCAGTAGTACCGCCTGCGCCCCTGGGTGCGGGTCTCAAGGATCCACCGCTCGGCCAAAAAGCTCTCCAGCAGGTTGTACAGGGTGCCCGGCCCCACCTGCACCCGGCCACCGGTCATCTCGCTGACCTTGGCCATGATGTCCGCCCCGCAGCACTCCACCCGCAGGCACAGCAGAATGTAGAACATCTGCTCGGTGAGGGTCTGGAATTTTTCCCGTGCCATCGTCTTACCTCCTTTCGCGCGGCGGGGGGCTTGCGCGCCTGCCGTCGTCCCATGCCGCGCTTTCTGCCCGCGCACCGATCGGCTCGGGCGTTCGCCCGGCCGCAAGCGGTGCCATGCTCATGCGGTTCTCTGTCGACCGCTCCGCCCCGCGCCGCCGCAAACCATGCCCGCCGTGCTAAGTCTGCCGCACTGTCCGAGCGGCCGCAGCCCGGCCGAGGCT
>JBGVKB010000013.1:0-3282 GCA_045118955.1 Oscillospiraceae bacterium | reverse complement strand
GCATCGCGGTGGCGACCGGCACCGGCGCGGTGCCCGCCCGCGGGGTGCAGACCGCCGCGGTGGCGGTGCAGGCGGGGGACGTGGTGCGCTTTGAGGCCACGGCGGGCTACCCCAACGACCAGATGGCCTTCGGCTGTCTGACGGTGGAGTGACCCCCACCCGCCCGCAGGGCGCACAAGCACACAGAAAGGAGCAAACCAACATGGCAACGTTAAAAGGCATCGACGTATCCCGCTGGCAGGAGGCCATCGACTGGCCCGCCGTGGCGGCGTCGGGGGTGCAGTTCGCCATCCTGCGGGCGGGCTACGGCAAGCACATCTCCCAGAAGGACCCCCGCTTTGAGGAGAACTACACCGCCGCCCGCGCCGCCGGCATCCCGGTGGGCGCGTACTGGTACAGCTACGCCACCACCGTGGCCGAGGCGCGGCAGGAGGCGGAGGTCTGCCTGCAGGTTTTGAACGGCAGACCGCTGGATTGGCCGGTCTGGTTCGACCAGGAGTACGAGCCGGGCATTCTGGCGCTCACCAAGGCCAAGCGCACCGCCCTTGTGCGGGCGTTCTGCGACGCGGTGGAGGCGGGCGGCTACCGCTGCGGCCTGTACGCATCCGCCGACTGGCTGGAGAATAAGCTGAACCGGGAGAACCTGCGCGGGCTGGAAATTTGGTGCGCCCAGTATGGGCCCCGCTGCACCTGCACGCTGGACTGGGGCATCTGGCAGTACACCAGCCGGGGCCGGGTGGCCGGCATCCGGGGCAACGTGGACCTGAACGAGGCGGTCAAGGACTACGCCCTGCCCGCCGCCCCGGCGGGGGTGACCCTGCGCAGCTTCACGGTCGGCCCCATGAGCCCCGGCGACGCGGCGGCCCTGCGGCAGTGGGCGGCGGATCTGGAGCTGCCCTGCCGGGAGGTGGGCGCATGACCGTGGAGCTGACCCTGCTGCTGGGGCTGCTGGGCGGCTTTGTGGGGCTGGCGGGCTGGCTCAGCACCCGGGACGAGCGGGTGGTGGGGGACGCGCAGTGGCGCGGCACCGTCAACGCCAAGCTGGACAGCATCCTTGCGGTGAAGGGGGAGGTGGCGCGGCTGGAAAGTCAGGTGCACGCCCACGGCGAGCGCATCACCGCGGTGGAGGAGAGCGCCAAGCAGGCGCACAAACGCATCGACGGTCTGGAACGGGCCGAGTAAGGAGGGCAAATGGAACAATGGATGGGCACCACCGGGGTGATGGCGATCACGGCGGTGGCGTATCTGGCGGGCGAGGCGGTCAAGCTGACCCCGCTGCCGGCGCGGTTCATTCCGGTGCTGTGCATGGCGGTGGGGGGCGTGCTGGGGGTGCCGGCCATGCACCTGCTGGCGGACTACCCCGCCGCCGACCCGCTGACCGCGGTGGCGGTGGGCATCGTCAGCGGCTGGGCGGCCACCGGCCTGCACCAGACCCTGAAGCAGATGACCGGCGGAAAGGAGGGCTGACCCATGCCGCGCAAATACAACGACCTGATGAGCTATTTGACCGAAAGCCCCAACAGCGCCGGCCGCATTGAGATGGGCGTGCCCCCCGGCGGCGTGCCCGAGCGGGTGGTGGTGCTGGGCGCGCCCAAGCTGCCCGCCCGGCTCCCCCTCGCCCCCGAGACCGGCAAAAAGGCCGCCGCAGCCACCGCAGGGTCGGGCAGCGCGGCCAACGCCGAGGCGGTGATGCTGGAGCTGCTGAACGCCCGCTACGCGGCGCAGGAGGCGGCCCGCCGCGCGGCCTACGAGGACACCGCCGCCCGCCAGCGGGCGCAGTACGAGGCGAGCCTTGCGCAGGTGAACACCGCGGCGGACAGCGCCCTGCGGCAGGCGTACCTGAACCGGATGAACAGCCTGCGCGGGCTGAACCAGAGCCTTGCGGCGCGGGGTCTGAGCGGCGGCGCCACCGAGACCGCGCTGGCAAGCGTGGCCAACCAGTACGGCGAGGCGCGGGCGCAGATCGAGGCGGAGCGCCTGGCCCAGCAGGGTCAGCTTGCGGCGACCCTGAACAGCAATCTGGCGGCGGCCTACCAGAGCCTGCAGACCGGCAGCCTGAGCGATCTGGCGGACTTCACCGGCGACCTGACCAAGTTTTACGCCTCCAACGACTACGCCGCCGCCAGCACCGCGGACAGCACCGGCGCGGCGCAGGCGGTGTGGTACGCCCTTGCCCGCCGCCACCGCCGCAGCGGCGCGTCCGACGAGGAGGTAGCCGCCCGCCTGACCTCCTCCGGCGCGAGCCGCGCGGTGGTGGAGCAGATCATGGCGATGCTGGGGCAGTGAGGGGCGCGCCCGGTCAAAAGTCCGGTCAAAAGTCCGGATCATGGTACCCTCGGTGTGTTATACTGAACACAAGCAAAACCAAAAGGAGGAATGACCATGCTGGGCAAACCGGACGCCGGCTGGAGCCGCTTTGAGATGGGGGACGTGTTCTGCCACCTGAGTGATATGACCGATGTGGCGGGGGACTGGCTGGAACAGGCGATCCACGGGCTGGAGACCATGCGGCCCTTTGCGGTACACGGCACGCTGGAGCCGGGGCGGATGGTGTGCGTGGTCAGCTACTGGAACTGCCACATCATCGTTGAGAGCGACGGCATCGTCGACCGCACCCGGGACGACGCCGAGTACGAGACGTACAACATGAGTATGCTGGAGTTCTGCCGGGCGCTGCACCGGGACGTGACGGAGGATCTGGAGGACTGGGTCCGCTGGATCCACTATCTCGGTGATGACGAGGAGATCGAGCGGAAGATCCACGCCGAACGCCGCGAGGAGCTGCAGCAGCTTCTGGACCGTCTGGCGGAGCTGATCCGGGAACGGGAGGAGAGCTTCGGCCCGCACCGCTTCTTCTTCTGACCGCGGCGCAAAATAAATTTAAAAAAGGGGCGAAAAACCATTGACAACCAACCGAACAGGTGTTAGAATACATATGTTCCGCGTTGGTAGCTCAGCTGGATAGAGTGTCTGACTACGAATCAGAAGGTCAGGGGTTCGAGTCCCTTCCAGCGCACCATTAAAGCCGATCATCCGCAAGGATGGTCGGCTTTAATTTTTTAGCTGGAAGGGACTCGAAGCCGAACGAGCGTTTTTTCGGCGCTGTGGCGGTACAGTCGCCCTTTTGCCGCAGCCATGCCCCGCGCGGAGCGCGGCCTTCCCCCGCTGGGGGGGGTTGGGTGTTCCGCGGCCCGGGGGCGCGTAAAGCACAACCCCACCCCCCCACCGGGGAAAGCAAATGAAGCGGCCGGTAAGACCCGCCCCAATTAGCGGGGCCCCCAA
>JBGVKB010000012.1:0-2757 GCA_045118955.1 Oscillospiraceae bacterium | reverse complement strand
GTTGGCACCGTTTCCGGCTGCCGCGTTACCAACGGCAAGATCACCCGCGACAGCAAGGTGCGCGTGGTGCGTGACGGCGTTGTCATCACCGAGGACGAGATCGCTTCTCTGCGCCGCTTCAAGGACGACGTCAAGGAAGTGGCCTCCGGCTACGAGTGCGGCGTCACTCTGGTCAAGTTCAACGACGTGAAGGAAGGCGACGTGTTCGAAGCCTTCAAGATGGAAGAGTACCGCGACTAAGCGTTTTGATCCGTACCGGCGGCAGGGGAGCGTGTCTCCCTTGCCCGCCCGTGTGGTCAAAGCAGGAACATTGACTGCAACAGGAGAATAGAATGTCTCAGAAAAATATGGGCCGTCTGGCGCAGGACATGAAACGTGAACTGATCGCCATCATCGGCCGTTTGAAGGACCCCCGGCTGGAGGGCGGTCTGCTCACCATCACCCGGCTGGAGGTCACCCCCGATCTGGACGTGGCCAAGGTCTATGTGAGCGTAATGGGCCGTGCCGAAGGCGCCAAGCCCGCCATTGACGCGCTCAACCGTGCCGCCGGCCACATCCGCACCGAGGTCAGCCGCAGCATGCACATCCGCAAGGCTCCCCGCTTTACCTTCATCGAAGACGGCGGCGCTGCCTATGCGGCCCACATCGATCAGCTGCTCAAAGAGCTGAACGTTTCCTCCGGCGAAGACGCCGCAGAGGAGCAGCAGGAGCTGTAAGCCCCTGCCGCTGTCCGCCATTCACCAACGCGAAAGGATCGTTTGATGACTGAGAATCTGAATGTGGCGCAGATGGCCCAAAAGCTGGCCGATGCGGATCGCGTTTTGATCCTGTGCCATAAAAACCCGGACGGAGATACCATCGGCTGCGGCAGTGCGCTGTACCATGCACTCACCGCCCTTGGCAAAACCGCTGCCGTATTGTGCTCCGACCCCATCCCCGCGTTGTATGCGTACACCCGGGCACGAATGTACGACGGCAGCTTTGAGCCGCAGATGGTGGTTGCCGTGGATATTGCCAGCGTGCAGCTGTTCGGCTCCCGTCCCGAGGTGCTGGAGCTGACCCGCCACGTGGATCTGTGCATCGATCATCACGCCGGCAACACCGGCTATGCGGACTACACCCTGCTCAACGCAGCGTCCGCCGCCACCGCCGAGCTGATGACCGAGGTGATCGACGCGCTGGGCGCTCCGCTCACCCCGCAGATCGCCGATTGCCTGTACACCGGTCTTTCCACCGACACCGGCTGCTTCAAGTTCCCCTCCACCACTGCCCAGACCCATCTGACGGCTGCCCGCCTCATTCAGGCCGGCGCGGATGTGGAGCGGCTGAACAAGCTGCTGTTCGAGACCAAGAGCCCCCAGCGTGTGGCTGCCGAGCGGATGGCCCTGAATAATCTGGAATATCATTTTGACGGTCGCTGTGCCCTCATCTACCTCACCCGCGACGAAATCGCCGAAAGCGGTGTGGAGCCCGCCGATCTGGAAGACCTCACCAGCCTGCCGCTGACCATTGCGGGGGTAAAGGTGGGCCTTACCCTGCGCCAGCAGCCCGGCGGCAGCGTGCGCATCAGCGTGCGCACCGTCAAGGGCATGGACGCCTGCGCCATTGCCAAGCGGCTGGGCGGCGGCGGCCATAACCGCGCGGCCGGCTGCGAGCTGGAAGGCAATCTGGAAAACACCAAGGACGCCATTCTGGCCGAGGTGGAAGCGGTACTGGCCGCGGCAGAAGGGGAGGCACTCTGATGCAGGGCATCCTCATCGTCGACAAACCCACCGACTGGACCAGCTTTGATGTGATCGCAAAGCTGCGCGGCGTGCTGGGCACCCGCAAGCTGGGCCACAGCGGCACGCTGGACCCCATGGCCACCGGCGTTCTTCCGGTGTTCTGCGGCGGAGCCAGCAAAGCGGTGGACCTGCAGGAAAACCACGATAAAACCTACCGCGCCGTGCTGCGGCTGGGCACCCGCACCGATACGGGTGATGTGACCGGCACCACACTGGAAACCGCCCCCGTCACCGCAGGCGAAGCCGAACTGCTGGCCGTTCTGCCCCGGTTCGAGGGCGAGCAGATGCAGATCCCGCCCATGTACTCGGCGGTAAAAATCAACGGTGTACCGCTGTATAAAATCGCCCGCAAGAATAAGGACCGGCAGGAAAAGGCCGCGCAGGCAGGGCAGGACGCCCCCGCCCCGCAGCCTGCCGAGCCGGAGCGCAAAGCCCGCCCCATCACCGTCTATTCCATCCGGTACGAGGGCAGGGGAGAGCAGCCGGACGAGTACATCCTCACCGTAGCCTGCTCCAAGGGTACCTACATCCGGGTGCTGCTGGAGGACATTGCCGCCGCAATGGGCCAAAAGGGCACCATGGCAGCGCTGCGCCGGGTGCAGGCCGGTGTGTATGGCGAAGCCGACGCCCATTCGCTGCAGGAGATCATCGCCGCCAAAGAGGCGGGCACCCTCGAGCAGCTGATGCTGCCGGTGGACAGCGTGTTTGTCCATCTGCCCCGCCTCACCGTCAACGACGGGGTCAAAAAGCATCTGTACAACGGCTGCCCCACCTCCAACTTCCGCGCCGCGGACGGCCGCTACCGCGCCTACGACATCGCCGGCACCTTTTTGGGTCTGGCCAAGGTGGAGGAAGGCGTGCTTAAGGTGGAAAAACTCTTTGTAGAGCGCTGACCGCCCCAGAGAACCCGGCAATTTAAAAACAAAGCCAACAGGCACCGCAGAATGCTCTGCGGTGCCTGTTCTTGTCTGTG
>JBGVKB010000011.1:0-20334 GCA_045118955.1 Oscillospiraceae bacterium | reverse complement strand
GCAGGCCGCAAGCAGATGTCCGGGGGACATCTGCTTAGCCCGCGGGTAGAGTCCCCGATGGTGCACCATATTAACCACCCGAATGTGCAAGCATTCGGGTGGTTTTGCTTTTATAAGGCATCCTATGGTATAGTTGAGTTGAAACAACCGAGATTTGAACGCCGCGGGCGAAATACTTTATATACGCCACATCAGGAAGAGGAGCGACAGAATGGGACAGACCATCGACCTGCATCTGCACACCACTGCGTCGGACGGTACCGATGCGCCCCTCGCCCTGCCGGAAAAGCTGCGGCAGGCGGGGATCACCACCTTTGCGGTGTGCGACCACGACACCATCGACGGAGCAATGGAGCTTGAGTGCGGCGCCGATCTGAACGGCATTCGGCTGGTGCGCGGCGTGGAATTCTCCTGCCGCTGTGAGGGCAGGAAGTGTCACATTCTGGGCTATGGCTACGACCCGAACCACCCGGCGCTGCAGGCGGTGCTGGAGCATGGCCGCCGGCTGCGGCTGCACAAGCTGAAGCAGCGGCTCGACTATTTAGAGCATCAGCACGGCATCCGCTTTACCACAGAGGAGCTGCGTTGGCTGGACAGCCTGAACAGCGTGGGCAAACCCCATCTGGGCAAGCTGCTGCTGGATCGGGGGCTAGGCAGTGACCTGACCGATGTGATCCAGCGCTACATCAACGGCTGCCCCTCGCTGGACGACCGCATCCCCGCCGCCGAGGCCATTGACGGCATCCTCGGGGCGGGCGGCATCCCGGTGTGGGCGCACCCGCTGGGCGGCGAGGGGGAGCGCCGACTGCCCCCGGACGAGTTCCGCGCCCGGCTGAAGCTGCTGCTGGCGGCGGGCATTCGGGGTCTGGAGTGCTGCTATTCCCGCTACGGGCGGGAGGAGATGGATCTGCTTTTAGACGCGGCTGCGGAGCACGGGCTGCTGGTGAGCGGCGGCAGCGACTACCACGGTACCAACAAAAACATTCCCCTAGGCACCCTCAACACGCTGGGCGAGGCGGTGGACGCCTCCGTCCTTACCCTGCTGGCGGCGCTGGATCCGCACTGACAAAATAAGAAAGCCCCGGCCGCACATCCTTGTGCGGTCGGGGCTTTTGCTGTGTCTGCGTTACTTTTTGAAGTAGTCCGGGTACTGCTCCTTCAGAGCCTGCACGTCGATGGCGTAGCGGCCCAGATGGGTCTCCATCAGGCGGCGGGCGCGCTCTGGGTTGCGGTTCACAATGGCATCCAGCAGAGCCTCGTGATCCCGCACGATCTGGGGATCCTTGACGGTGCTGAGCGCCAGACTGCGCACCCGCTCAAAGTGGATGGACAGGTTGGCCACCTGCTGGAAGGTCTGGGGCTTGTTGGCGGCCCCAAACAGCAGCTCGTGGAACTGGTCATCCAAAGACATGAGCATCTCCGGATAGGGGGTCTCGGCCTGAATGTAGAAATTCTGCAGGCGAACGTTCTCCTGCAGACGGGCCAGCCATTCCGGGGTCAGGGTGGTGCAGGCCAATTCGGCCACGGCGCACTCCATCACCCGGCGCATGAAGCGGGCTTCCTCCACCAGCGCGGGATCGATGAGGGCCACGCTGCTGCCCCGCTGGGGGTAGATCTCCACGATCCGTACCTTGCTCAGTTCAATGAGTGCCTCGCGCACCGGGGTGCGGGACAGCCCCATGGCGGCGGCCAGCTCGTTTTCGCTGACCATGCTGCCGGGGGCAAGCTCCAGCCGGATGATGTTCTCTTTGATGGTGCGCAGTGCGTAATCGCGCCCGGTCTCCCGGGGCAATCGGTCGGTCAAATACATAGCTTCTATGCCTCCTGATATCACATCTTATAGAATAGCGTCCCCGGGCGGCCGCGTCAAGAACTAGTATGGAAGAATGCAACAAAATTTAAGCAATGACACCACAAATCATACCAATGAGCGCGCGGCAACATTGTATCTGGGTTTCGTGCGATGTGCATAAAATGGGCGCAAAAAGTTTGGAGGAAATTTTTGCAAAAACTTCTTGTGTTCTAGTATACAAGTAATATAATAAGAACCGGGCAAGGGCGCTTGCTGTGCGAAACGGCAGGCCACGCCCGACAAACGAGAGAAGGCTGCCGCATCGGCCGGGGCGAGTCCCCGTGCCACCGCCTGCTTCAAGGACGAGAACGCCGGCTTTGTCATCCATCCGGTGCAGAAATAAGCCCAGCGCCCGGAGCCAAAGTCATTCCCGACGCGGAGATTTTTGAAGACGATCTCCGCCCGATGCATCCGCCCGTCCACCCCAGGGACGGAAAAAATCACCGCACCCTCGCACAGAGGATGCGGTGATTTTTTATTGTATGGTGTGAAGAGCCGGGTCCCCCGTGCCCGCCCTCGCCGCCGGCCAATGCTCGGTGATGCGGGTTGCGCGGTGAAGGGTGCGGTCGTACCATGTTGGGGCATTTTTGTAAAACCGGGGATCGAACCCGCGTGCGCCCTTGCACGTACCACCTGATGTGGACTCATTCTCAGCCACAGAGATCGCATTCGCTCCGGCGGCTACCGGCCCGGCTCATGGGTTCACAGCAGGTCGGCGGCCCAGTTGGCGGCCTGAATGCGGTTGTCCAGCCGGCGCAGCAGGGCGGACAGCTCGTCCGCCTGCTTCTGCAGCTCCTTCACGTTCATGGTGCTCAGGATGCGGATCTCGGTGCCGCGGGCGCGGCGGGCAGTCTGGCTGGCCTCCTGCAGAAAGCGCCGCAGGGCATTCAGCCGCAGATTCAGACAGTCGCGGCGGGCCAGTAGATCGGTCAGGCTCTCACCCTCGCTCAGGGTAGCGCAGTTGGTGTGGTTGATGTGCGCCATCAGGGTCTCCAACCGGGCGGTGCAGTCGTCCAGTTGGGCGAACAGCTCGGCGGGATCCTCGGCGGGGGCATCGCCCTCCTGTACCAGTGCGTTGGCGCACAGGCGGGTCTGCAGTTGTTCGATGCGGCGGTTCAGTGCGGCGCGCTCCTGCAGAGCTTCGGCCAGTTTCATGGGCACATCCTCCTTTTCGGGGTCATTTCTTGGCGGTTTCCTTGCGGGGCGGCTCGGGCTGGCGGGTCAACTGCTCAAATTGGATCCGCTTCTGTACATACACCTTGCAGGCGTAGGACTGAGCCACCCGGCGCACCAGACGGGTCACGTCGTTGGGGGCGCGGGCGGTGTCCAGCGTGGGACGGCTCTCGTCCGAGAAGGCCATTCGCAGGGCGCTCTCGATCTCGGTGCAGAAGTAGTTGTAGGCCGTGGGCAGAGGGTACTTTTCCAGCCCAATGTGGATCAGGGCGTACAGCTCCGGGATGCTCAGCACCTGCTTCATGGCACAGATCACCAGAAGGTAGGCCTGCTGGGTGCGGCCGTACTTTTTGTTGACCGGCCGGGCCACCACCTTCATCTTCACATAGTTGTTCACCATGGCCTTGGTGAGCAGGGGGTCATCCTCGGTGGGGTCGGTGAGAGGGGTGTAGACGGCGTTGATGTAGTTGGTAAGCTGATCCATGTACAGCTCGATGGAAGGCAGCTCCTCCCATCGGGGACAGTGGAAGGAAAGCACGTCCCGCACCAGCGGGGACTGCTCAAAGGTGATGGACATATATCGCTCTCTCCTTTGTAAAAGTCGGTCAGGCCTCCGGGTGGTTTTTGCGCCAGGCCAGATAGCCCTCCAGAATGACGGCGGCGCTCACCGAGTCCAGACGGTCCTTGCGTTTCTGACCGAATACGCCGTTCTCGCTCAGGATGCCGGCGGCGGTCACGGTGGTGCGGCGCTCGTCCCACAGGACCACCGGCAGACCGCTGGCCTCCTCCACCTTGCCCGCCAGACGGCGGCTCTTGCCGGCGCGGGCGCCCTCGGTGCCGTCCATATTCATGGGCAGGCCGATGAGGATGCGCGCGGCCTTCTGCTCGGCGGCGGCCTGAGCGATCAGGGCGACCACCTTGTTCATGGATTTTTCGTTCAGCTGGGGCAGGGGGGTGGCGAGCAGCTCACTCTCGTCACAGATGGCGAGGCCGGTGCGGGCATCGCCGTAGTCAACGGCAAGGATCTTCATGGGTGTACTCCTTTGGTCGCCCGGTGGGCGAATGATGAAACCGCGTGACGCGGTGTTGGATGCTATGTTTCATTATACCAGTGAAGCGGTGCAAAATCAACGTGAACGGGTGCGGTCGTGGGCGAAGCTGCGCAAAAAAAGCGGCCGCCCCGCAGGGCTGCCGCAGAGGAGCGGACGCTCAGCCGGCGTCCGACACCGTCTGGGAGGAGGACACGGAGCTGCCGCTCTCGGCGCTCGCTGCCTTGCCGCCCAGAATGTCCATCATAAATTCGCTGAGGATCATCACCACCACCACGGCGATGAGAACCACCAGCATGGAGCCTTTGCGCCCGTTGTCGGCGGGCTGGGGTGCGGCGGGCGCGGCGGCGGGGCGCTTTGCCGCGGTGCTTTTGCGTTTCTTGTGCTTGCCGGAAGACATGGGGGAACCTCCTTGAATGTGGTCGTTTTGAACGGGCTTACTCGCCCGTGGGATGCTTCATGCGGTGCTTGCAGGTGAAGCGCACCAGCCCAGTGCGGTCCAGTGCCACCATCAGCGCGGGAATGAAGGTGAGCTGCAGCAGGATGCCGGGCACCGCGTTGAGCAGCGCCCCGGACAGGAACACCGCCCAGCCGAAGGGCTGCCCGGTCAGGCCGGTGAGCAGCACCATAGCGCAGCCCCACACCGCGCGGCCGCCGAGCATCGCCGCCAGCAGACAGCGGTAGAGGGCCAGCACGCACTTCCAGCGGGAGCGGCCGTACAGCCACCCGGCGATCAGGCCGTAGGCGGCTAGCTCAAAGGCCATGGCCACGGCGGTGGGCCACAGGGGCGGCATACCGAACAGGAAGCTGCGCATCAGCGGCAGGACGAAGCCCACCGCAAGCCCGTGCCGCCAGCCGCAGATCAGGCCGCAAAGAAGCACCGGTATGTGCATGGGCAGCAGCATACTGCCGATCTCGGGGATCTGTCCGGTGAGGAAGGGCAGCACCAGTCCCAGCGCCAAAAACATGGCGGCGAGGGTCAAGGTCTGTACCGTGCGTTTCAGGTTCATGGATACACCTCCTGTGTGGCGGGCTTAGTCGGGGAGAAGGCTGCCGGTGTCCAGCACCAGCGTGTCGGCGGCGGGCAGGCCGAAGGCCGCGTGGTACCGCTCCTCCAGCGGCATCCACAGCCGTTCAAAGGTGGGGAAGTAGCCCCCCTCGCGGGCCATCAGCCGGCGGCGGCGCTCCTCCTCGGGGCAGGTGAGGAACAGCTTCAGCCCGGCATAGGCGGCCAGCGCCGGGTGCTGGCTGTAGCTGCCCTCCAGAACGACGAAGGCGGCGGGGGCGAGGGTCTCGGGGGCGCCGAGCACGCCGCTCTGACAGTCGTACCGGCGGCGGATGAGCGGCTCACCGGCGGCGAAGGGCCGCAGCACCTCCTGCTCCACCCGGGCCAGATCCATGTTCCCCGCGGGGGTGTCCATCCAGTCCTCGGCGCGGCGGTCGGCGGGCAGGTAGTAGTCGTCCATGTGAAAGACCGCGCAGTCGAACAGCCGCTCCAGCACCGCCGCAAGGCGGCTCTTGCCGCTGCCGCATTGCCCATCGATGGAGAGCAGCAGCGGTTCACCCGCGCTGAGCTGCATCCACACCACCCAGATGGCGGTGAACCAGTTGGCCCAGTCGGTGGGCAGCAGCCGATAGGCGGGGGCGTAGGCGTCCCGGTAGGTGTCGCTGTGGTGTACGGCGGGGCAGCCCACCGCCGTGTACTGGGTCAGGTATGCCTCCATGCCCGGCACGTCCAGCGTGCGCAGCAGGGCCAGCTTTTCCATCAGCCCCTCGGCGGTGCCGGTGTGGGCGCGGGCGGTGAGGACGAAGAGCTGCGCCAGCAGCCCCGCCGTCTGTGCCAGCGCCTCCGGGTCGGGGATGTGGTTCAGGTGGAACCGCACCAGCCCGCCGCCGATCGGCTCCGGGGGCCTGACCGGGGCGTCGGCGGGCACGGCGCTCCATTCTGCCAGCAGCCGCGCGGCGAGCTGCCGGGGATCGGTGAGCAGGTGCTCCGGGCCGAACTCCGCCTGATAGGCCAGCTTCACAAAGTCGCGCGGCTCCATCAGGGGCCAGCGGGCGCGGTGTTCTTCAAGAATGTGGGCAAAATCGGGCACGAGCGGCCCTCCCTTCGCGTTGTATGTGTTCATTCTAACACATTTTGGGCGGCCTGCAACCGTCAACCGGGCAAAAGTGCCTTGACAGCCGATTTTACCCGCCCGGGCGCGATATAAAAACACCTTGAAAACAGAATACGGGAACGAAAACAAACGAGGGGACGAACAGGAGGGGCGAATATGGAGAACTTGAAGCGAGCGCTGGAGCAGCGGGGCCGGGTCTGCGCTGTGGGGGCAGAGGGGCTGACGGCGGACATCGGCCGCCCCTGCCCGGCGCGGCTCGCCGTGCGGTCGGATGCGGTGCGGATCCTGTACCGGGAGCCGCTGACCCTGACGGAGGGCCGGGCGGCCGTGTGGGAGCTGCTGGGGCGGTTCAACAGGGGGCGGGCGGACGAGCCGGTGTTCACGCTGGTGGACGGCGCGGTGCTGGAGGCCACCGCCCTGTGCCCGCCGGGGAACGCGGACGCGGCGGCGCGGGCGCTGGAGCGCATGGAGGAGGTGCTGGGTCTGCTGGCGGACTGCACGGAGGGACTGAAGAGCTTTGGCGGGGAGCTTGCCCGGCTGGATGAGGAGCGCCGGGCACAGGAGCGGGAGGCTGCCGCCCGCGCCGAGGCCCGGCGGCAGCTTGATCTGATGCTCAGCGATGAGGTGTGGGAGGAGCTGGTGCAGGCGCGCTGCCGCCCCCTCACCCCGTGGCCGCGGGAGCTGCCGCCGGAGGAGCGGTACCTGGAGAAGCTGCGCGCCTGCGGGACGGACGCGGACTGGGCGGACATGAGCGGCTCGGAGCTGATGCTCTGCTGGCTGGCGTCGGAGCGGGCGCTGCAGCGCACCCGGCTGGAGTATGTGCGCCTGTGTCTGATCGCGCGGGGTCTGCTGCCGCAGGACGCGCCGTGGCCGGCGGGCTACGGCCCCGGGGAGAAGGATCGGCTCCCGTAACAAACAAAAAGGACGGCCGCCGGGCATGGCTCGGCAGCCGTCCTTTTTTGTTGCGGTGTTCGCTCAGTACAGCCGGGTGAAGCTGTCGTAGTGGTCGTCGGTGTAGTAGATGAGGCCGTCGTTGGAGTACAGCAGGCGCTCCTCGCCCCGGTAGCCGCCGGCGTAGTTCACGTCACACTCACGCCAGGTGCGGCCGTCCGCGGCGGGCAGCAGACCCTCCCGGTTGCCGAACTTGTTGCCGCCGATGCAGTAACCGTCGGCCACCTCCCACAGGTTGCCTTCACGGTTTTCCCAGCCGCGGTCCTCGGCCTCGCTTTTGGTGATGTAGTTGTCCGGCAGATGGCCGAAGGTATGGATGTACAGGGCCACATCCTCGGGGGTGTAGTACCAGCCGTCCTCCACCAGTGCATCCGGGTCCTCGGTGGGCGCAGGCTCGGCGGTGGGTTCGGGGTCCGGCTCGGCGGGCGGGCCGGTGGCGTCGGGGGTGGCGGCCGGGTCGGACGCGGGATCCTCGGCGGCAATGGCTTCGTCCAGTGCGCTCTCCACCTGATCCAGCACCGCGTCGGCGGCACTGGAGAGGGCGGCGTCGGCCAGCTCGCTGCCGCAGCCGATCAGGCTGAGGGCCAGCACCAGCGCCAGCGCAAGCGCCGCAAGGCGGCGCAGTTTGATGCGGTTCATACGGGTCTCTCCTTTGTGGTTCAGGGCTTACTGCTCCTCGCCCGCGGCATGGCCGGCGGCGAGCTGCTTGTAGGACGCGGCGTTGTTGCGGATCATGGTCAGACCCTTCTCCCCGGCGGGGCGGATGACCTTGGCGGGGACGCCCGCCACCAGACTGCCGGCGGGGATCTCGGTGCCGCCCAGCACCACGGCGCCGGCGGCGATGATGCTGCCCGCGCCGATGTGCGCGCCGTCCAGTACGGTGGCGTTCATGCCCACCAGCACGTCGTCCTCAATGGTGGCGCCGTGTACCAGTGCGTTGTGCCCCACGGTCACCCGGTCGCCCAGAGTGACGGTGTGGTTGCGGTCGGAGTGGAGGGTGCAGTTGTCCTGAATGTTGCAGTCCCTGCCGATGGTGATGGGGTTGAAGTCCGAGCGGATGACCGCGCTGTACCACACGCTGGAGCCTTCATGAATGGTCACATCGCCGGTGATGGTGGCGTTGGGGGCGACGAACAGCAGGCCGTTCAGGGTGGGCGCTTTGCCGTTGTAGCTGCGGATGTGCATGGTAAAAACCTCCTGATGTTTGATGTGCAAGGGGCGTTTACGCCGGGTCGGGATCCTGCTTCAGTTCCGGCCAGACGGTGAGAAGCATGGTGATGTAGCAGGCCGCGCCGCCGATGTAGTTGGAGATCGGCTCGGCCAGGAAGACGCCGTTGACCCCCAGTCCCCACAGGTGGGGCAGGATCAGGGTGAGCGGGGTGACGATGAGCACCTTGCGCAGGGTGGAGAAGAACACCGAGCTGCGGGGGCGGTTGAGAGCCACATAGGTGGCCTGCCCGGAAAACTGGAAGCTCATCATAAAATATCCCTGGAAGAACAGGGTCAGGGCGGGCGCGCCCAGCACCAGAAGCGTCTCGTCCTTGTTGAACAGGCGGATGAACACCTCCGGGCAGAACAGGGTGGCCAGCCACAGCAGCACCGTGAACGCTACGCACACCGCCGTCATAAACAGAATGCCCTGCCGCACCCGGCGGTAGCGCCCCGCGCCGTAGTTGTAGCTGAGCACCGGCTGCGCGCCCTGGGTCAGGCCGCGCACCGGCAGGGTGAAGATCTCCCGCACCGAGTTCAGCACGGTCATCACCGCCACATAGGGGTCGCCGCCCCATGCCTGCAGGGTGGCGTTGCAGACGATCTGGGTCAGGCTGTTGGTGATCATCACCACAAAGCCGGTGACGCCCAGCGCGGTGATCTGCTTCAGGAGCGGCCACCGGGGGCGCAGCTCCGCCGCGGTCAGGGTGAACAGGGCGTGCGGCCCGGTGAGGAAGCGCAGCACCCACACCGCGCTGACCGCCTGACTGAGCACGGTGGCCAGCGCCGCGCCCTTTACGCCCATGTCAAACACAAAGATGAACAGCGGGTCCAGCAGGATGTTGACCACCGCGCCCAGCGTCACCGTGAGCATTCCTGTGCGGCCGAAGCCCTGCGCGGTGATGAAGCTGTTCATGCCCACGCCCACCACCGCGAAGGGGGTGCCCAGCAGGTAGATGAGCAGATAGTCCCGGGCAAAGGGCCAGGTGGCGTCGCTGGCGCCAAATAGGTACAGAATGGGCTTCATGCCCAGATAGCACACCGCCATCAGCACCGCGCTTGTGGCGCAGAGCATGGTGAAGCAGATGCACATGATGCGCCGCGCCTCGGCAAGGTCGCCCTTGCCCCGGGCGATGCTGCACAGGGGCGCGCCGCCCGAGCTGAACAGGTTGGTGAAGGCCGAGATGATGTTCACCACCGGGAAGGTGATGCCGATGCCGGTGAAGGCCAGCGCCGCGTCGGCGGGCAGATGGCCGATGTAGATGCGGTCCACCACGCTGTACAGCACCTGCACGGCCTGCGCAAGGATCAGCGGCACCGCCATGGCGACGATGCTGCGCCACATGGGGCCGATGGTGAAGTCGTTCTTTTGCGGAGAAACAGCAGAGGATGACACGATGATTCGCCTCTTTTACCGGTAGTCGATGGGCAGGGTGGGCAGGCCGTTCAGATCCAGCCCGGCCAGATTGCCCGCCATGTACTCGTAATAGCCCTGCGCGGCGATCATGGCGGCATTGTCGCCGCAGAAGGCCGGCTTGGGCAGGCAGAGGGTCGCGCCCAGCTTCTGCGCGCCCTCGTTCACAAGGCTGCGCAGACGGCCGTTGGCGGCCACGCCGCCCGCAAGGCAGAGGGTGCCGGCTTTGGTGTCCGCTGCGGCCAGCAGCAGCTTGTCCGCCAAAATCGAGGCGATGCGCTCCTGAAAGCTGGCGGCCATATCCGGCACCGAGATGACCTCGCCCTTCATCTCGGCCTGATTCACCGCGTTCAGCACGGCGGTCTTGAGGCCGGAGAAGCTCACGTTGTAAGGCCCCTCCACGTGGGGCACCGGCAGGCGGTAGGCCTTGGGGTCGCCGTCCTTGGCGGCGGCGGCCACACTGGGGCCGCCGGGGTAGGGCAGGCCGAGGGTGCGCGCCACCTTGTCGAAGGCCTCGCCGGCGGCGTCGTCCACCGTGCGGCCTAAGATCTGAAAGCGGGTGTAGTCCTCCACCATCACGATGTGGCTGTGGCCGCCGCTGGCCACCAGACACAGGAAGGGGGGCTTCAGCTCCGGGTGGGTCAGGTAGAGCGCGGCGATGTGGCCCCGCAGATGGTGCACCGGCACCAGCGGCTTGCCGGCGGCGTAGGCCAGCCCCTTGGCGAAGTTGACCCCCACCAGCACCGCGCCGATCAGCCCGGGCGCGAAGCTCACCGCCACCGCGTCCACATCGGCCATGGTGACCTTCGCGTCGGCGAGGGCCTTCTGCACCGCGGCGCTGATGTACTCGGCGTGGCGGCGGCTGGCGATCTCGGGCACCACGCCGCCGTAGAGGGCCTGTTCCGCCACGCTGGTGGCGATGACGCTGCTGCGCAGCACCCGGCCGTCCTCGACCAGAGCGGCGGCGGTCTCGTCACAGGTGGACTCAATGCCTAGAATCAGCATAGAAAAACTTCCTTTGCGTTGAAATTTATGTGTTTTATACGAATTGGATAAAATTTTGTCGGCTCACAGGGCGCAGTTCATGACCAGAGCGTCCTCGGGCGGGTCCTGATAAAAGCCCTTCCGCCGCCCGGCGGCGGCAAAGCCCAGCGCCTGATACAGCCCGATGGCCGGGGCGTTGCCCGCCCGCACCTCCAGAAAGCAGAAGGCGGCACCCTCGGCCTTCAGCGCGGCGAGGGCATGGGTGAGCAGGGCGCGCCCGCCCCCCTTGCCCCGGCAGGCGGGCAGCAGGGTGATGCTGTCCAGACTGGCCTCGTCGGCGGCGAGCTGAAACACAGCCACGCCGCACAGCCCGCCCGCCCCATCGTGCAGGGCGAACAGCCGCCCGGCGGGGGCGGCGAGGGTGTCGGCCAATTGCGGGGCGGTCCAGCCCTCGGTGGCGGTGGCCTCGATGGCGGCGGCCGCCTCACACTCGGCGGCGGTCAGGGGGGCGATGTGCCAGAGATGTTCCAAGTTGTTCACGACCTTTGGGAAAATTGTGGAAAGACGGGGCGGCTCAGTGGGCCTCCAGCCAGGTGTGGCCCCGGGTCACCTCGGCGGTCAGCGGCACCGAGAAGCGGGCGGCGTTCTGCATCTCCTCGCTGAGGATGGCAGAGGCGCGCTCGGCCTCCTCCAGCGGTGCCTCCACGATCAGCTCGTCGTGTACCTGCAGGATGAGCCGGGCGTTCAGCCCCTCGGCGCGCAGCCGCTGCCACACCCGCACCATTGCCAGCTTGATCACGTCGGCGGCGGTGCCCTGAATGGGGGTGTTCATGGCCATGCGCTCGCCCAGCGCCCGCACATTGAAGTTGGTGCTGGTCAGCTCGGGCAGGGCGCGGCGGCGGCCGAACAGGGTGGCCACATAGCCGTTGTCCCGGCCGAAGGCGATGGTGCTGTCCATGTAGCCCTTCACGCCGGGGAAATTGTCCAGATAGCTCTTGATGAAGGCGTCCGCCTCCTTGACGGTCACGCCGATGTCCTGCGACAGGCTGTAGGCGCCGATGCCGTATACGATGCCGAAGTTCACCGCCTTGGCGCTGGAGCGCAGCCGCGGGGTGACCATCTCCGGCGGCAGACCGTAAATTTTGGCGGCGGTGCTGCGGTGGATGTCCTGCCCGGAGCGGAAGGCCTCCTGCATGGCGGTGTCCCCGGCGATGTGGGCGAGGATGCGCAGCTCGATCTGGCTGTAGTCCGCGTCCAGCAGCACGCAGCCGGGCTTTGCGATGAAGAACTGCCGCAGGCGGCTGCCCTGCTCGGTGCGCACCGGGATGTTCTGCAGGTTCGGCTCGGTGGAGGACAGCCGGCCGGTGCGGGCCTCGGTCTGCAGGAAGGTGCTGCGGATGCGCCCGTCCTCATCGATGACCTTCAGCAGGCCGTCCGCGTAGGTGGACAGCAGCTTCTGGCTGCTGCGGTATTCCAGAATGTCCTCGATGACCGGGCTGTAGGGGCGCAGGCTCTCGAGGGTGGCGGCGTCGGTGGAGTAGCCGCTCTTGGTCTTTTTGCGGTGGGGCAGGCCCAGCTTGTCGAACAGAGCCTCGCCCAGCTGCTTGGGGCTGTTCAGGTTGAACTCGTAGCCCACCTGCTCGTAGATGCGGCGCAGGCAGTCGGCCACCTGTCCCCGCAGCTCCTCACCAAAGGCGGCGATGGCCTCCTTGTCCACCAGCATGCCGAGCTGCTCCATGTCCGCCAGCACCCGGGAGAGGGGCAGCTCGATGTCGTACAGCAGGCTTGCCATGCCCTGCTCGGTCAGCGCCTGCTCCAGACGGGGCAGCAGCTCGGCCACGACCCCCGCGTCCGGGCAGTCGGCGCAGCGGAAGGCCGGCGCGATGCCATACTCGGCGGCGAGGGGGCCGACCTCGTACTTGCTGGCGGCGGGGTTCAGCAGATAGGCGGCCAGCTTGCCGTCAAAGGCGATGGCGCGGCCCATGCCGCCGGCGGCCAGCGCCCGGTGGTACAGAGCCTTGGCGTCAAACACCCAAAGCTCCGCGCCCTCCGCGTCCAGCAGGGCGTCCAGCTCGCTCCACTCCAGCCGGTAGGCCGCGCCGGAGCCGCTCACCGCGGCCCAGCCGGGGGCGGGCTGATTTTTGGGGGCGGGCAGGGCCAGCAGGTACAGCCGCCCGCCCGCCGCGGCGGGATCCCAGGGGGCCAGCGTCCGCTCGGGGGCGGGCGCGGCGTCCGGGGCGGTCATGCCGTCCAGCCCCAGCCGGGGGATCAGGCTGTGCATCTCCAGCTCCGCCAGCAGGGCGGCGGCCTTGGCCGGCTCGCCCTCGCCCCGCAGGTAGGTGCCGGGGGCGGTGTCGATGGGGGCGTCCAGCCGAATGGTGCCCAGCGTGCGGCTCAGACGAGCCTTGTCCTCATGCTCGGTGAGCTTCTTGCGCACACCGGGCTTGATGCGGCTGTCCTCCAGATTGGCGTACACGCCGTCCAGCGTGCCGAAGGCCTGGATCAAGGCCAGCGCGGTCTTTTCGCCCACGCCGGGCACGCCGGGGATGTTGTCCGAGGTGTCGCCCATCAGGCTCTTCACCTCGATGAGCTGTCTGGGGTCGGGCAGGCCGTACTTCTCCTGAATGGCGGCGGGATCCATGGGCACCGTCTCACTGCGCCCGCCCTTGGTGGAGGCCAGCAGCACGGTGACCTTGTCGTTCACAAGCTGCAGGCTGTCCCGGTCGCCGGTGGCCAGCAGGCACTCG
Organism: Oscillospiraceae bacterium; assembly: GCA_045118955.1. GTDB lineage: Bacteria > Bacillota > Clostridia > Oscillospirales > Ruminococcaceae > SFJ001. The sequence continues at coordinate 6,835 of JBGVKB010000011.1, read as the reverse complement.
TCCCCCCGGGCGGCGGCTGCGGCGCTCAGGGTGCCCAGCAGGTCGTCCGCCTCCCAGCCCTCCCGGGCGATCATCACAAAGCCCAGCTCAGCCAGCAGTTCCTTCAAAACGGGCATCTGCTGGGCCAGCTCCTCGGGCATCCCGTGGCGGGTGGCCTTGTAGCCGTCGTACAGCTCATGGCGGAAGGTGGGCGCCTTCAGATCCCACGCAATGGCCACCTCGTCCGGCTGATGCTCCTTCAGCAGATTCAGCAGGATGTTCATGAAGCCGTAGATGGCGTTGGTAAAGCGGCCATCCTTGGTGGTGAGCACCTTGATGCCGTAAAAGGCGCGGTTCACCAGACTGTTGCCGTCTAAGATCAGAAGTTTCATGGAGACCTCCTCTATGCAGATGCCGCCCAAACGCGGCGAAAGACACTTTAACTAATATAGTATACCACAGAATGGGGGTGTGTACCACCCCGGCGGCTTTCCGTACTGCGCACAAAAAAGCTGCGGATGTGGAACGGTCTACCACATCCGCAGCTTATTCTTCGTCCGTATATTGCAGGACATCCTCCACTCTGCACTGAAGCAGCTTGCAGAGCTGGTTCAGCGTGTGGGTGGAGATGTTTTCTCCCCGCTTCATGGCGTAATAATTCGACAAAGGAAACCCCATTTTCCCCAAACGATAGGAGGTGATCCCTTTTTCTTTCATCGTTTGGAACAGGGGATCATAGCTTATCATCCGCAAACACCTCTTGACTTAACTATAGGAACTAGGTGCGGTTTTTAATATCTGCGATAACTCATATATACGAATATTGACATATACGAAAAATGGTGATAAACTGAGGTTGCTCGAGCTGTGTCCCCGCTTGTATGTGGGGGATGTATTTTCTTGTCAGAAAGAGATGGTGAACTAACAATGAGCAGCAAACTGAGCACCTGCAAGGTGTGCGGCGCAGAGGTCGCGAAGAGCGCAAAGACCTGCCCGCAGTGCGGCGCGAAGATCAAAAAAGGGAACCCGATCCTGATCGGTATTCTGGTGTTTGTCCTTCTTCTCGGTGTTTTCGGCTCCTCGGGCGGCGACGACGAACCGAAAAAGGTCGAGACCGGCACGCCGGCGCAGAGCGCCGAGACCAGCGGCTCTCAGGCCGAGACTGCCGAGTCGGAACCGGTGGAAGAAAAGAACGAATTCTATGTGGGAGAAACGGCAGAGCTGAAGGGCGTTAAGACCACGTTTGTGAGTATGACCGAGAGCACCGGTTCGACCTACAACACCCCCGCTGATGGGAATGTGTTTGTGATCTGCGAGTTTGAGATCACGAACGATTCCAACAGTGATGTCGCAGTCTCGTCCATGGCGAGCTTTGAGGCGTACTGTGATGACTATGCCTGCACCTACAGTCTGGGTGCGCTTTTGGAAAAGAACGACAAGAATCAGCTTGACGGAACCGTTGCTCCGGGCAAGAAAATGAAGGGCGTTGTCGGCTATGAGATCCCCGCCGACTGGGCAAAGCTCGAAGTGGTGTTCACTCCGGACGTCTGGAGCGGAAAGACCATTACCTTTGTTGCCGAGAACAACTGAAACGATGAAAAAGGCCCCGCGAGACCGCGGGGCCTTTTTATGTCATTTCTGCGGACAAAAAACACCGCCCGGCGGGGTGGCAGCCCGGGGCGGTATGTGGTACAATACAAGTTGCGGCATTTGCCGCAAACCAATCCAAAGCAAAGGAATTACATCCATGCAGATCGGCAAGTTTTCCATCGCGCCCGGCGCGGCGCTGGCTCCCATGGCCGGCTTTACCGACGCGGCCTGCCGCCGGATGGCGGCCAAGCACGGCGCGGTGTACACCATCAGCGAGATGGTGAGCGCCAAGGCGCTGACCTTCGGCGATAAAAAAAGCGCCCGCCTGCTGCGGCGGGGCGAGGATACCCCCGGCCCCTACGGGGTACAGCTCTTCGGCGCGGAGCCGGAGACGATGGGGCAGGCCGCGGCGCTCATCGCGGACAAGGACTTCGATTTTTACGACATCAACATGGGCTGCCCCGCCCCGAAGATCACCTCCTCGGGCGCGGGCAGCAAGCTGATGCTGGACCCCGCGCTGGCGGGTGAGATCGTGGCGGCGGTGGTGCAGAACGCCGCAGGCCGCCCGGTGACCGTGAAGATCCGCGCCGGCTGGGATGCGGAGCATATCACCGCCGTGGAGGTGGCCAAGGCCTGCGAGGCAGCGGGCGCGGCGGTCATCGCGGTGCACGCCCGCACCCGGGAGCAGATGTACCAGCCGGGCATCGACCCGGACATCATCCGCCGGGTCAAGCAGGCGGTGTCGGTGCCGGTGCTGGGCAACGGCGACATTGCCAGCCACGAGGACGCGCTGGCCATGGTGGAGGCCACCGGCTGCGACGGCCTGATGGTGGGCCGCGCCGCACTGGGCGACCCGTGGCTGTTCGGCCGCATCGCGGCGGCGCTGCGGGGGGAGGAGATCCCCCCCATGCCCACCCTGACCCAGCGCATGGAGGCCATGCGCACCCAGGTGTACGAGATGTGCGAGGAGAAGGGCGAGTGGGCGGCCATGCCCCAGGCCCGCAGTCAGGCCCTGCACTATATGCACGGGCTGCGGGGGGCGGCGGGCCTGCGCCGCGCCTGCTGCGCGCTGGAGCACTTTGAGGATCTGGACGCCCTCATCCAGCGGGTGTACCGGGAAAATCCCCTCGGAGAGTGAAAGAAACCGCCGCGCCGCGGCGTGTTAAGGGAGAGAAGGCTCAGCCCCGGGTCAGCTCGTCCAGATTTTTGGCGTAGCAGGGCAGCAGGTGCTCCATGAACCAGTCTGCCTCCGGGCAGGCCATGTCCTTCAGCGCCTGCCGCTGCTGGGCCAGCGCCGCGTCGAACTCCCGGTTGCCGGTCATGGCCTCCTCCATGCACTTGATGAGGGCGCTCAGCCGGTCGGCCGCCTTGAGCAGTCGGGTCTCCGGCTCAGTGAGCACGCTGCCGTTCAGGTAGGGCGCGAAGCCGCCCCGCAGCTCCTCGGGCAGCATCCCCAGCATATCCTCCACGCTCTCGGCCTCAAGGGCCTTGTAGGCGGCCCGCACCCGCTCGTTCTTGTACTTGACGGGGGTGGGCAGGTCGCCGGTCATGATCTCGGGGGCGTCGTGGTACAGGGCCGCCACCGCCACCGTCTCCGGGCGCACCGGGGTGCCGGTGATGCTCCCGGCGATCAGGCACAGGGTGTGGGCCAGAATGGCCGTGTCCGCCGTGTGCTCGCTGAGCGATTCGGGGCGGGCGGCGTGCATCAGGCTCCACCGGGTGATGTATTTCATGCGGCCCAACAGGGCGCTGAAGGGGTACTGCTGGCTCATGGCGCGGCTCCTCTCAAAGCATGTGTGGTTTGAAACAAGACCAGTATAGCACGATTCCGGCCCCATGACCCGGACTTCGATATTTTTTTGCCCCAAAGGAGGCGTATCCTGTATGCAGCAGGCTCTCTTGCCCGCCCGCAGACCCCAGAACAAATACTGGCTGACCTTCTGGCTGTGCTTCGCGGCCGGGGCGGCCTTTCTTTTGCCCTGCGCGCTGGTGGACGGGGGCATCTTTCACTACGCCGGTGACTTCAACTGCCAGCAGATCCCCTTCTACTACTACTCCAACCTGTTTGTGAAGGCGGGCGGCGGCTCCTTTAGCTGGGCCACCGATCTGGGCAGCGATTTCTGGAACAGCTACTCCTTCTACCTGACCGGCTCGCCCTTCTGGTGGTTCACCCTGCTGTTCCCGGCAAAGGCCGTGCCCTGGCTGATGGCTCCCATGCTCTGCCTGAAGATGGCCCTCGCCGGCGCGGGCGGGTACCTGTGGGCGCGGCGCTATGTGCGCGACCCCAACTACGCGGTCATCGCGGGCTGCCTGTACGGGCTGTCCGGCTTCAGCGTGTACAACATCTTTTTCAATCACTTTCTGGACGTGGTGGCGCTGTTCCCGTACCTGCTCTGGGCGCTGGACGAGGCCATGTACAGGGACGTGAAAGGCCCCTTCGCCGCGCTGGTGGCCCTCAACCTGCTGAACAACTACTTCTTCTTTGTGGGGCAGGTGGTGTTTCTGGTCATCTATCTGGTGTGCAAGCTCACCACCGGCGACTACCGCCTCACCGTGCGTCGGTTCGGGCGGATGGCCTTTGAGAGCATCGTGGGCGTGGGCATGGGGTGCGTGCTGCTGCTGCCGGAGCTGACCTTCCTGCTGGGCAACCCCCGCACCGCCAAGTTCGCCGACGGCTACGACCTTTTGCTGTACGGCGAGGTGCAGCAGTACTTCGCCATCCTTGCCAGCTTCTTCCTGCCGCCGGAGGGCCCGTTCCTCGCCATTCTGTTCGACGAGGGGGCCATCAAGTGGACCAGCATGACCTGCTGGCTGCCCCTGTTCGGGGCGGCGGGCACGCTGGCGTGGTGCCGCTGCACCGAAAAGAACACCTGGAAGCGGGTGCTGGGTGCCTGTCTGGTGTTCGCCATGGTGCCCATCCTCAACTCCAGCTTTTACGCCTTCAACTCCAGCTACTACGCCCGGTGGTACTATATGCCGGTGCTGGTGATGAGCCTTGTGTCCGCGCTGAGCCTTGAGCGGGCGGAGATCGACTTCGCCCGGGGCTTCCGACCCGCGCTGATCTTCACCCTGTGCTTCGCGGTGTTCGGGCTGGTGCCCGCCAAGGTGGACGACGTGTGGCAGCTCAGCGAGATGACCTACCCGGCGCTGTTCTGGGCGCGGTGGGCGCTGGGGCTTGTCAACCTGCTGGTGCTGTGGCTGGTCTGGCGCAGCCTGCCCCCCTGCGGGCGGCGGGCGCGGCGCATTCTGGCGGGCGTGCTGGGCATGGCGGTGGTCAGCGCGCTGGTGCACGTGGAGCTGGTCAAGTTCGACCAGTGGGAGCGGGACGAGGAGTTCATTCAGCAGACCTATTACGAGGCCACCGAGCTGGAGCTGCCCGAGGGCTTCTACCGTCTGGACGCCTACGGCTGCTACGACAACATCAGCCTGTGGACGGGCAAGCCCTGCCTGCAGTTCTTCAACTCCACCGTGTCCCCCTCCATCATGGAGTTCTACCCCTCGGTGGGGGTCAAGCGGGACGTCAGCTCCAAGCCTGAGGCGGACGCCTATGCCCTGCGGGGCCTGCTGAGCGTGAAGTACACGCTGGTGCCCACCGACAAGCTGGCCGACTTCCGCGCCGAAGCCGACGAGGGCTGGGTCTATTATGACGAGCAGGGCAGCTACACCATTCTGGAAAATGAGAACTACCTGCCCATGGGCTTCGCGGTGGACAAGTACATCCCGCAGGAGCTGTATGAAAAGGTGGCCAAGGGCGACCGGGCGAAGATCCTGCTGCGGGCGCTGGTGCTGGATGAGGAGCAGCTCGAACGGTACGGGCATCTGCTGGAGCCTTTGAGCGACGCCGAGCGCCGCGCCACCACCTACGACGACTACCGGGAGGCGGTGACCGAGCGCCGCGCACGGAGCTGCAGCGCCTTTGCCGCGGACAACGGGGGCTTCTCCGCCGCCATCACGCTGGAACAGGAGAGCCTTGTGCTGTTCACGGTGCCCTGGGACGCGGGCTTCACCGCCACGGTCAACGGGCAGCCCACCGAGGTGCTGAAGGTGGACGGCGGCCTGATGGCCCTGCCCCTGCCGGCGGGCGACTGTGACATCCGGGTGGACTACCGCACCGTGGGCCTGCGGGAGGGCGTGGCCATCGGCGGGGCGAGCTTCGCCGTGTGGCTGGCCTATGTGGCCGTGACCCGGTACAAAAAGCGCAAAAACAGCCCGAAAACAGTATAATTTAACCGAATTATACTGTTTGGATAAAAACGGCCGGCGTTCAAGCCGAATCGCGCGGCCGGACGAGCAACACTGACCAAAGAGCAAGGAGACCCATGAATCACGCACAGATCATTGCAACCGAACTGGAACTGAACGAAAAGGCGGTGGCCGCGGCCATTGAGCTGATCGACGAGGGCAACACCATCCCCTTCATCGCCCGCTACCGCAAGGAGGCCACCGGCAGCATGGACGACCAGGCCCTGCGCAAGCTGGGTGAGCGGCTGGACTACCTGCGCGGGCTGGACAAGCGCCGCGAGGAGGTGCGCACCGCCATCGACGGGCAGGGTGCCCTCACCGAGGAGCTGTCCGGCAAGCTGGACAAGGCGGTCACGCTGGCCGAGCTGGAGGACCTGTACCGCCCCTACCGCCCCAAGCGCAAGACCCGCGCCAGCGTGGCCCGCGCCCGGGGTCTGGAGCCGCTGGCCGACCTGCTGCTGGAGCAGAAGCCCGGCACCGACCCCGCCGCCGAGGCCGCGGCCTATGTGACCGAGGAGGTGCCCGATGCCGCCGCCGCGCTGGCGGGCGCCCGGGACATTCTGGCCGAGCGCTTCAGCGATGACGCCGCTCTGCGCGCCGCCCTGCGGGAGCTGTACAACCGCACTGCCCTGCTGGTGACCAAGGCCGCCGACCCGGAGAAGGAGAGCGTCTACGAGGGCTACTATGAGTTTCAGGAGCCGGTGCGCCGTGTGGCGGGGCACCGCATTCTCGCCATCGACCGGGGCGAGCGGGAGGAATTCCTGAAGGTGGCCGTGCAGGCGGAGGAGGACGCCGCGCTGGAGCTGATCCGCCGCGCCTTCGTGAAAAAGGGCGGCAGCCCCGCCTCCGCACAGGTGGCCGAGGCCGCCGAGGACGCCTACGGCCGGCTCATCCACCCCAGCCTTGAGCGGGAGCTGCGCAGCGACCTGACCGCCAAGGCCGCCGAGGGGGCCATCACCGTGTTTGCCGACAACCTGCGTCAGCTTCTGCTGCAGCCGCCCATCCGGGGCAAGGTGGCGCTGGG
>JBGVKB010000010.1:0-17574 GCA_045118955.1 Oscillospiraceae bacterium | reverse complement strand
CTGACCGCCGGGCAGCCAGTTGTCGGCGCGCTCCTGCTGCCAGCCGTCCACGATCTTCTGCTTGAAGATGCCGTACTCGTACAGGATGCTGTAGCCGGTGCCGGCGATGCCGGTGGTGGCCATGCCGTCCAGATAGCAGGCACCCAGACGGCCCAGACCGCCGTTGCCCAGGCCGGCGTCCGGCTCTTCCTCATAGATGGACTCCAGCTTGATGCCGGCGTCGGCCAGCACCTGCTCGGCGGCCTCGTTCAGGCCCAGGTTAAACAGGCTGGTCTTCAGGCTGCGGCCCATCAGGAACTCCATGCACAGGTAGTACACCTGCTTCTCGCCCTTGGCCAGAGCCTTGCTCAGGTACTTCTTGTGCTGGTTGCTCATCATCTGGCGGCTGATCAGGGACAGCGCGCGGTAGATCTGCTGCTTGCTGGCGACCTCCAGCTCAACGCCGTACTCGTTGGTCAGCTTTTCGCGCAGAATCTTGTCGAATTCTTTTGCGGTGTAGCTATTCATGCTTTCTTCACTCCCGTTGTATCATTGACCCCAACGCTTTGATGGGGGGCGCCCGGCCGCGCGTTTCGCGGGGGCCGCCGTCGTGTACTCCGCGTTGTTCCTGTGGAATCGTTCCCACGGAGTATGGTAACACAGTGGATATTATAAACTATTTCAAGGGGCGATTCAAGAAAAATTTGCCCGAGCAAGGACATTTTGGCCGAATGTGCAACGCCTCGCCCCCGGCAAAAGACGGCCCGGGCCGGGCGGCGGGCGGCGGGCGGCGGGAGCGCCGCGCCGCGGGATGATTTTGAGAACAAGATGAAAATGGACGATGACAGGATAAAAATAACGCGCGTCAAACTTTTTTGTGCGGCGGGCTTTCCCCGCGGCGAGATTTATACTATAATAAATGTGTGTCTGCCCGGCTGCCGGCCTGCGGCGGAAAATTTTTCGAAAATAAATGCCTGAATGTGACAAAAAAGGAGAGATACCATGGCTGCCAATCGTGTGAAGCTGACCATTTGCGGTGCGAATTATGTGATCGTTTCGGAGGACGCCGAGCCTTATGTGCAGGAGCTGGGCACCCGGCTGGATGAGGATATGAACGGGCTGATGACCGCCAACCCGGCCATCAGCGTGACCGGCGCCGCCGTGGTGACCGCGCTGGGTTATCTGGACGAGCTGCAGAAGGCGGTGCGCAGCGCCGACAATATGCGCGCGCAGGTGCGCGACTATCTGGAGGATGCCAGCAAGGCCAAGCTGGCCGCCGAGGAGGCCCGCCGCGAGGTGGAGAGTCTGCGCCGCCAGCTTGAGCAGCTGCGAGGCCGCAAGTGAGCGCCGCCCCGATGGAGCGTCTGCCCGCCCTCGAGATCCTGGCCCCGGCGGGCGATGAGGCCATGCTGCGGGCCGCGGTGTACAGCGGCGCGGACGCGGTGTATCTTGGATTTTCCGGCTTCAACGCCCGCAAGAGCGCGGGCAATTTCACCGCCGAGACCCTGCGGGACGCGGTGGCCTTCTGCCACGGCCGCGGGGTGCGGGTACACGTTGCGCTGAACACCACCGTCTACCCGGAGGAGACCCCCGATCTGGCGGAGGCCATCGCCGCGGTGGCTGAGGCGGGCGCGGACGCGGTCATCCTGCAGGATCTGGCCACCGCCGCCATCGCCCGCAGGGTCGCCCCCGGCCTGCCGCTGCACGGCAGCACCCAGATGAGCGTACACACCCTTGAGGGCGTGCGCCAGCTTGCGGACATGGGCTTTACCCGTGCCATCCTTGCCCGGGAGCTGACCGGGGAGGAGATCCGCGCCATCACCGAACAGGCCCCCATCGAGACTGAGTGCTTCATCCACGGCGCGCTGTGTATGTCGGTGAGCGGCCAGTGCTATATGAGCGCCTTTTTGGGCGGGCGCAGCGGCAACCGGGGAAGCTGCGCCGGCACCTGCCGCCTGCCCTTCGCCGCCGACGGCGCGAAGGAGGGCTACCACCTGTCCCTGAAGGATCTGTCGCTGGTGGAGAAGATCCCCGAGCTGATGAACGCCGGGGTGGCCAGCGTGAAGATCGAGGGCCGGCTGCGCACCCCGGAGTACGTGGCCGCTGCCGTCACCGCCTGCCGGGCCGCCCGCGAGGGCCGCGCCTTTGACCGGACGGTGCTGGAGAGCGCCTTCAGCCGCAGCGGGTTCACCAGCGGCTGGTACGACAACAAGATCAACGGCTCTATGTTCGGCGTGCGCACCGCCGCCGACACCGCCGCCAGCAAGGCGGTGCTGCCCGGCCTGCGGGAGCTGTACCGCCGTGAGTTCGGCCGCATCCCGGTGCATTACCATCTGGAGGCCGACCCGGAGGGGGTCAAGCTGACCGCCGCGGACAGGGAGGGCCATAAGGTCATCGCCTACAGCATGGAGGAGCCTCAGCCTGCCAAGAGTGACCAGCGCCCCGCCATCGAAAAGGCGCTGGGCAAGACCGGCGGCACCCCCTTTGTGTTCGGGAGCCTGACGGTGGAGGGCGAGCCGGGCTATCTGCCCGCCAGCGAGTGGAACGAGCTGCGCCGCAGCCTGCTGGAAAAGCTGCTGGCCAAGCGGGAGGCCCCCGCGCCCATCCCTGCCGAGGAGAAGGCAGCGTGGGAGCTGTGCGCCCTGCCCGACCGACGGGGCGGCAGCACCAAGCTGCCCCTGCGGGTGCGCTTTGCCTATTGGGAGCAGTGCCCCAAGGGCTGGGCGGACAAGCTGGACTGCATCATCCTGCCCATCACCGAGGCGGACAAGGTGCCTGAAGCCCTGCGAGGCAAGGTCATCCTTGAGCTGCCCCGGGTGATGTTTGCCGGGCTGGAGGAGCAGACCCGCGCCCGGATGCTGGCGGTGAAGGACGCCGGCTTCATGGGGGTGGAAGGCTCCAACATCGCCCATGTGCGGCTGGCCGGAGAGTGCGGCCTGCCCCTGTTCGGCGGCTTCGGCTGGAACGTGACCAACCACATCTCCGCCAAGCGGTACGCGGAGCTGGGCGCGCGGAGCGTGACCCTGCTGCCCGAGGTGCTGGCCGAGGACATGGCCTTCATCGCACCCGGTGTGCCCACCGGCGCGCTGGTGTATGGGCATATGCCCCTGATGGTCACCCGCGCCTGCCCCCTGCACAACCGCCACACCTGCCAGAGCTGCCCCCGGCGGGGCACCCTCACCGATCGCAAGGGCAGAGTGTTTCAGGTGCGGTGCGGCCACGGGGTGCGCACCATCTACAACCCGGTGCCCATCTACATGGGCGACAAGCCCGGCTCCCTGCCGGTGGATTTCGGCGTGGTGTACTTCACGGTGGAGGACCCCCGCCGCACCCAGAAGGTGCTGGAGCTGATGGAGGTGCGCGCGCCCTTTGACGGCGAGTTCACCCGCGGCCTGTATTTCAAGGGCACCCAGTGACCATAGGAGCGACGGCAATGGAACACGCCACCGAACACAAGCTGACCGTGCTGGCCCGGGTGGCCCGCGCGCTGAACGAGAACGCCCTGTGCTGGGCGATGGCCTCCTCCGTGGTGCTGTATTTCAATGGGGTGGCGGAGGAGTTCCGCGACCTGGACATCATGGTGGACGAGGCACACTTTGACGCGGCGGCGCGGGCGCTGGCCGCGCTGGGCGAGCAGCATCAGCCGGTGCTGCTGCCGGACAAATACGCCACCAAGCGGTTCACCAAGTTCACGGTGGACGGGGTGGAGATCGACCTGATGGGCGGCTTTGCCATCGTGCGGGGCGGCTCGGTGTATCACTTCCCCATGACCCCCGACACGGTGGAGCGCACCGTGCAGGTGCAGGGGGAGACCGTGCCCCTGCAGTGGCTGGAGCTGTGGCGGCGCTGCTACGAGCTGATGGGCCGCGCGGCCCGGGTGGAGAGCATCGACCGCTTTCTGGAAGAACGGAGGAACTGCCTGTGAACCCCACGATACATTTTAAATTGCTGCACCCGGCGGCCAAGGCCCCGGCGTATGCCACCCCCGGCGCGGCGGCGGCCGACCTGCACGCGGTGCTGGAGGAGCCTCTGACGCTGGAGCCGGGCGGCCGCGCCATGGTGCCCACCGGCCTTGCCATTCAGCTTCCCGGCCCGGAGTGGGTGGCGCTGGTGTGCGCCCGCAGCGGCCTTGCGGTGAAGCATGGGCTGGCCCTGTCCAACGGCATCGGGGTCATCGACTCGGACTACCGGGGCGAGATCAAGGTGGGTCTGGTAAATCTGGGTCACGCAGCCTACACCCTGCAGCCCGGCGAGCGGCTGGCACAGCTCATGGTGATGCCGGTGGCGCAGGCCGCCTTTGTGCAGGCCGAAGCGCTGGACGAGACCGACCGGGGCGCGGGGGGCTTTGGCTCCACCGGCCGCTGACCGGCGCGAAAAAATTTTTATCCCGGCGGGATGGGCTGAAATATCCCGGGCGGGAGATTCGTATGATAACACAGGAGGGTCGCACCGCCGCTGCGGTGCGGCCCTCTTACAGAGAAAGGACGACTGACATGGCCCTGATCCTTGCATCCGCCAGCCCCCGCCGCCGGGAGCTGATGGGGCTTATCACCCCGGAGTTCATCGTGGAGACCAGCGATGTGGACGAGAGTGGCATCACCGCCGCCACCCCCGCCCTGCTGGCGCAGGAGCTGGCCACCGCCAAATGCCGGGCGGTGGCGGCCCATCACCCGCGGGAGGTGGTCATCGGCTGCGACACGGTGGTGGAGTGCGCCGGCGAGGTGTTCGGCAAGCCCCGGGACAAGGCGGATCTGCTGCGGATGCTGCGCGCCCTCTCCGGGCGGGAGCATCAGGTGCACACCGGCGTGTGCGTTGCCCACCCCGGCGGGCAGCGGGCCTTTGCCGCCACCACCGGGGTCCGTTTTTACCCCATCCCCGAGGACTGGATGGAGCGGTACGCCGCCACCGACGAGCCGTGGGACAAGGCCGGCGGCTACGCCATTCAGGGCGCGGCGGCCCTGTGGTGTGAGGGGCTGAACGGCTGTTATTACAACGTGATGGGCCTGCCGGTGAGCCGACTTGCACAGGAACTGGCACAAATCATGGAAAAATATTGAAGAAACTGAAAAATTCCCGCGCGGAGCGTTGAGAAACCGGGAACTTGCGGTTATAATAAGAGCGTGGAATTAGGCGAAGTGTCGGCATTCGACCCTTCGTTTGCACCGCTCGGCGGGAGCATACCGTCGGAGCGCCATAGAGAGGATAACTGAGAAGGAGTTCAGAAAAATCATGAGTATGTTTGGTAAAGACATCGGCATCGACCTGGGTACTGCCAACACCCTGGTGTACCTGCGCGGCAAGGGCGTCATCATGCGCGAGCCTTCTGTGGTGGCCGTCGACACCAAGACCGACGACGTGCGCGGCGTGGGCGCGGAGGCCAAGGCCATGATCGGCCGTACCCCCGGCAACATCGTGGCCGTGCGTCCCCTGAAGGACGGCGTCATCGCCGATTACGACATCACCGCCAATATGCTGGCCCACTTCATCAAGCGTGTGTGTGGCAAGCATAAGTTCTTCGGCCCCCGTGTGGTCATCTGCATCCCCTCCGGCGTCACTGAGGTGGAGCGCCGCGCCGTGCGCGAGGCCAGCCTGCGCGCCGGTGCCCGCCAGGTCAGCCTGATCGAGGAGCCTATGGCCGCGGCCATCGGTGCCGGTCTGCCCATCAGCGAGCCCACCGGCAGCATGATCGTGGACATCGGCGGCGGCACCAGCGAGGTGGCGGTCATCTCTCTGGGCGGCATTGTGGCGGCCCGCAGCGTGCGCGTGGGCGGCGACGAGTTCGACCAGTCCATCATCGCCTACATCAAGCGCAAGTACAACCTGCTGATCGGTGAGCGCACCGCTGAGCAGATCAAGATCGAGATCGGCTCCGCCTATCCCCAGGCCGAGGAGACCAACATGGAGATCAAGGGCCGCAACCTGGTGGACGGCCTGCCCAAGAACATCACCATCGGCAGCAGCGAGATCCGCGAGGCCCTGGGCGAGAGCCTGGAGAAGGTGGTCGAGGCGGTGAAGGAGACTCTGGAGCAGACCCCGCCCGAGCTGGCCGCCGACATCATCGACCACGGCATCATGCTCAGCGGCGGCGGCGCGCTGCTGCGCGGTCTGGATACCCTGATCTCCAACGAGACCGGCATCGACGTGCACGTGGCTGAGACCCCGCTGGACTGCGTGGCTCTGGGCACCGGCGCGGTGCTGGACCATCTCGACAAGCTGGGCGACGTGCTGGACTCCAACAGCAGCCACTTCTAAATGTATAGGCGCGGGCGGCCGGAATGCGGAGGGGAACCCCCTGCCGCGCTGGCTGCCCGCCCTTTTTTGCAAGATTTTTTGGGAAGGGAGATCCTGACCGATGAAAGATTTCTACTCCACCGGCAAATTCAAGGCGCTGCTGGCGCTGGCGGTGGTGCTGGCCGGCATGATGGCCTGGGCCGGCGCCAACAACCGGCTCACCGCCGCCCCGCAGGAGCTGCTGGGCGCCGCGGTGGCGCCCTTCCAGAAGGTGAGCGCTCTGCTCAGCGAGGGGGTGGGCGGCCTTGTGGACAAGTACACCCGGATCGACGCCATCCTTGCCGAGAACGAGCAGCTCAAGCAGGAGAACTACGACCTGAGGGAGAAGCTGGTGGACTACGACCGCCTGAAGGCCGAGAACGAGGCCTTCCGCGATCTGAACAACATTCGCGAGCAGAACCCTCAGTTTGAGTACGCCTCCGCCTTTGTCATCGGCCGCGACCCGCTGGATCAGTTCGGCGGCTTTACGGTGGACGCGGGCAGCACCGACGGTGTGGAAAAGGGGGACGTGGTGGTGAGCGACAAGGGTTATCTGGTGGGCCTTGTGCTGGACACCGGTCTGACCTCCTCCAAGGTGCTGACCGTGCTGAGCCCCAGCCTGAACGCGGCGGGCGTGGTCAGCCGCACCCGGGACAACGGCATCCTCACCGGCGACAGCGTCTACAGCACCGAGGGCCTGACCACCTTCACCAACCTGCCCCGGGACACGCTGGCCACCGTGGGCGATGAGATCATCACCACCGGCCTGGGCGAGGTGTTCCCGGCGAACATTCTGGTGGGCACCGTGCAGGAGCTGGTGCCCGAGGCCAGCGGCAAGTCCACCGTGGCGGTGGTGCGCCCTGGTGAGGACATCATGACCCTGAAACACGTGCAGATCATCATCGAGCGGTGAGCTGCCATACTTTTTGACGAAAGGAGACCGCAGGCCGTGGAATCAAGACGGAAACGCAACCTGCAGCAGCTGACCCGCTGGAGCCTGTACAGCCTGCTGCTTCTGGTGTGTCTGGCGGCCCAGACCACCCCGGGCTTTCTGGCCATCGGGGCGGCAAAGCCGGTGTTCATCCTGCCGCTGTGTCTGGCGGTGGCGGTGCGGGAGGGCGAGTACCCCGGCGCGTTCTTCGGCGCGGCGGCGGGCCTGATGTGGGACTTCACCTCCGGCCGTGTGGCGGGGCTGCTGGCACTGTACCTGCTGACCCTGTGCTTCTGCGCGTCCATTCTGGTGCGGCTGTACTTCCGCATTACCCGCCCCAACTTCGCCACCATCACCGGCCTGTGCGCCCTGCTGGTGCTCAGTGTGGACTTCCTGTTCTACGACCTGATGCGCAGCTATTCCGGCTCGCTGGGGCGGTACCTCACCGTGACCCTGCCCACAGCGGTGTTCACCGGCGCGGTGGCTCCGCTGCTGCTGATGGCGGTGGACCGCATCCGGGAAAAGACCACCCCCGAGCCTACCCTGTGACCCGGGGCGGCATCCCTGAAAGGAGGCGCAGAACGCCTTGAATCGCAAACAGGAGAGCGGCAGCGGCCGCGTGTGGTTTCTCATCATCGCCTCGCTGGCGGTGATGGCGGTGTTTTTGCTGCGGCTGGTGCAGCTTCAGATCATTCAGGGCGAACAGCACCTGCAGGACGCCGACGACACCATTACCTATGAATTCAACATCACCGCCGCCCGCGGCGAGGTGGTGGACTGCTACGGGCGCAGCCTTGCCACCAACGTGGCCGGCTACAACCTGGTCATCAACAACCTGATGCTGGGGGACAACGACCTGAACGACACCATCAAAAATCTGGTGGAGATCCTGCGGACGGCGGGGGACGAGTGGAACGATGCCACCCCCCTCAGTGCCCCGGACGAGCAGGGGCGCTACAGCTTTACCGCCGTCACCGACAGCGAGCAGAATCGCCTTGCGGAGCTGAAGGAGACACTGGGCCTGCAGCAGTATGCCACCGCCGATGAGGTGATGGCCCGGGTGATCGAGGAATATGAGCTGGAGGGCTATGAGCCGGAGTGGCAGCGTATTCTGGGCGGCATCCGCTGCCAGATGAAGAGCGAGGACTTCTCCAATTACACCAACTTCACCCTCGCCACCGGCGTGAACGACCGCACCGTGGCCACCGTGAAGGAGCGCAGTCTGAGCCTTGCCGGCGCGGAGATCGTGGAGACCTCCATGCGCAGCTACCCGGACGGTACCATCCTGCCCCACAGTCTGGGCATGGTGGGCAAGATCCTGCGGGAGCAGTGGGTGGCGGACGACTACGCCCTGCGCCGCAGCGGCTACGCCATGAACGACCTGATCGGCCGCGAGGGCCTCGAGCGGGAGTACGAGAGCCGCCTGCGCGGTCAGGACGGCACCCTGCAGGTGGTCAAGGACTCGGACGGCATCATCAAGTCCACCGAGGTGGTGGTGGAGCCGCAGCCCGGCGAGACCCTGATGCTCACCATCAACGCCGACTTCCAGAAGGAGGTCCAGGCCGCGCTGGAGAATCGCATCCTCACTCTGCAGCAGACCTATGCCCAATACAACGGGCAGGAGGCTGACGCCGGCGCGGTGGTGGTACTGGATCTGAAAAACAACGGCATTCTGGCAAAAGCCACCTACCCCACTTATGACCTGAACCTGTACAGCGCCACCTACAGCGAGCTGGCGGCGCAGGAGCCGACCCCGCTGCTGGACCGGGCCTTCAACGGCCTGTACACCCCCGGCTCCACCTTTAAGCCGGCGGTGGCGGCGGCGGGCCTGCTGAACCGGGTCATCACCCCCCACAGCACGGTCAACTGCTCCAACCCCTATGTGTTCTACGACTACCGGCCTACCTGCCTGCAGCTCGGCCACCGGGGCAGCATCAGCCTGACCGACGCGCTGCGCTACAGCTGCAACATCTATTTCTACGACACCGGCGCAAAGGTGGGGCTGAACGCCTACAATGAGATGGCAAAGAGCCTCGGCCTCGCGGTCAAAACCGGCGTGGAGGTGGGCGAGAGCACCGGCTGGCTGACCACCGAGGAGGATTCCAACTACACCGGCGGTCTGATCCTGCAGGCGGCCATCGGTCAGGGCAACACCATGGTCACCCCGGTGCAGCTTGCCACCTATGCCTCCACCATCGCCAACAAGGGGGTGCGCTACCGCACCCACATGGTCTCGGGCTTCCGGGATACCAACACCGGCGAGATCCTCGAGACGGTGCAGCCGGTGGTGGAGGAGGTCATCCCGGACGAGATCGGCGCCTTTGACGCCATCGAGGCGGGCATGGTGGCTGCGGCCAAGAACACCCGCGCCACCTCGAATTACCCCTACACCATCGCCATCAAGACCGGCAGTCCTCAGCGCGCCGAGACCTATGTGAGCGGCGGCTCGCGCAAGAACTACGACAACGGCGTCATCATCGCCTACGGCCCTGTGGAGGATCCGCAGATCGCCGTGGCGGCGGTCATCGAGTGGGCGGGCGGCGGCTCCAACGTGGCCCAGCTCGTGGTGGACGTGTTCAACGCCTATTTCTTCGATCAGTCCAACGGTCTGACCGGCCAGCAGGCGGGTGTTTTGTTGCCTTGAGTTGTACAAAAAGTTGCATTTTCGGCGGGAGAACGCGATTTGCTGTGCAATATGAAGTAAAACAATCTGCAGTTTTTGAACAAAATCTCTATTGCACAGCCGAATCAATTGTGTTACTATGATATCAGGAATTTTCTTTTGTTTTTGTGCATCCTGCTTCGCCCTCGGCCTGCCGAGTGCAGAGGCTTGGGTGCTTTTGCCCTAATGAAATATTTGGGCACCTGCACAAAAGGGGTTCCGGTCGGGAGTTTTTACCCATGCGAATCGAACCCAAAGTCACCATGGTGGCGTCCGGCAAGGGCGGCACCGGCAAGAGCACACTGGCCGTGCTGATGGGCAGCCGGATGGCCGCGGCGGGGCGCAAGGTCCTGCTGATCGAGCTGGATTCCGGCCTGCGCAGCGTGGACATCATCTCGGGCGTGTACGGCAAGACCGTGTACGACATCGAGGACGTGCTGTGCGGCCGCTGCGAGGGCAGCAAGGCCGTGGTCGAAAGCCCCATCTACCCGGGGCTGTCGGTGATCAGCGCCCCTTACGAGGGCGGAGCCGTGCGCGCTGAGGCGCTGGCGGTGCTCACCGACCGGATGACCGATTTTTTTGATGAGATCCTTATTGACACCGCCGCCGGCATGGGCGAGGCCTTCCGGGCGGCGGCGAAGGTGAGCGACCGGGCGCTTCTGGTGCTGACGCCGGATCCGGTGGCCCTGCGGGACGGGCGCATCGTGGCAGATGCCCTGCTGGACAGCGGCCTGCGCGAGGTGCGGCTGGTGGTGAACCGGCTGCGGCCGGACAGCTTCCGCACCAGCGGTGTGCGGGATCTGGACGAGTGCATCGACACGGTGGCGGTACAGCTCATCGCGGTGGTGCCCGAAAGTCAGGAGATCCAGCGGGCCGCCGCACAGGGCACCGCACTCACCCCCAATTGTACTGCGTATCGGGCGCTGGACGCCCTTGCCGCCCGTCTGGACGGGCAGTTGATCCCTCTGGTGGTGCGCTGAGCCACCACGAGCCGAACGATGGAAGAAGGAGGAACCTGGGATATGAACATTGCGCTGATTGCCCACGATTCCAAAAAAGAATTGATGGTGCAGTTTTGCATTGCCTATTGCCGCGTGCTGAGCCAGCATACACTGGTGGCCACCGGCACCACCGGCAAGGTGGTCAGCGAGGCGTCCGGTCTGCCGGTACAGCGCTTCCTGTCCGGCATACATGGCGGCGACCAGCAGATCGCGGCCCGCATCGCCTGCAATGAGATCGACCTGCTGCTGTTCTTCCGCGACCCCATCAACGCCAAGCCCCACGAGCCGAACGAGATGAATCTGCTGCGTCTGTGCGACGTGCACAACATCCCTGTGGCCACCAACATCGCCACGGCCGAGGTTCTGGTCCACGGCTTGGAGCGCGGCGATCTGGAATGGCGCAACATCCTCAATCCTCAGCACTGAATTTGACCCATTGCGCACTGCGGAGTTTCCGCGGTGCGTTTTTTATTCGCTAAAGCGCAAAACTTGACGAAACTTTCGCAAGGGCGTATGCTGAAAGAACCTTTTATTTAAGAGAAACACGCGGGGCAGGGGCCTGCCCGCGCAAGGAGGAATTCAACGTGAACGAGCGCAGACCCGACCATGTATACGGCGTGCTGCTGTTGGGCCTGATGGGCATTGGCCTGTCCGGCATTTTTGTGCGGTATTCCGGCGCGCCCAGCCTGTTCACCGCCACCTGGCGGCTGGGCTTTACCGTTCTGATCCTGGCGGTCCTGTTCACCCTGCGGCGCGGCTGGGGCGAGCTGCGCGGGCTGAAGGCAGGGCAGGCGGTTTGGTGCGCCCTGTCCGGCGTGTGCCTTGCGCTGCACTTTACCTTCTGGTTCGAGAGCCTGCGCTACACCACCGTGGCGGCCAGCACCGTGCTGGTCTGCACCGAGGTGCTGTTTGTGGCGGTGGGGGACGTGCTGTTCTGCAAGGGGCGGATGTCCGGCGGCTGCTGGGCGGCCATCGGCATCTCGCTGGTGGGCAGCGCGGTCATCGCGCTGGGGGACGGCGCCCTGGGCGGCAGTCTGGAGGGCGCGCTCTACGGGGACGCGCTGGCGCTGGCAGCGGCCTTTTTTGTGGGCGCGTACACCCTCATCGGCCGGGTGCAGCGGGCCAGCCTTTCCACCAACACTTACACCTTTGTGGTGTACAGCTTCTGCCTGCTCACCCTGCTGGTCATGGACCTGGCCACCGGCACTCCGGTGGTGGGCCTGCCGCTGCGGGAGTTCCTGCCCCCGCTGGCGCTGGCGGTGTGCAGCACCCTGCTGGGCCACAGCCTGTTCAGCTACTGCCTGAAATACTTCCCGCCGGCCTATGTGTCCGCCGTGAAGCTGGCCGAGCCGGTCATCGCCGCCATCGTGGCAGTGCCCTGCTTCGGCGAGTGGCCCAGCGCCGCCACCGTGGCGGGCGGCGCGCTCATCCTGCTGAGCCTGCTGTTCTACACCCGGCAGGAGGCCGCCCGCTGAGCCGAACCCACCAATCCTCCGCCTTTGCCCTGTTTTGGGGCAGGGGCGGTTTTTTGTTGACAGAAATTACCGAATTTAGACCTTTTTTGTTCACAGTTTTGCGGTATCCTAACTCTATGCGCCCACAGGGCGCGGAAAAGGAGGGATCGATCCAATGGATCAGCCGCTGGTCAGCATCATCGTGCCGGTCTACAACGCGGCGAACCACATCGCCCGCTGTGTGGACAGCATCCGCAAGCAGACCTACCCAAACATCGAGATCATCCTGCTGAACGATGGCAGCAGCGACGTGAGCCTGCAGGTGTGCCAGATGTACGCCGGGGTGGACGAGCGCATCCGCCTCATCAGCCGGGAGAATCAGGGCGTTTCCGCCACCCGCAACGAGGGCATCCGTCTGGCGCGGGGGCGCTACCTGCAGTTTGCCGACAGCGACGATTACCTTGCCCCGGACGCCACCGAGCAGCTGGTGCGGGCGGCGCAGCAGCATGAGGCCGACCTGGTCATCGCGCCCTTTTACCGGGTGAAGCCCTCGGGCCGGGCGGACGAGGAGGGGGCAAACAAGCGGGACAAGGTCGCCCTGAGCGGCTTTTTGGCCCCGGGCTTCTACGACAAGACCGAGTTTGCCGCCCATCTGATGGATCAGCCTGCCAGCTTTTTCTATGGGGTCATGTGGAACAAGCTCTACCGTCGGGAGCTGGTGCTGGAGAAGGGCATCGCCTGCAGCGACGAGCTGGACTGGTGCGAGGATCTGCTGTTCAATCTGGAGTACATCCGCCATGCCGAGCGGTTTGCTTCGGTGAGCAGCCCGGTGTACTACTACGTCAAGAACCCCGGCAGTCTGGTGGCCACCCGGGTGCGGTTCCGCAATGCGGCGGGCATCGTGGCCACCCGCGCCACCCTGTTCGGCTACTACAAAAAGCTGTATGAGGAGTTGGGTCTGTACGAAGAAAACAGGGGGCAGATCCACAAGTATCTGGTGGCGGTCGCCGAGGACGCCTGACAAAATAAAAAACGCCCCGCGGCGTGTGCGCAAAACCGCATACACGCCGTGGGGCGTTTTATCGTTGTAAGGGGCGCTCAGCCCATGGAATGGCTGTCCCAGCCGGCGGAGGTGACGATGGTACCGTCGGGCAAAGCCCAGAGCGCTTCGACCCCCTCCAGCGAGTCCACCAGCGCCTGCCCCTCCTCCAAGGGCATACAGAACAGGCCGGTGGACAGGCCGTCCGCAAGGCCGGAGTCGGCGCACAGCACCGAGACCAGATCAAAATACCCGGCGGGCTGCAGGGTAGCGGGGTCGATCAGGTGATGGTAGCGCACCCCATCCTTCTCGAAATAGCGCTGATAATTGCCGCTGGTCACGAGGCTGGCGCCCTCGGGCAGGTACAGCGCGCCCAGCAGCTCCTCGCCGCCCCAGGGGTTTTCCACGCCGCCGGTCCACAGGCGGCCGTCCGGCTTGTGGCCGATGGCCCGCAGGTTGCCGCCCACCCCGATGAGTGCGCTGGCAAGTCCCCGGGCTTCGGCGGCCTTGGCGGCCTGCTCCACCGCGTAGCCCTTGCCGATGCTGCCCACGTCCAGCCGCAGGGCCGGGTCGGTGAAACAGACGGTCTGCGCCGCCTCGTCCAGGATCAGATCCTCCATGTCACAGTGCAGGGCGGCGGCGGTGAGCGCGTCCCCGGCGGGGGGTGCGGCCGAGGCGGGATCGGTCTCGGCCGCGGTGCGGGCGTCGTGCCACAACGCGAACACCGCGCCCATGGCGGGGGCGGTGCGCCCGTCGGTCAGCTCGTACATGGCGCGGGCATGCCGCAGCAGGTCGAATAGCTCGGCGGGCACCTCCACCGGGCCGGCGGCGGCCGCGGCGTTCACATCGTACAGGTTGGTCACCCCGTCGTAGTGGTTGTAGATGTCGTAGAGCCGATGATAGCGCAGAAGATCCTCATGCAGCGCCGCCATCTGGGTGTTCCACTCGGACTCGCTGGGGGCATAGCCCTGCACCATCGTCACCGTGTCGAACACATCGAACCACGCCGCCGAGTACATCTTCCAGCCCCTCATGGCAGGGTCGCCTCCGGGGGCGCAGCCCGCCCCGCCGCACAGGGCGAGGCACAGGGCCAGCAGAAGGCTGAGAATGCGGCGAAGATGCTTCATGGCGGTGGCTCCTTATCGTGTGAGATCAATGAAAAGGCCCCGACCCGCAAAGCAGGGCCGGGGCATGATTTCAGTTTACCGAAACGTTGGCGTTTTCGCAAGCCTTGGTGACCGCTTTCACAAAATTTCGCACGCTCATGGCGGTGCCGGTCAGCAGGTCCGCGTCGGTGGGGCGGCCCTCCTCGTCCAGCTTCAGCTCACGGATGTCCTCCACCGTACGGCCGCGCAGCCAGCGGGCGAAGGAATCCGCCTGCGCGTGCCAGTCGCCCACGCCCATGGGGTGCGGGGTGGCCGTGGCACCCTCGGCGGAGGTGCCGCCGGGCGTGCTGCCGTCCATCAGGCCGGAGTTCACGTCCGCGGCCAGATCGCTGCCGGTGCCCATCACCGCGTCACCCGCGGTGCTGCCGCTGCGTCTGCGCCCGGCCATGCTGTCCTCGTTCAGCGTCGCGTCGGCGGCGGAGGCGTTGCCCATGGCATCGTTCATCACGGTGTCACCGGTCAGGGCGGCGCCGTCCATCGGGCTGCCCATATAACCGGCGCCCTGGGTGTACTTGGAGGTCACGCCGCTGGGCGGGGTGACGATGCCGTCCGCGCCCAGCGAGAAGCCGGTCTCCACCTCGTCCAGACGGGCGCCGGTGATGCGGCCCTCCTCATCCATGGTCACGGCGGCGCAGGTGATGAGGGAGCGGGCGCTGCCCGCCTGCTGTGCGGAGGCGGCGGTGCCCTCGGCGCTGCTCACGATGCCCAGAGACAGCCGGTCGCCGGGCTGACTGCCCAGCACCATCGCGTTCTCGCAGGCCATCAGTACGCCCTCCAGATACTGGGACACGTCGATGGTGCAGCCGGAGGCCAGATCCGGGTCGGCGGGGGTGCCGCCGGGGGCGGCGATGCCCGCCACCTGTTCCGGGGTCTTGCCGGTCACATAGGTGCAGAAGGCGTCCACCTGCTCATACCACTCCTTGCCGATGGAGCTGGCCTCCTTCAGACCGTAGGCGGTGCCCATCTCCCGCTTGGTGGGGTACTGGGTGGCCTCGGTGAAGCCCAGCCCGCCGCCCTCGGTGAAGGGAAGCTGAAGCTGTGCGGTGTCGATGACGCAGGAGGCGATGCGCCCCTCCTGATCCAGCACCACGGCGGTGACGGTCACGTCGGTCTGGCCGAAGCCGTCCTCCCCTTCAAAGGGGTCGGCGGCGATGACCTTGGCGGTCACGGCCATGCCGGTGCCGCCGGCGGCGTAGCCGGTCATGCCGGAGGAGGCGCTGTTGTCCATGGACTCGGAGGAGCCGGAGGACGACCCGCCCCCACCGAAACAGCCGGTGAACAGCAGTGCGGCGGCCAGCGCGGCGGCCAAAATGCGGGGAATGTGTCGCTTGGTTTGCATGGGGATACTCCTTTCCTTGAGAGCGTTCGGGGTAAGGGGGCCGAAAGCCATGGAAAGGAGCGCGGGGCGGTCAGGTGTCGCCCAGTGCCTGCCGCTCGCGGGCAAGCTCGGTGAGCAGGTCGCGGAAGACCCAGCTCAGGTTGGTGGGGGTCACCACCGCCTTCAGGGGGATGCGCAGGCCCTGTGCCCGCAGCCCGGCCAGCAGGAGATCCAGTTGGCCGTCCTTCAGGTTTGCCATCACCAGCGCAGGCAGCTCGGCCGCGGCCCACTGCGCCGCCAAAGCGGGCGGGGGCGGCAGCATCCCGCTGCAGAGCTGGATCAGGCTGCACCCGGCCTGCGCCGGGCTGACCGGGCGCAGGGTCATGCCGATGGGTGAGGCGGCCCGCTGCAGGGCCTGCCAGTCGGCCCCGGCGGGGTCGATGCCCCACACAAGGCCGAGGGGCTGCGCGGACGGACGGGAAATATGTGCTTTCATAAAAAGACCTCCGGAAACGGCGGCTGTGGATAGTATGGCCGCCGGGGATGGGGTTATTCTCTGACTGCCTTTAGTATAAACCAAAAGCGGCCGCCGGTACAGAGGGAGGGCTGTACCGGCGGCCTGAGGGAAAGGAGGAATGTCGGGTTCAGTTGAGGGTCTTGCCGAAGAAGCTGAGCTGGGGCTTGAGCTGATCCATCAGCGCGTCAAAGGCGTCGGGGGTCAGGCTCTGGGCGCCGTCGCACTTGGCCCGGGGCGGGTCGTTGTGCACCTCGATCATCAGGCCGTCCGCGCCCACCGCCACGGCGGCCTTGGCCAGCGGCTCCACCATCCAGGAGATGCCCGCGGCGTGGCTGGGGTCGATGACCACCGGCAGGTGGGTCATGTGCTTGAGCATGGGCACCGCGGAGATGTCCAGCGTGTTGCGCATACTGGTCTCGAAGGTGCGGATGCCCCGCTCGCACAGGATGACCTGTTCGTTGCCCTCGGCCATGATGTACTCGGCGCTCATCACGAACTCCTCCAGCGTGTTGGCCAGACCGCGCTTGAGCAGTACCGGCTTGTTCATGCGGCCCACCGCTTTCAGCAGCTCAAAGTTCTGCATATTGCGCGCGCCCACCTGAATGAGATCCACGTTTTCAAACAGAGGCAGATGCTCGGTGTTCATCACCTCGGTGACGATGGGGCTGCCCACCTGCTCCCGGGCGTGCTCCAGCAGGGTCAGGCCCTCGGCCCGCATTCCCTGAAAGCTGTAAGGGGAGGTGCGGGGCTTGAACGCTCCGCCCCGCAGCAGGGTGGAGCCGGCGGCCTTGACCCGGCGGGCTACCTCGGTGATCTGCTCGGGGCTTTCCACGCTGCAGGGGCCTGCGATGACCGCGAAGTGACCGCCGCCGATGAGGGTATCCCCCACCCGCACCACCGTGTCCTCGGGGTGGAACTTGCGGTTGGCCTTCTTGTAAGGCTCGGACACCCGGCGGCAGGCGTACACGTCGGGGTGGGCCAGCACCCAGCTCTCGGCCACGGCCTTGGTGTCGCCCACCAGACCCAGAATGTGCTCGTCGCTGCCCTTACTGGCGTGGATGGCAAGGCCCATGCCCTCCAGCTCGGTGCAGAGCTGCCGTACGCGGGCTTCATCGGCGTTGCGCTTCAGGATAATGATCATACGGTGTTCCTCCGTTTATCGGTCAAAGTGTGTCTGTACAATGCAAAACGCCGACCCCCTTGCTGCGGGGATCGGCGTGGTTCAAACGGTGTGGGG
>JBGVKB010000009.1:0-7696 GCA_045118955.1 Oscillospiraceae bacterium | reverse complement strand
AGCAAGCCAAGCTATCCTATTTTATATACTTTAATATAGTGTAGCGCTTGATTTTGTCGAAATTCAAGTCGAAGATATTGCGTATGGCAGCGTACGGATATCCGGTTTGACATAATATCTAAAACCATATTATTTTCGCGCTGAAATGTATCGAAAATTTGAATAAATGTAGACGCGATTGGAAACAGCAGCGCATTTTTTTGCACCAAAAAAGAGGATGTGTCAAAAAGTGCCCGCATGGGCCGCGGCGCAGGTCTGCCGGGTGACGTGCAAACCGCCCCCGACCAGTTGCTGCAGCCTATTGAAAAAGCGATGCGGCTGTTGTAAAATACTTTTATTCACATCATCTGCCAAACAGCTTTGCACCCGCGCACCGAGGCCCGGTTTGCGGGGGCAAAGGCAGAGCGGACCCAGGCGTCTGCGCGCCGGGCTGCAGAAGGAGGAAAAACTATGGAAAACCGTCCCAGCAACTTTCTGACCGAGATCATCGACGCCGACCTGGCCGAGGGTATGGTTTCGACCATCCACACCCGGTTCCCGCCGGAGCCGAACGGTTACCTGCACATCGGCAGCGCCAAGGCAATCTACATCAACTGGAGCATCGCCAACGCCTACGGCGGCAAGTTCAACCTGCGCTACGACGACACCAACCCCGCCCGTGAGGACATGGAGTACGTCAACAGCATTCTGGAGGATCTGACCTGGCTGGGTGCCGTGCCCAGCGGCGGCATCTTCTACGGCAGCGACTATTTCGATCAGTGCTATGCATATGCGGAGAAGCTGATCCTCGAGGGCAAGGCCTACGTGGACGACCTGACCCGTGAGGAGATGCAGGAGTACCGCGGCAGCGATGCCGGCAAGCCCAGCCGTCCCAGCCCCTACCGTGACCGCACCCCCGAGGAGAACCTGGATCTGTTCCGCCGGATGCGCGCCGGTGAGTTCCCCGACGGCTCCAAGACCCTGCGCGCCAAGATCGACCTGGCCAGCCCCAACATGAATATGCGCGACCCGGCCATCTACCGCATCAAGAAGATCGACCACCACCGTCAGGGCGACAAGTGGTGCATCTACCCCCTGTACGACTACGCCCATCCCATTCAGGACGCCATCGAGGGCATCACCCACAGCATGTGCAGCCTGGAGTTCGAGAACCACCGTCCCCTGTACGACTGGGTCATCCAGAACACCGTGGGCGGCACCTTCCCCAAGCAGCGCGAGTTCGCCCGCCTGAACGTGACCAACACCGTGATGAGCAAGCGCTATCTGCGCGAGCTGGTGGAGATGGGCATCGTGGACGGCTGGGACGATCCCCGTATGCCCACCCTGTGCGGCCTGCGCCGCCGCGGCTACAGCCCCACCGCCATCTTCAGCTTTGTGCAGGGCGCGGGCATCGCCAAGGCGGACAGTCTGGTGGATATGCGCCAGCTCGAGGCCTGCATGCGCGCCGAGCTGGAGCTGGGCGCCGCCCGCCGCATGGCGGTGCTGGATCCCGTGAAGCTGGTGATCGACAACTACCCCGCCGGCAAGACCGAGACCTTCGACGTGGCCAACAACCCCAACCGGGATGCCGGCGACGACAGCGTGCGCCCTGTGGAGTTCAGCGGCGAGGTGTGGATCGACAAGAGCGACTTCGCGCTGGTTCCTCCCCCGAAGTTCAAGCGTCTGACCGTGGGCGGCGAGGTGCGTCTGATGGGTGCCTACATCGTCAAGTGCACCGGCGTGGATCAGGACGAGAACGGCGAGGTCACCGCCATCCACTGCACCGCCGATCTGGAGAGCGGCAACGGCAACCCCGTGGACGGCCGCAAGGTCAAGGGCACCATCCACTGGGTGAGCGCCCACTCCGCCGTGGACGCCGAGGTGCGCCTGTACAACAACCTGTTCACCGAGGCCAACATGAACGGCATTCCCGAAGGCTCCGACTACAAGGATTACCTGAACCCCGAGAGCGTCGTGGTCATGCCCCATGCCAAGCTGGAGGCTGCGCTGGCCGACGCCAAGCCCGGCGAGAAGTTCCAGTTCGAGCGGATGGGCTACTTCACCCCCGACTCCAAGAACCCCGGTGTGTACAACCGCATCGTCATCCTGAAGGACAGCTATAAGCCTGCCCAGAAGTAAATCTGACCGGAAACATGAAAGGGGCCGGGCCGTGAGGCCCGGCCCCTTTTTTCGCAAGCCGCAAAAAGGAGGCAGCCATGCATGAGCCTTTGGCCGAGATCGGCCGCTATATCTTCATGGAGGACGAGCCTGCAAAGGCAGACATCCTCTTCATCACCGGCGGCGCCTACCCGGAGGTGGGCGAGCGGGCCGCCGCCCTGTGGCGGGCGGGGTACGCACCCCTCATCCTGCCCTCGGGGCGGTACAGCGTCCACGACGGGCGGTTCATCGGCGCCCAGACCGGCGCCGACCGCTACCCCGGCCCCTATGCCACCGAGTGGGAATTCCTGCGGGATGTGTGCGTGAAAAACGGCGTTGCCCCGGACGCCTTCCTGCGGGAGGATCGGGCCGTGTCCACCTGGGACAACGCCCGCTTTTCCCGGCGGGTCACCGACGCGGCGGGGCTGGAGGTGAAGCGGGCCATTCTGGTGTGCAAATCCCTGCACGCCCGGCGGGCCTATATGTACTATCAGTTCTTCTACCCCGAGACCGAGTTCCTCATCTGCCCGCAGGACATCGAGGGCATCACCCGGACGAGCTGGCAGGACAGCGCCGAGGGCATCCGGCTGGTGTTCAGCGAGCTGGAGAAGATCGGCCATCAGTTCGGCGAGATGTATCTGCAGCGCCGGGACGGGGTGGTCTACGACCCGGACGAGGCCAGTATGCGCGACCGCTGGAACGGGGTGCAGTGAGAACGAAATTTGCACGAAAGCGCTGAAATGCTTGACAGATGCGCAAATATAGCAAAATGTACAAACATTTTTTTGAAATTTTTTCACGGAACTGGCAATCTTTTCACAACACAACCTTTAAAAACGCCGGGAGATGTGCTATTATTTTTGTATGATTTGCTACCGGGTTCCGGGCAAGGCGGCCCAATCTGCCGGTAGAGGAGAGGTAAGAGAGAAATGAGCTACGCCAAAACGAACATCCGCAACATCCTGGTCGCCGGCCACGGCGGCTGCGGCAAGACCACTCTGGTTGAAGCCCTTCTGTACATGACCGGCGCTCTGGAGCGCATGGGCCGTGTGGAAGACGGCAACACCGTTTGTGATTTCGACCCGGAGGAGGCCAAGCGCCATGCCTCGCTGTCCTCTGCTGTTGCCCCCGTCGAATACAACAACTACAAGTTCAACCTGATCGACGTGCCCGGCCTGTTCGACTTCGAGTCCGGTCTGTACGAGGGCATTGCCGCCGCTGAGAACGTTCTGATCACCGTGTCCGCCCGCTCCGGCGTCGCCGTCGGCGCTGAGAAGGCCTTCAAGCTGGCCGAGAAGTACGGTAAGAGCCGTATGGTCTTCGTCAGCAAGATGGACCTGGAGAACGCGGATTTCTATAAGATCCTGGAGGACCTGAAGGTCAAGTTCGGCTCCAGCGTCTGCCCCTGCGTCGTGCCCGCCCGTCTGGATGACGGCACCGTGGTTTACGTCAACCTGTTCAGCCAGAAGGCCTTCAAGTACGAGGGCGGCAAGCAGGTGCAGGTCGAGCTGCCTGACATGGGCCACCGCTTCGACGGTCTGGTCGAGGCCATGAGCGAGGCCATCGCCGAGACCAGCGATGAGCTGATGGAGAAGTTCTTCGGCGGTGAGGCCTTCACCACCGAGGAGATCGTCGAGGGCATGCGCATCGGCGTTAAGGAAGGCATCATCACCCCCGTGTTCTGCGGCAGCGCCCTGAATATGCAGGCTCTGGATATGCTGCTGTACAATATGCAGCAGCTGCTGCCCAGCCCCCACTACGACAACGCCCTGGTCGGCACCGACAAGGACGGCAACCCCGTCGAGGTGGCCTGTGAGCTGGAGGAGCCCGCCTGCGCCTACGTCTTCAAGACCGTGGCCGATCCCTTCGTGGGCAAGATGAGCTACGTCAAGGTCCTGAGCGGCAAGCTGACCGGCACCGCCAGCCTGGTCAACGCCACCACCGGCGAGGCCGAGCGCATGGGCAAGCTGGTGACCGTCCGCGGCAAGAAGCAGACCGACGTGTCCGAGCTGAACGCCGGTGACATCGGCGTCATCACCAAGCTGGCCAACGCCAAGACCGGCGACACCCTGTGCGATCCCGCCCGCGTGGTCGCTATGCCCGCCGTTGTGTTCCCCAAGCCCACCTACAGCATGGCCCTGACCGTTGCCAAGAAGGGCGACGAGGGCAAGATCGGCACCTCTCTGGCCCGTCTGATCGAGGAGGATCCCACCGTTTCCTTCCGTGTTGACAGCGAGACCACCCAGCAGATCCTGAGCGGTCTGGGCGAGCAGCATCTGGACGTGGTCTGCGCCCGCCTGAAGGCCAAGTTCGGCGTTGAGGTCACTCTGGAGCAGCCCCGCGTCGCTTACCGTGAGTCCGTGCGCAAAAAGTGCAAGGCGCAGGGCCGCCACAAGAAGCAGACCGGCGGTCACGGCCAGTTCGGTGACGTGTGGATCGAGTTCGAGCCTTGCGACAGCGAGGAGCTGATCTTCGAGGAGAACGTGTTCGGCGGCAGCGTGCCCAAGAACTACTTCCCCGCCGTTGAGAAGGGCCTGCGTCAGGCCGCTGCCCACGGCGTGCTGGCCGGTTATCCCGTGGTCGGCCTGAAGGCCACCCTGCTGGACGGCAGCTACCACCCCGTTGACTCCAGCGAAATGGCCTTCATCATGGCCGCCAAGCTGGCTTACAAGGCCGCTCTGCCCGAGGCCAGCCCCGTTCTGCTGGAGCCTGTGGGCAGCCTGAAGGCCCACGTTCCCGCCGACAACACTGGCGACATCATGGGCGATGTGACCAAGCGCCGCGGCCGTGTTCTGGGCATGAGCCCCGACGAGGACGGCATGCAGGTCGTTGAGGCCGAGGTGCCCGTGGCCGAGATGCAGGACTTCACCACCTTCATGCGCCAGCTGACTCAGGGCCGCGGCCACTTCGAGTTCGAGTTCGTGCGCTACGAGACCCTGCCCAGCAACCTGGAGGGCAAGGTCATCGAGGAGGCCAAGAAGCTGGGCAACAACGCCTCTGACGACGACTAAGCCTTGATCCCCGCACCCAAACTATAACATAAGCCGCAGGCCGCGCCGGTGTCCCGGTGCGGCCTGTGTTTTTGCGCACGGGCCGCGGAAATGGACAACCGGACCGGATCGCATTATACTAATAAGAATGAGCAAAACACCCCAAAACAGGAGGAGAACGACCCCATGGAGCTGACCCTGAGTACCCTGCAAAGTGCCCACACCGACGCGGTGATGGAGCTGTTCTGCACCTGCTTTGCGGAGGATCACTATTATGCTGACCTGTTCCCGGAGGAGACCACCCGCGCTGAGGAGATGCGCCGGCGGTTCACCCCATCGGTGCGCACCTGTCTGGAGAGCGGGCTGTGCCGGGGCGTGTGGCAGGGCGAGTCGCTGGCGGCCTTCACGCTGGTGTTCGACTACGGGGCGCTGAAGCAGAGCGACCCCACCCGGTTCGCCGAGGTGTTCGGCGGGCAGTACGCCGAGGGGCGCTTGGAGCTGCCCTACCGCCGTGACCTGCACGGACGCGTGGAACAATTGGACGGTCAGGTGCTGTTTTTGCTGTCGGTGGCGGTGCGCCCCGACCTGCAGCGCCGGGGGCTGGCCGGCGGCCTCATCGACCTGTATCTGAATGAACATCCCGACTGCACTCTGGTCAGCGACGTGTCCAACGACGGCTCGCTGGAGCTGTACCGCCGGCGCAATTTCACCGTGGAGCCGATCGAGGAGGGGTACCATCTGGTGCTCCACCGGGCGGGGACGGCCACCGCCTGCCCCGGCGAGACCCTGCGTTTGCTGGTGCCCGCCGCAGGCGGCCCCGAGCTGCCCGGCGGAGAGAGCGCCCGCACCCGCCTTGTGCCGGGGCTGCGGGTGGGGCAGGGCTGGGACACCGCCTGGTTTGAGCGGGATGAGAACGCCGTGGCCGAAGCCCTGCTGGTGGAGCCGGAGGGGGAGGCCTTCTGGCGGTACCAGCGCTGGATGAGCATGGCCCACTACGGCGAGCACGCCGCCGGCGACTGCCTATACTATGTGCAGGAGGTGCCCTACCGGCACGCGCTGCTCTACAACGACCTGCTGCGGGAGATGACCGCCGCCCGCCGGACCGAGTGGTCGGTGATCCCGGACGTGTATGTGTCGGTGCCGGTGCAGTACACCGCCGAGACCCTCGCCGTCTGTGAGCACGGGCGGGAGACGGGCAGCACCATGCGGGAGCTGCTGCGGGCGCTGGAGTTCCGCACCTATTACGAATCGGGCATTCCGTCCCAAAAGGGCAATGTGGACGATCTGGCCAGCTTTAAGCGGCGCATCCGCCGGTACAGCCTCGGCCGGGTGGAGGTGCAGCTCACCGACGAGATCACACTGGAACAGTACCGGCAGACCGGCGACCCCATCGGGCAGCCGGGCTTGGTGGAGCTGTACCTCTCGGTGGACACCGAGAGCGGCTGCGCGGTGCTGACCCTGTTCGCGCTGGCGGCGCCCTTCCTGCTGAGCCATTTTATGGACAACGTAGCCCGCAACCAGCTTCTGGTGGCGCGCGGGGAGGAGCGGGAGAACCTGTACGACTGGCTCAACCGGGAATTCCACATCATCAAGCGGGGCACCGCGAAAATTTTGGTCACTGTGCCCCGCCCCAAGAGCTGCCTTGCGGACAGCCAGATCGCGTCCCTGCTGGCCTCCGAGACCATCTACCCGGACGGCGAGAACTTCGGCCGCATCATCGATCAGGACATTCTGGCGGCGGTGGAGTCCGAGACCGGCATGGGGCAGTACGACCGGGCGTTCCTGTGCGCCTACACCACCACCGTGCTGCAGTTCTGCCCCGACCTGAGCGCCGCGGTGAAGGACCGCATCTTTGAGGAGTCGGTGGCGCTGTTCTACATCGAGCTGATCCTGATGGAGGAGGCCGCCATCCACATCGCTGACCAGAGCATCGTGAAGCTGTTCAGCGAGGAGGTCACCTCCCCGGTGGAGTTCCTGAGCAAGGTAGACGCCATCTACGACGACTACTCCAGCACCATCGACTTCTGGAACATTCAGGTGAACTACCCCACCTCCCAGAAGTCCATCCAGATGCTGCGGGACGCCTTCCAGCTTGACCAGCAGCTCGGATGGATGCAGCGCAATCTGGATCACATGAAGCTGGTGTTCGAGACCAAGTGCGATCTGATCGACCGCAAGGAGTCCCGCCGCATGGACGTGTCGCTGGGCATCCTGTCCTTTTTTGCGGTGTTCAGCGCGTGGATCGACGGCCACGACTACATCAGCACATGGAGCGACGTGCTGCCGGAAAACGTGATCCACCTGCTGCAGCGCGGGCTGTTCGCGGGCGTGCTGGCGGTGGCCGGGTACGCCTTCCTGCGGCTGGTGGTGCGCCGCAGGGAGAAAAAGCCGAGGAATGGAAAAGCGGAGCGGAGAGCGTGAGAAACGAAAGAGGCCCCGTATAAATTGTTTCATTAGCGACACAGAAACGGCGGTGGCGGTATGCGTTCGGGTACATCAACCCCGGCCGGTTATAAGGCGGTTGTTTGATGCTTTTTTTTTTTACATATTTAAAAAAAAAAAAAAAAAAA
>JBGVKB010000008.1:0-3343 GCA_045118955.1 Oscillospiraceae bacterium | reverse complement strand
TACAAGAACAAATAACGTTCTGTATAACAAGCGTCTGTAAGAACGCCCCGGAAGGCCGAGTGCTTTCCGGGGCGTTTTGCTGTTTTTGGGCGCGGCTGTGGGCGTTACAGGGCGACATGGGTGTATACTTCAAAGCCCACAGGCGGCGAAAAAACGGGGCGAAGCGGCGCGGGGGAGAGCGCAATTGGTTCAATGTGAGGGAAATGTACATGAGAGCAACAAATTCTAGAAATTGGTACAAAAAGCGCGAAATTTAAAAGAATGTTCATGTTTTTAGCAAAATGTTTACAATTTATGACATAAACAAGATGGATTTTGCTGATAAAATAGAAGAAATAGAAATACACGCAAGTGCAAATCAATTCTTGCGGTGGCTGTTTCACAGGATGGGAGGCGGAACTATGATCGAATTTCGCAAGGTGAGCAAGCGGTACCCGAGCGCCGCCGCGCCGGTGCTGCAGGAGCTGTCCTTCGAGATCCCCAAGGGGCAGCTCACGGTGCTTGTAGGGCCTTCGGGCTGCGGCAAGACCACCAGCCTGAAGATGATCAACCGGCTCATCGAGCCGAGCAGCGGCGAAATTCTGGTGAACGGGCAGAACATCCTCCATCAGGATCCCATCGCCCTGCGGCGCAGCATCGGCTATGTGGTGCAGTCCACCGGGCTGCTGCCCCATCTGACCATCCGGGAAAACATCGAGATCGTGGCGCGGCTGGACGGCAAAAAGCCCGCCGAGCTGCTGGACAACACCGTCCGGCTGATGCACATGGTGAACCTGCCGCCGGAGCAGTACCTGCACCGCTACCCCCGCCAGCTCTCGGGCGGCCAGCAGCAGCGGGTGGGCGTGGCGCGGGCCTTCGCCGCCGACCCGGAGATCATCCTGATGGATGAGCCGTTCTCGGCGCTGGACCCCATCACCCGCACCCAGCTTCAGGACGAGCTGCTGCAGCTTCAGGAAAAGCTGCAGCGCACCATTGTGTTTGTCACCCACGACATGGACGAGGCCATCCGCATCGCCGACCGCATCGCCATTCTGGACAGGGGTCTGCTGGTGCAGTACGACACGCCGGAGCACATCCTCAAGCACCCGGCGAACGAATTTGTGGATCGCTTTGTGGACACCAGCCGCATCTGGGGCCGCCCGGAGATGATCCGGGTGCGGGACATCATGCTCACTGCGCCCATCACCGCCCGCCGTCAGGACACCCTGCTGCGGGGCGTGCGCCGCATGAGGGAGTGCCGGGTGGACAGCCTGCTCATCGTGGACAGCGAGCATCGTTTTCTGGGGCGGGTGGCCATCTCGGGGCTGCCCCGGGGCCTGCACGCCGAGACCCCGCTGGAGGACGTGATGCAGCGGGACGTCCCCACCATCCTGCCGCAGGCCAACATGGTGCAGGCGCTGGAGCAAATCCACAGCGCGGGAGTTTCCATGCTGCCGGTGGTGGACGAGGCGGGGCTGCTGTGCGGCCTTGTGACCCAGGCCAGCCTTGTCAGCACCATGAGCCGCCAATTCATTGATCTGGAGGAGGTGTGACGCCATGACCGGCTTTTTCGACTATGTGGCCGCCAACGCCGGCCAGATCCTGACCCTGCTGGGCGAGCACGTCCGGATGACCGCCGTGGCGGTGCTGGTGTCCATTCTGGTGGGCGTGCCGCTGGGCATCCTCATCAGCCGCTACAACCGGCTGTCCAAGCCGGTGCTGGGCTTCGCCAACATCATGCAGGCGCTGCCCAGCATGGCGGTGCTTGGCTTTATGATCCCTCTGTTCGGCATCGGCCAGAAGCCCGCCATCCTGATGGTGATGCTGTACGCCCTGCTGCCCATCGTGAAGAACACCTCCACCGGCCTGCTGGGCATCTCCCGGGAAACGCTGGAGGTGAGCCGCGGCATCGGCATGACCGAGACCCAGATCCTGTTCCGGGTGCAGCTCCCCATGGCACTGCCGGTCATCATGGCGGGCGTGCGCATCTCGGCGGTGAACGCCGTGGGACTGATGACCCTTGCCTCCTACATCGGCGCGGGCGGTCTGGGCTACATGATCTACTCCGGAGTGCAGATGGTGGACTCCAACATGATCCTCGCGGGCGCCATTCCGGCCTGTCTGCTGGCGCTGGCCATGGACTGGGTGTTTGCGTGGGTGGAGCGCGCCGTGACCCCCATCAGCCTCACCGGGGCCGACCTGCCCACCGACGAAGCCGAGCTGGAGAAGCTGCGCCGTAGCCACCGCCGCACCCTGTGGGTGGTCGGCGCGGCGCTGGCGGTGCTGCTGGTGGGCGGCACCGTGTCCGGCGTGGACCTGCCCGGGCGGGCGGTCTCGGTGACCAGCGCCTATTACCCGGAGCAGATGATCCTAGGCAACATGGCGGCGGAGCTGATCGAGGCCCACACCGATCTGGAGGTGGAGCGCAAGCTGAACATGGGCGGCAGCGACATCTGCTTCAGCGCCCTGAAAAACGGCGAGCTGGACGTACAGATCGGCTACACCGGCACCATGTACGCCAGCATCCTCAAGCAGCCGGTGGAGGGGGTGACCGCTCAGAAGGCCTACGATGTGACCAAACAGATGTTCCACGACGAGTACGCCCTGTATGTGGGTGCGGAGTGGGGCTTCAACAACACCTACGCGCTGGCGGTGCGCCGCGAGACCGCCGAGCAGTACGGGCTTGAGACGGTCAGCGACCTGATCGCGGTGAGCCGAAACCTGATCCTCAGCCCTACCTTTGAGTTTGCCAACCGCCCGGACGGCCTGCCCGGCCTGCAGACCGCCTACAGCGGGCTGGAGTTCAAGGAAGTGGTGCCCATGGACGGCGCGCTGCGCTACACCGCCATCGACAACCGGGAGTGCGACGTGATCGTGGCCTATTCCACCGACAGCATGATCCGAACCTACGATCTGGTGGTGCTGGAGGACGACCGCGGCTACTTCCTGCCCTACTATGCCATGCCGGTGGTGCGGGAGGAGGTCCTGGAGCGATACCCCGAGGTGGCCGACGCGCTGGAGCTTCTGGCGGGGGTCATCACCGACAGCGACATGGTGGAGATGAACTATCAGGTGGAGAACCGGGGCCGCAAGCCCGAGGACGTGGCCCGGGAGTATCTGCAAAGCAAGGGTCTGCTGTGACCCTGCGCACGGCATAAACGCAAAAGACACCGCATCCTCCGCAGCCGGAACAGGCCGCAGGGGGTGCGGTGTTGTATTTGAGCGCGCCTGTTCCCGCCGGGCGGGGTGGGGGAGCGACCGCCCCCACACAAGGAACAAAGCAAAAAACAGCCTGTACGAACGTACAGACTGTTTTTTCTGGAGCGGCTTACGAGGCTCGAACTCGCTACCTCCACCTTGGCAA
>JBGVKB010000007.1:0-5565 GCA_045118955.1 Oscillospiraceae bacterium | reverse complement strand
GCCGCCGGTTCGATCTGCTCCACCGGGAGAAGATAGACCTTCCCCGCGGTTTTCGGCTTGTCCAGCATGGCGCCCCTCCTCTTCCTGCGCTCCGGCCTTTCAACAAAGTTTTAAAACCATGTGAAAAACCGGCCCACGGTAGCCTCTCTGTATCTCTACAGGATAAGCATACCACAGGCCGGTCTTATTTACCAGTTATTTCCATTTACAAAAATCGCGCAAACACGCTCATTTCAGCGGGCTTTTTGCGATTTTACCGCCGTTTCTGGGGTAAACGGAGGGAGTTTGCGAAATCTTTTCACACACGATCAGGGTGCGCACATCGCCGCCGGGCAGGGTGAGGTGCCGCACCTCCACCGCCTTGCCGCCCAGCTTTGCCAGCGCGCCCTGTGCGGCGGCCAGCTCGGCCTCACCGTCGGGGCCTTTCATGGCGATCATCCAGCCGCCTACCTTCACCAGCGGCAGGCAGTACTCACACAGCATGGGCAGTGCGGCCACCGCCCGGGCACTGGCCAGATCAAACCGCTCACGCCACACCTTGCGGGCGGCCTCCTCTGCGCGCTCCTTGGCAAACTCCACCCCGGTCAGACCGAGCTGGGCGCAGGCGTATTTCAGGAAATCCACCCGCTTGCCGGTCGGCTCCATCAGGGTCAGGGCCAGCTCGGGCTTGTAGATCTTGGCCACTATGCCGGGGAAGCCCGCGCCAGTGCCCACGTCCACCATCGCGCCGGCCACCTCGGGCTGGGCAGCGAACAGCAGGCTGTCCACAAAGTGCTTGTTCTCAATGCCCTCGGGGTCGGTGATGGCGGTCAGGTTGACCTTCTGGTTGTAGTCCACCAAAATGCGGGCGTAGTCGTCCAGCTTCGCCGCCTGCTCTGCCGTCAGAGGGATGCCGGCCGCGGCGCATTTTTCGATCAGTCTTGCCTGGTCGATCATAAGGCTCAATCTCCTTTGTCTATCCTCATTTTTAACATCCGGGCGAAAAAATGTTTAAAGTTTTGCCGCCTTCAGCGCAAGGCTCAGCACCGCCTCGTCGGCGGGTGAAACACCCGGAATGCGCCCCGCCTGCCCAAGGCTGCGGGGGCGGATGCGGGTCAGCTTCTCCCGCGCCTCCAGCGTCAGGCCCTGAATGCCCGAGTAGTCGAAGTCCTCCGGGATCAGCACGCTCTCCCGGCGCTGCACCTCCTTGATGGAGCGCTGCTGGCGGGCGATGTAACCGGCGTACTTGATCTCGGTCTCGATGCGCTGAGCCATCATGGGGGTGACCCCCTCGCCCCGGCCGATGATCCTTGCCAGCAGCTCGTAGGTAACACCCGGACGGCGCAGCACCTCGGCGGCGGGGCCTCCGGTGGCACCCGGATCCACCCCTGCCTCGGCGCAGACCGCGGTCAGCTCGGCGGCGCGCACGGTGGTATGCTCCAGCCGCTTCAGCTCGGCGGCCTTGATCGCCATATCCTGCTCAAACAGCGCCCAGCGCTCGTCGCTCACAAGACCGTACTCCCGGCCGATGGGGGTCAAGCGCTCATCTGCGTTGTCCTGCCGCAGGGTCAGCCGGTACTCGCTGCGGCTGGTCATCATGCGGTAGGGGTCCAGCACGCCCTTGGTCACCAGATCGTCCACCAGAGTGCCCAGATAGCTGGTGTGGCGCTCCAGAATCAATTGGCTCTCGCCCCGCGCCTGCCGGGCGGCGTTCAGACCGGCCAGCAG
This sequence comes from Oscillospiraceae bacterium, assembly GCA_045118955.1. GTDB lineage: Bacteria > Bacillota > Clostridia > Oscillospirales > Ruminococcaceae > SFJ001. The sequence goes on along the minus strand of JBGVKB010000007.1, from coordinate 3,858 downwards.
ACCCTGCGCGGCGGCCTCCTCGTAGCCGGAGGTGCCATTGAACTGACCCGCGCCGTACACGCCCCGCAGCGCCTTGGTCTCCAGTGTGGCTTCCAGCGCAGTGGGGTCGATGCAGTCGTACTCGATGGCGTAGGCCGGGCGCATGATCTCCACCCGCTCAAGGCCGGATATCGTGCGATACATCGCGTTTTGTACATCCTCAGGCAGGCTGCTGCTCATGCCCTGCAGGTACATCTCCTCGGTGTTTTCGCCGCACGGCTCCACAAAGATCTGATGGCGCTCCTTGTCCGCGAAGCGCATCACCTTGTCCTCGATGCTGGGACAGTACCGGGGGCCGACCCCCTCGATCATGCCGCCGTACAGAGGGCTGCGGCCGATGTTGGCCTGAATGATCCGATGGGTCTCGGGGTTGGTATAGGCGATGTGACACTCCACCTTGTTGCGCATGGGACTACGGGTCAGAAAGCTCATGGGCTGCAGCTCCTCGGCAGGGTCGCCGGGCTGGCTCTCCAGCTTGGAGAAGTCGATGCTGCGGCGGTGTACCCGCGCGGGGGTGCCGGTCTTGAAGCGGCGCATGGGCAGACCCAGCGCTTTCAGGTTTTCGGTGAGGGCTACGGCGGCGTGCTGCCCATCAGGGCCGCTGTCGTAGAAGGCGTTCCCGATGAAGATGCGCCCGCCCAAGCTGGTGCCGGTGGCCAGCACCACGCACCTTGCGCCGTACCAGCCGTTCAGGTGGGTGAACACGCCCCGCACACGGCCCTCCGCCACGTCGAGGCCGGTGATCTCCGCCTGATGCAGGTAGAGGTTCGGGGTCTCCTCCACAAGCTGCTTCATCACCAGATGGTACTGCTTGCGGTCGGTCTGCACCCGCAGGCTGTGTACCGCAGGCCCCTTGCCCTTGTTGAGCATCCGGCTCTGCAGATAGGTGCGGTCGGCGGCGATGCCCATCAGACCGCCCAGCGCGTCCAGCTCCCGCACCAGATGCCCCTTGGCGGTGCCGCCGATGGAGGGGTTGCAGGGCATATTCCCAATAAAATCCAGACTGATGGTGAACAGGGCGGTCTTTGCGCCCAGAACCGCCGCCGCATGCGCCGCCTCGATGCCCGCATGGCCCGCGCCCACCACGATCACATCGTATTCACCCAGTCGGTTGATGTCTGTCTGTTTCATAGCTTTGCCTTTTGCATTTTATAAAAAAATCACTTGCCCACGCAGAATCGGCTGAACACCTGCTCGATGACCGCCTCCCCTGCGCTCTCGCCGGTGAGCTGATACAGGGCATCCAGCGCGTCGTCCACACAGACGCCCACCGCATCCAGATCAAAGCCCCCGGCCCGGGCACGGCGCGCCTCTCGCAGTGCGTCCCGCGCCGTCACGGCGGCGGCAAGCTGCCGCTGGCTGCACAGCGCGCCCGCGTTGGGGTCGATGGAGGCGGTGCCCAGCAGATCGGCCACCGCAGCGCCCAGCATCTCCCGAGCCTCGGGTGCCTTGGCACTGAGCTTCACCACCGCTTTGAAGCGCCCCTCCAGCAGCGCCTCGTCAAAGACGCCGGGGTGTTCCAGCAGGTCCTGCTTGTTCAGCACGGCGATGGCCTGCCGCCCACGGCAGCGCTCCGCCAGCTCCCGATCCTCCGCTTCGGCGGACGCCGATCCGTCAAACACCGCCAAAATCAGCGATGCTTCTTCAAATTTACGGTTGCTTCGGCGGATACCCTCCGCCTCCACGATGTCCTCTGTGTCCCGCAGGCCGGCGGTGTCCCACAGGTTCAGGGGCACGTCCCCCAGATTCACCGCCTGCTCCACAAGGTCGCGGGTGGTGCCCGCCACCGGGGTCACGATGGCCCGGTCGAAGCCCGCCAGCAGGTTCAGCAGGGTGCTCTTGCCCACATTGGGCCGCCCCACAATGGCGGTGTCCACCCCGCCCCGCAGCGCGGCACCCGCGCCGTAGCCGTCGATCAGCTCGGTCAGCTCCCCTTCCGCGGCGGCAAGGGTGTCGTCCAACACCGCGTCCTCAAGCTGGGGCACGTCCTCCTCCGGGAAGTCCACCCACGCCGCCAGATGGCCGGCAAGGGCGGTCAGGTCGTCCTGAATGCGGGCAATGCGCTTTGCCAGCGCGCCCTCAAGCTGGGCGGCGGCCAGCGCCGCACCCTGCCGCCCGGTCGCGCCGATCAGCTCCATCACCGCCTCGGCCTGAGTCAGGCTGATGCGCCCGTTGAGCAGGGCACGGCGGGTGAACTCGCCGGGGCCGGCCGGGGCAGCGCCCGCCTTCAGGCAGGCCTGGATCAATCCGTCCGCCATGGCGCGGCCGCCGTGGCAGCTCAGTTCCACCACGTCCTCGCCGGTGTAGCTGCGGGGCGCGCGGAAAAACAGCGCCACCGTCTCATCCATCTGCCGCCCGTCCAGAAGGTAGTGGCCGAACAGGGCGGTGTAGCCCTTTGCTGCTTGTACGTCCTTTTTTGGGTCAATGGGGGCGAATACCCGCGCCGCGATGGGATAGGCCTCCGGGCCGGACAGTCGCACCACCGCAATGCCGCCCTCCCCGGGCGGGGTGGCCAGTGCACAGATGGTGGTTTCGATCATAGCAAACGCCCCCTTTGTCAGAACGCAAAATTTCAGCGCTACCATTGTAACACAAGGCCGGACAAAAAAACACCCTGCGCACCCAAAAAGGCGCACAGGGCGTGGGATCCGATGAAATTTATTCGGCCGCCTGCGGAGAAAAACAGGGTCTGCCCTTCCGATAGCCGCCAAAGACAGCCTCGATCTCAAATGGCTCGATCGGCTCAAACCTGAGCCAGCGGGTGTTCACCGGGCGGGCGTCCTGCGCCACCGACAGGGTGATGTGGGGCACCGGGATGGCCGCCGCCTGCTCCGCCAGCGGGGCGCAGTCGGTCAGCACCTCCACCAGAAAGCCCTCGTTCGCACCGTCACAGCCGTAGCCTGTCACCCGCAGGGTCACCGGGACGCCGAACAGACCCTCATCCACCGACTCGGGCCGGTAGGCAAAGGTCACATGGGGGTGGTCGATGAGCCGCCCCAGTCGCCGGGCATCCATAGCCGGGGCGTGGGGCAAAAGCACCTGCCCGTCCACAAAGCATCCTGTGTAGTGATAGACATTCGTCATTTTTGAGTTTCTCCTTTTTGTTTGCCGCCAAACATCCAGCGCAGCAAAAACACGAAGAGCGTAACCACAAACACCACATAGCCGCGCTGGCACCAGAGGATCCTCTCCGGGGTGCAGAGCGCCGCGGGCAGCAGACCGAACAACTGTTCGATGAAGGCCACACCGTCGGTGAGGGCCGAGAACACAGTCAGGATCGACAGAGCAGTCAGAACCCGGTTCAGCCGGTCCTCCCGCTGCTTCTGTGCCTCCTCCTGCCGCTCGCGCTGCAGCTCGCGCAGGGACACGATCGGCTCGCGCACGTCCTTGTACATATCGATCAGGGCGAAGGCGCACCCCACACTGCGGTAGAAGCGGTCGTACTGATCCACCTCGGTAATGGTGGTAAACACGTGGTTGGTCTCGAACTCGTAGAGCTGACGGCGGTACTCCTCCAGTGCCTGCAGGTCGTTGTACCGCCCCACGCCAATGCGGGTCAAAAACAGGTACAGCACATATTTTTGGTGCAGCAGCAGCACATAGGTGAACAGGTACTGGGAATCAAAGTTTTTTACGAAGGTACTGCGTATAAAATCGCCTCGCCCCATCTCAGGGAACACCATGCAGGCCGCCGCCTCGGCGGAGATGCCCCAGGACACATCGGCGCTGGAATCGTAGACCTCCCGCTGCTCCTTCTGCTCGTCGGGCTGATAGAGAAAGCCCACGCTCTGGCAGCGGCGCAGATAGTACAGGTCGCGG
>JBGVKB010000006.1:0-26152 GCA_045118955.1 Oscillospiraceae bacterium | reverse complement strand
CGGACACGCCCAGATTCTGATAACCGAAGCGCTCGTAATAGCGGATGAGGTGCGCCTTGCAGGTCAGCACCGCACCCCGGCGGCCGGCGGCGCGGGCGGCGTCCAAAAGCGCCCGCATCAGGGCGGCGGCCACGCCCTGACGGCGGTATTCCGGCAGCACGTCCAGCCCGAACACCGTCTGCCACGCCCCGTCCGGGCGGTGGAGGGCAGCGTTCTCGAACAGCTCGTCCCGGATGACCGGCTCGTCCCACACCGCGCCGTTTATGAAGCCGATGGGCTGGCCGGCCTCCTCCGCCACAAAGAAGCAGTCGGGGAACACCGCCAGCCGGGCGGCGATGGAGGTCGGGGACGCGGCCTCGGCGGCGGGGAAGCAGACCGCTTCGATGGCGGCAAGGGCGGGCGCGTCGGCGGCAGAGGCGGGGCGGATGAGCATGGGGATCCCTCGTTTCGTTCAAGATGGCTCCATCATACACCGCCGGGGCGGGTCTGCGCAAGGCGGCGGGCTTGTAAACCGACCGAAAACCCGATACAATAAACTTACGAATGCGATGCCGGGCGGCGGTGCGCCGCCCTTCTGAACAAAGGAGTCCCCCATGAGCATCTGGAACCGACACTTCGACCGCCCCGGCCCCGGCGTCAGCCCGGACGCGCCCCGCGCCACCGGCCCTGCCCGCTTTTTTGAGATCGTCGGGCGGGACTACCCCGACCTGCTGAAGTCCAACCTGCTGGTGGTGCTGGCGGGTCTGCCCGGCGGTGCGCTGTATCTGTATGGGCTGGTGTTCGGCGGGCTGCTGCCCGCGCTGGCCGGCTGTGTGCTGGGCGGCGCGCTGGCCGGCCCCTGTCTGGCCGGCCTGTACGACACCACCCTGCGCGCCCTGCGGGATGAGCCGGGCTACTGGTGGCACCGCTACAAGCGTGCGTTCAAGGCCAACTGGCGGCAGAGCGCCGTGCTGGGCGGCCTGATGTGGGGGCTGTTCGGGGTGCAGCTCTGGGCGCTGCTGTCCACCGGCGGGGTCGGCTACATCGCGGTGGCCGCCTGCATGGTGCTGACCATGGCGCTGTTCGCCACCGCCTGGCCCATGATGACCCTGATGGAGCTGCCCATGGGCGACCTGCTGCGCAACGCGCTGGCGCTGCTGCTGAGCAGCGCCCCCCGGGTGCTGGGCGCGGCCGCCCTTCAGGCGGTGTGGTGGGGCCTGCACCTGAAGCTGGCCCCCATCAGCCTGTTCACCATCCCGCTGCTGGGCTTCTGGCCCTGCGTGCTGGCCGCCACCCAGACGGCCTATCCCCCCATTGACGAGACCTTCCGCATCGAGGAGCGCATCGAGCGCCGCCGGGAGGCAGACCTGACCGGCGAAGCCGCCGAGGAAGAATAACAGCGGAAAGGAGCAGACCCCATGGAAAACACACGGGTGATCCGCGGGACCGAGGAGCTGGCCCGGGGCGAACTGGACAACGTGACGCTGGACGAGGGCGGCGTGGTGCTGGATCAGGCGGACGGGGATTATCTTGCCTACGGCTGCTACACCACTCCCGCCCTGCGCCTGCCCGCCTTTGACCGTCTGCTGGTGAGCTGGAACGCCGACACGCCGCCGGGCACGGTGGTGGAGGTACAGGCCCGGGTGCTGCAGAGCGGCAAATGGAGCAACTGGCGCGGCTTTGGCCGCTGGAGCCCCTGGATGAACCGCTGGGGCGTGTGGCAGCAGCCCGGCGAGGGGATCTTTGTGCGGGGCGGCACCATGGTGCTGCCCGAGGGCGCGCCGGGAAGCTGCGCCCAGCTCCGCGCTTACCTTTATACTGAGGACGACAAGCAGACCCCCACCTTAAGGCTGCTGGCCGCCAGCGTGCGGCCCACCAAGCCCGACGGCCGGGAGAACCGCCCCTTGAACCGGGAGCTGCGCATCCCCGCCTACAGTATGCAGAACCGGGGCGTGGGGCTGCCCGGCTCCATCGCGGGGCCGACCGCGCTGGCCAGCCTGATGAACCGCTGGGGGCAGGACATCCTGCCCGAGGAGCTGGCGCACCTCTCCCGGGACTGCGACTGCGACAGCCCCAGCGGCTACAATCTGGCCTTTTTGGGGGCCGCCGCCGGGTCGCTGGGCTTCAGTGTGTGGCAGGCATGGCTGGACATGAACGGCCTGCGGGACGCGCTGCGGGGCGAGCACGGCGTTCTGGCCGCGGTGCGCCCCGGCCTGCTGTACACGCCCCCTGAGCCGGAACCGGAGCCGGCCGGGCCGGACGCACCCGCCGGGGAAAACGCCGCCGAGGCCGAGCCTGCGCCCGCCCCTCAGCCGCCTCGCCCCACCGACGAGGAGATCGCCGCCATGCCCGCCAGCCACCGGGTGGTGGTGCGCGGCATGACCACCGACCAGCGGGGGCAGGCGTGGGTGATGCTGAACGACCCCGCCGCCCCGGACGACGCGGCCGCCCGCATTCAGGTGCCGGTGGAGCGGTTCCTGCAGGCGTGGGAGGGCCGCTGCCTGATCGTGGATCACAAGTTCCGTCACGGCGGCAAACACGGGCCGCAGCGCATGGGCTGCCAGCTCGTGCCCGCTGAGGGCCGCGAGGAGCCTGCCGAGGACGGCAGCACCCTGTGGCAGATGGTGCAGGGCGGCAAGCCCTGTCCTATGCCCGCCGAGCGGCACTCGCTCATGTACACCCGCCCCGAGGAGCTGCCCCGCGCCACCACCGCCCACAAGCGGTTCTACCACGACGCGGCGCTGGAGGACGGGCTGATCCGCCTGCCCGCGCAGGTCACCGAAAAGGGCAGCCGCGTCACCCTGTACTGTGTGGACGACAACGGCTGTATGCGCGTGGCCGACCATGTGTTCTGAGCGTGAAACATCCTAAAAAAGCCCCGCGCCTGACGGCGGCGCGGGGCATTTTGCGCCACGGCGGGGACGAAGCGAAAACCAGCAGAGCCGCCAACAGAAGCCCGCAGCCTTTGTGCAAAACGTGCAGGCCGCTGCCTCATGCCCGGCTTGCCCTTGCTTTTTCGGCGGGCGAAGCCCATAATTGAAGGGAAGAAAACGAGAGGAGCGCACACCGTGGAGAACTTTATCCGGATGGCCGGCATCCAGTCGGTGCTGTTTGTGTATATGCTGGTGGGCTGGGGCAGCCGCAAGTCCGGCCTGCTGAAGGCGGAGGCACGGCAGGCCTTCACCGAGTTTGTCATCAACATCACCCTGCCCTGCATGATCTTCAACTCCTTTCAGACCGGGCTGAGCGCCGAGGCCATGAAGAGCGGCGCGCTGGCACTGATCGTGGCCTCGGCGGTGTCGGCGGCGGCGCTGCTCATCGGGCGGTACGCCTACAACTGGGCACAGCCCCGGGAGCGCTGCATCCTGCAGTACGGCACGCTGGTGAGCAACGCGGGCTTTGCCGGGCTGCCGGTGGTGGAGGGCGCCTACGGGGCGGAGGGGCTGTTTTTGGGCAGCTTGGCCATCATCCCCACCCGCATTCTCATGTGGTCGGCGGGCATCAGCCTGTTCACCGACGCGCCCATGAAGCAGCGGGTGAAAAATGTGCTGCTCAACCCCGGCATCATCGCGGTGGAGCTGGGTCTCATCAAGATGTTCACCGGGCTGGCGCTGCCGGGCTTTCTGGGCAAGGCGGTCACCTCGCTGGGCGGCTGCACCACCCCGCTGGCCATGGGCATCGTGGGCATGATCCTGGCGGACGTGGACGTGCGCAGCGTGCTGGAGCCGAAGGCGTTCATTCTGGTGGCGGTGCGCCAGCTCGCCCTGCCGCTGACCCTGCTGGCGGTGCTGAAGCTGCTGCCGGTGGACGCGCTGACGCTGGGCGTCTCGGTGGTGCTGGCCGGTATGCCCATCGGCAGCACCACCGCCATTCTGGCGGCGAAATACGGCGCGGACGCGGAGTTTGGCTCCAAGTGCGTGTTCATCTCCACCCTCACCAGCCTGTTCACCGTGCCCATCCTCACCCTTTTCCTGTGAGTGCAGCTGACATTTGATGGGCAGGGGCGAGAATACTCTGTACAGAGAAAACCGTGAATTTGCGAAGCTTGCGGACATAGACAGAACCACCGAACGGAGGCAGGAACATGGAACATAAGACCGGAACCATCGAGAGCTGGCAGGAGGCGGTGCAGCACTGGGGCTTTGCCGAGGCGGGCTGCGTGTCGCTGGAGGGCGGCGTGCGCATCACCGCGCAGGCCCGCAGCCGCATGAAGCGCCAGCTTGCGGGGCAGGTGCAGGGTGCGGAGGAGCTGGAGGAGCGCATTCTGGCGGAGCTGGCCTATGCGGCGCTCCACGACGCGGTGCGCGCCAGCGCCCTTGGCGCGGACAACTGGGATCTGCTCACCCGCGTGCCCGGTGAGTACGGCACCCTGCTGTACATGACCCTCTGCCCCATGGCCCCCGGTCAGGGCGAGGAGCGCTGGGTGCTGCGCGGCGTGCGCCACCTGCCCCTGTCCGACGGCACCGACCCGGAGGCACAGGTGCCCGAGATGCCGGTGAACGCCCAGCGGATGCTGTACGGCTTCCTGCGGGAGAGCTTCCCCGCGGGGGAGCGGCTGCTGACCTCCGCTGTGGGCGAGACCCTGAACAAATTTGAGATCGACTACAAGGCGCTGGGCTACGGCAAGCTGGCGCAGATGCTGGCGGCGATGGACCACTGCGTGGTGCAGCTCCCCGGCCGCCCCGGCAAGGGGGACGGAGTCTACCTGATGCCCGACCCCTGCTGGGAGCCGGGCGCCCCCGCCCTGCCCACCGCCGCCGAGATCGAGGCGCTGCTGGCCGGGCAGGAGCCTGCCATCCCCGAGGCCGAGGGCCTTGAGGAGGTCTGGGCCGCCGCCCCCGGCTGGAAGGGGCTGGAGCAGTACGGGCTGGAGCGGGTGGACGCGGCGCTGCTGGAGCAGCTTCCCACCGAGGCCGGTCAGGTGTACATCACCCTGAACTCCCAGAAGGCCCTGCTGAACGGGCTGTGCGGCGGCACCGCCGAGGAGACGGCGCGTCTCAGCCCGGAGCAGTGGCGCACCCTGCGCGAGAACTACACGCTGGCCCGCCGCCTGGGCTTCGCCCGCAAAAACGGCCGGCAGGAAGGCTCCTACTACTTCCCCACCGGCTTTTCCACCCCTGAGGGCGAGCCTCTGATGCAGGCGGTCAGCCCCAAAAATCAGGAGCCGGGCAAGGGCATCTGCGTCTTCATCGGTACTCTGAAAAAGACCCGCCGCGCCGAGTCCGTCCCCGCCCCCGCCCCGGAGCCGGTCCCCGCTGAGGACACGGCCCACGAGTGGCAGGCGCTGGAGAAGTTCGGCTTCGGCACCGTGGCCCCCGCCCTGCTGGAGAAGCTGCCCATGGAGGGCGGCCGGGTGTATGTGGCGCCCAGCGCCCAGAAGAACCTGCTGGAGCAGCTTGGCATTGCGGTGACGGGCACCGCCCGGCTCAGCCCGGAGCAGTGGGACGCCCTGAAGGCAGGCTACGCCAAGGCCCGCGGCTGCGGCTTTGCCCGCCGAAACGCCCGCAACGAGCAGGCCTTCGACTTCCCCATCGGGCTGACCACCCCGGCGGGCGAGCCGCTCTTCATGTCGGTCAGTCTCGGCGACAAGGGGGACGGCAGCGGCTACTGCGGCTTTGTGGGCAAGCTGTCGGAGGATCGCCCCCAGCCCCAGCCCGGCCGCTCTCTGCAGGCCCCCGAGGAGCTGAGCGAGGCGGAGGTGTTCATCCCCCAGACCACCCTGAACGCCATGTACGGGCACCTGAACGACCTGTTTGTGGACCGCGGCGACAAGAGCCTGCGCCTGCGCCCCACCGATGACCAGATGCAGACCCTGCGGGACAGCTACGCCAAGGCCCGCGCCGCCGGGCAGCTCTACCCCATGCGGGACGGGTATGTGTTCCACACCGACCTTGTCACCCCCCGCGGCCAGCCTCTGCAGGCGCAGCTCACCCCCAACCGCTGGGCGGGCGCGCCCTGGGTGATGAATCGGGTCGATCTGGCCAGCCCCCGCCACGCGCTGGACCGCTGGGCGCACATGGGAAGCTGGGACGAGGTGCTGAACCAGCTTGCGGACATGGCCCTGCCCGAGAACTGGAGCTTTGAGGGCAGCGACCGCAAGCAGGTGCTGAAGAGCTACCTGTGCTACACCTTCTACCGGCTGAAGCTGGAGGGCAAGGTGGCCGAAAGCCCCCGTCTTGCCATCTTCAACACCGGACTCGTGAACGGGATGTACGACGACATCTACGCCCTGTTCGTGCCCAACGCCGGCAACAGCGGCGGGCACTGGCGCTTCCAGGCCTTCTGCGTCAAGGGCGAGGGCGTCTGGGGCAAAAATCTGGTGCGCTGCTTCAGCGAGCCGCCCGCCCCGGCGAGGTACTTCACCGCGGCGGATCTGCTGTACGACTGCAGCAAGCGCCCGCAGGTGGACAAAAACCACATCGTGAAGGAGCGCCTGTACCGCTGGCCGCTGGACGTGCTGCGCAGCGAACTGGAGAAGCCCGCCGCTGTGCGCATTCTGGACGCGCTGGAGGCCGCCCAGACCCCCGCCGAGCGGGACGCGGGCTTTGAGAAGCTGAACGCCTATCTGGATGAGAATCCTCTGGAGCGCAACCATCTGGTGGAGTGCCTGAGCGCCGCCATCGAGCGGGCCATCAAGCGGGTGCGCTGGAACTACCAGACCGCCCTGCCCGCCTACTTCCCCGGCCACAACACCATGAGCCTGATGCTGCCGCTGGATCTGCGGGGCAGCGGGCGGGAGGATGTGGCGCTGGTGGTGGAGAAGCAGGACAACGGCGTCTATCTGGGCGCCACCATCCTGACGCTGGACATGGCCTATGTGGACGCTCGCCTGATCTGCCGCCCCGACAAGGACTGGCTGAACAACGAGCGCATCCGCGAGGTGGCCGGCGACGAGGAAGCCGACGACTGATCGCCCGAAAACAAAGAGAGCCGCCCCGCACCGGGTCAGACCGGTGCGGGGCGGCTTTGCTGTTTTTATAAGGCTGTGCGATGGTAGAGGCTCACGGGGGCGATCCGCTCCCGATACGGCTCGGAGCAGGGGTCGGCGGTAAGCCGGTCAAAGACGCTCTCGTCCCCCCAGAAATGCATGGGCCAGCCCTGCGCGGTGCGGGTGCGCCGCATGAAGCAGTCGAAGCCCCGGGCATAGTCCGCCTCCTGTCGGGGGTCCAGCGGCAGGAAGGCCGCGTCAAACCGCTGTCCCTCCAGCTTGGCCATCTGGGCGAGGAAGTCTGCGGTCATCTGCCGGTTGTACGCGGGGGTCTCCCCTGCCCACACCCACCAGTTCAGGTCGCCGGCGTGGTACAGCCGTGCGCTGCCGTCGGTGACCAGAAAGGCCACGCCGCTGTCGGTGCTGCGCAGGGTGGACACCTCAAGGCGGGCGCCGTCCGGCTCTGCGAGCTGCAGCTCCTCGTCCGCGCCCATGAAGTGCAGGGAGTCGTAGAGCGCCCCGTCCACCCCGTGGGCGGCGAAGTACCCCCGCGACCACTGCTTTTTGATGTCCCGCCCCAGTACATAGCGCACCTGGGGCCGCCCCGCCAGACGGCGGAACAGCTCAAAGGTGAAGTGGTCACCGTGGAAATGGCTGGCGAACACCACCATGGGCAGGTCGGGGTCGAGATGGGCGGGCAGGTCGCCCTTCACCCAGTCGAACACGAGGATGTGATGGGCCAGCTCCACACAGAAGCCGGAGTGATCCAGATAGGTGACACGCATGGGCACAGACCTCCTTGCGGATGGTTTATTCGGGGCTGCGGCGGGCCGCCCAGCCGATGGCGGCCGCGATGGCGGCGGGCAGCAGCCACGCCAAGTCCATGAAATACAGGGGCAGATGCTCCAGCAGGCCGGTGAGGGCCGCGGGCAGCAGGCCGGCGCGGCCGGCGCAGGTCAGGGCGCTGACGGCGGCGGTGGTCCAGCCCGCGAGGGGCCACAGCAGCGGGCGGTGGCGGCTGTCGGGCACAAAGGCCAGCAGGATCAGCACGATGGCGGGGGGATACAGCAGGTTCAGCACCGGCACCGACAGGCTGAGGATCTGGTTCAGCCCCGCGTTGGAGATGACCGCGCTGAGCAGGGCGAACAGCCCCACCCAGACCGGATAGGACAGCCGGGGCATAAGGCGATGGAAGCAGCCGCCCACGCTGGACAGCAGGCCGATGCAGGTGTTCAGACAGGCCACCACAAAGATGGCCGCCAGCAGCACCATGCCCACATGGCCGAATACGCCGTCCGCCATGTTGGTCAACACCTGCGCGCCGTTGGCCGCGCCGGGCCACGCGCCGCCGGACACGCCGCCCACATGGGCCAGCGCACAGTACACCGCCAGCAGCAGCACGCCCGCGCCCAGCCCGGCCCGGGTGGTTTCGGCCACCATGGCCTTCTCGTCCTTGACGCCCAGACCCTGCAGGTTCAGGGCGATGACCCCGCCGAACACCAGCGCCGCGATGGCGTCCATGGTCTGGTAGCCGTCCAGAAAGCCCTGCAGCGGGGCAGCGGCGGCGTAGGCCTCGGCCTTCACCGGGCCGTAGCCGTGGGGGGCGGCGAGGGACGCGGCGAACAGCACCGCGATGAGGCACAGCAGGGTGGGACACAGCACCTTGCCCAGCCGCTGGGTGAGGGCGGCGGGCTTCAGGGCGATGAGGGTGGCGAGGGCGAAGAACAGCAGGCTGTACCCCGCCTGCAGCAGCCCCAGCGGGGCGTCCGGCCCGGCGAAGGCCAGTGCCAGCATCTCAAAGCTGGTGCTGGCGGTGCGGGGGATGGCAAGCCCCGGCCCGATGGCCAGATAGATAAGCAGGATGAACACCCCGGCAAAGACCGGGTGTACCTGCCCGGCCAGCCGTTCCAGACTGCCGAAGCGGGCCACCGCCACCACGCCCAGCACCGGGCAGCCGATGGCGGTCAGGCAGAAGCCCAGCATGGCGGGCCAGGTCTGGGTGCCGGCCTGCGCGGCCAAAAAGGGCGGGAAGATCAGGTTGCCTGCCCCGAAAAACAGGGAAAATACGGTCAGTGCCATCAGCAGACGGCTGCGGGTGGTGAGCTTCATGGTCACATCGCTCCTTTGCGGTGGGATGGGCCTGCACCGGACAGGCCGGGTTATCGTACCCTCAGTATAGCACACCACCCCGGAAACGGACAACATCACGCTGTTTTTCTTCAACTCTATAGCGCGGCAGCGAAGCAGCGCGAAAAAGAAGTTTGGGTGCAGCCCCCATATTTTGATACACCGCCGCCCGGTCTGCGCAAAAAAAGCCGGGGCACTCCCCGCTTTGCAGGGGGCGCTCCAGCAATGGTTTGGTTTATGTGGCAAGCTGCCCGCCGCAGCCCAGCGCCACCAGCTGCTCAAAGGCGGCCCAGCATTCGTCGGGGATCTCCTGCGGGATCTGGTAGCCCTTCTCGGCGTAGAGCTTCATCCGCTGGAAGTCCCCCACGATCACGTCGATGGCGTTCTGCTCGGGCAGACCCTGCCGTACCGCGCCGGCCAGATATTCCGGGAGGGTCACCTGCGGGGAGGTAGTCAGCAGCTCCACCTCGGGCCAGTGCACCTGAAACGCCGCCCAGATGCGCCGCTCCATAAAGGGCTGATGTACCCCCAGCAGGCGGGCGGGGCGGAGGCCTTGCTCCTCCAGAAGCTGCCGGGTGAACAGGATGTTCTCGGCGGTGTTGGTGGAGCGTTTTTCCAGCAGGATGGCGGAGGCGGGCACCCCCGCCTCCATGGCGATGGCGGCAAACCGCTCCGCCTCGGTGCCGCTCATGCGGCCGAGGGTGTTGCGCCCCAGTCCGCCGGTGAACAGCACCCGCTCTGCCCAGCCCTGATGGTACAGCTCGGCGGCGCGCAGGGCGATGTCCCCGTTGAAATTGCCAAAGCCCACGATGCAGTCGGACTTCTCAAGGGGCGAGGGGCGGCGCATATAGTCCCAGAGGACCTGCAGAGGGGCGAGGATGGCGTTGTTCATGGCGGGTCTCCTTTTCTGAGGGCAGGGGCTTGTGTGCGGTCAAGTATAGTGTGCGGCGGCGGGGCGGGATTTGTCAAGGGGGCACTCCCCCACCCCAAAACAAAAAAGGGGCGGCGCCCCCAAAAAGGGAGCGCCGCCCGAATCAGCGGTTACGCTGTCGTTCCGTTTTGTTTGCGGTCAAGCAGATCTCAGATCTTACTTAACGCCGCAGGCCTTGCCGTCCTGACGAGGATCGCCAACACCGATCAGGGTGCCGTCCTGGAAGACGATGGTCTGCATGGCGCCGGAAGAGGTGCACTTGGCCTCGCCGTGGCCCATAGCGGCCAGCTCGGCGACGGTCTCATCGGTCACACCGTACTCCTCGAAGCCCTTCAGGTTGGGCTCGTACTGGAAGTTGTTGGAAGCGCTGGAGTTCCAGACCTTGGCGATCGCAACAGCGGTCAGAGGATCCAGGTCGTGGTCGATGATGCGGGAGATGGTCTGCAGAACGCCGCAGAAGATCTTGGTGCCGCCGGGAGTACCGGTAACGATGAAGGGATCACCGTTCTGGTCCAGAACGACGGTGGGGCTCATGGAAGACAGAGGCTTCTTGCCAGGCTCGATCTTGTTGACAGACTCAGCGTTGGTGGAGAAGTCGTCCATCTGGTTGTTCATGAAGAAGCCGTAGCGATCGCACATGACGCCGCTGCCCCAGTAGTAGTTGATGGTCTTGGTGATGGCAACGCAGTTGCCCTCGATGTCAGCCACAGAGTAGTGGGTGGTATCGGTGTGCTCGAACGCGAAGGGATCGCCGTTGACGGCCTGATCCTGAGCCTTCTCCAGGTCGATCAGAGCAGCGCGCTCGTCGGCGTAATCCTGGTCGGTCAGACCATCCAGGGGCACGTCGGTGAAGGCGGTGTCGGCCATGTAAGCAGCACGGTCAGCGAAGGCGATCTTGAAGGCCTCGGTGAACAGGTGGATGTACTCGGTGCTGTTGATCTCCATAGCGCCGATGTCGTAGTTCTCCAGCATGTTCAGGATCTCGATCATGATGGCGCCGCCGGAAGAGGGCGGGGGAGAAGAGATGATGGTGTAGCCACGGTAGTCACCGGTGACAGGCTCGATCTCCTGAGCCTCGTAGCCGGCCAGATCCTCCATGGTCATGACGCCGCCGGCAGCCTGAACGCTCTCGATCATGGCCTCACCGATGGGGCCATTGTAGAAGGCGTCGGCGCCCTGCTCAGCGATCATGCGCAGAGCCTCGCCCAGAGTGGGGTTGACGATCACGTCGCCCTCCTCCTTGGGAAGGCCGTCCTCGTTCAGGTAGATGGCAGCAATGTTCTCGTTGGCAATGGCCTTCTCGTACATATCAGCCACAGCGTTGGCGCAGTAAGCGGAAACGGTGAAGCCCTCCTCAGCGATGCGGATGGCGGGCTCCATGACCTCGAACAGGGTCAGGTTGCCGGAACCGTGATGCTCGTACAGGTACAGCATACCAGCGACCTCACCGGGGACACCGGAGGCCAGGCCGCCGGTGCGGGTGTTGCCGTTGTTGCTGCCGTCAGCAGCCACATACAGGTCCAGGGTAGCGGCAGCGGGAGCGACCTCGCGGAAGTCCACGAAGTAGTTCTCGCCCTCGGCGGTGTGGATGGTGGCGATGCCGCCGCCGCCCAGACCGGAGGTGAAGGGCTCGCAGACGCCCAGGGCGAAGCCCATGGCGACAGCGGCGTCAACCGCGTTGCCGCCCTTGCTCATGATCTCAGCGCCGACCTGAGAAACCTCGTACTTGGAGGCAACAGCCATCGCCTTGGTAGAGGTATCGGTACGGTTGTCGGTCACACGGTTGCCGTCGGCGTCAACAGTGACGTAACCCTCGACGGAGTAGGCGGGAACCAGCTCGGGAGCGGGCTCCGCAGTGGGCTCAGCAGTAGCCTCGGGAGCGCTGCTGGCGGGGGCGCTGGAAGAAGCAGCACCGCCGCAAGCGACGACAGACAGGGCCATCACCAGAGCCAGAAGCAGGGAAACGAGCTTTTTAGTCATGGTAAAAGTCTCCTTTCTGGTGGTTGGTCGAAACATGCAATGCAGTCCGCGGAGGCCGGGTGGAACGAAGCCCTGCGCGGTGCGGGCAAAGAATACAATACATGTTGGATTATTTTAACATAGGTATCGCAACGGATTCAATTATTTCTCTTTTTTTTCATTCCATCGTCACAGTTTTGTAAAGATTGCCATGCAAAGCCGTGATTTTCTGGAAGCTTTGTACAAGGCGCGGCGGCTTGACAATCCCGGAAAATGCGCAGACAATTATAAGGATAACAGAATTTATCCTGCGATTTGCCCGAAGCTTGTCCGAAAGGAAGGGACTCAATATGAAACACATTCGCATTACAGCGCTTGTTTTGGCGCTGCTCATGGCCCTCACCGCCTGCGGCGCGCCGGCCGCCTCCGCACCGGCGTCCGACCCGGCCCCTGCCGCCACCAACGCCCCCTTTGTGGGCGGCGAGACGGTGGTCACCGGCGGCCGCGACGCCACCGGCAGGAACGGCGTGGTGTCCAGCGGCCGTGAGGAGGCCAGCCAGCTTGGCGTGGAGATCCTGCAGGCCGGCGGCAACGCCATCGACGCCGCGGTGGCCATGGGCTTTCTGCTGGGCGTGTGCGAGCAGCAGTCCTCGGGCATCGGCGGCGGCGGCTTTATGATGATCCGCTTCGCCGAGACCGGCGAGGTGAAGTTCATCGACTTCCGGGACGAGAGCGCCGCGGCGGCGAGCCTGGATATGTGGACGGTGGACGAAAACGGCAAGGTGCTGAACGAGGAGAACAAGATCGGCGGCAAGGCGGTGGCGGTGCCCGGCGAGGTCAAGGGAATGCTCTACGCGCTGGACACCTACGGCACCATGAGCCGCGAGGAGGTCATGGCCCCCGCCATCGAGATGGCCGAGGAGGGCTTTGTGGTCTCGGACATCACCAGCCGCGACATCAAGGACGCCTACGGCGCCATCATCAAGTTCCCCGCCACCGAGAAGCTCTATCTGAACGAGATGGGCTTCCCCTATGAGCCGGGCGAGATCCTCAAGAACCCCGACCTTGCCAACACCCTGCGGCTGATCGCTGAGCAGGGCGAGAGCGTGTTCTACACCGGCGAGATCGCCGAAAAGATCGTGGCGGCGGTGCAGGCCACCGGCGGCTGCCTGACCATGGAGGACATGGCCGAGTACGAGATCCATGTGGGCGAGCCGGTGCACGGCACCTACCGGGGCTACGACATCTACTCCTCCAACCTGCCCTCCTCCGGCGGCAGCATCATTCTGGAGATCCTGAACATTCTGGAGAACTTCGACGTGCCCGCCATGGACCCGGAGGGCGCGGAGTACTTCCACCTGCTCAGCGAGGCGTTTAAGCTGGGCTTTGCCGACCGCACCAAGTACATGGGCGACCCCGCCTATGTGGACGTGCCCGCCGCCGGCATCATCAGCAAGGACTACGCCGCCGAGCTGGCCGCGACCATCGACCCGGAGAAGAGCCAGACCTATGAGGCGGGCAACCCCTGGCCCTATGAGAGCGCTTCCACCACCCACTACTCCATCATGGACGCGGCGGGCAACATGGTGGCGGTGACCAAGACGGTGGACGCCACCTTTGCCAGCGGTCTGGTGGCCGAGGGAACAGGCATTCTTTTGAACGATACTCTGTTTGATTTCTCCGTTGACCCCAACAGTCCCAACGTGGTGGCGGGCAACAAGCGCCCCCTGTCCAGCATGAGCCCCACGCTGGTACTGAAGGACGATGTGCCCTTCCTTGCGCTGGGCGCGCCCGGCACCACCCGCATCATCACCGGTGTGGCGCAGGTCATCACCAAGGTGATCGACCACGGTATGGACGTGCAGGAGGCCATCGATGCCATTCGGATGCACGACGATTTCGGCGTCCTCATTCTGGAGGATCGGGTGACCCAGGAGGTCAAGGACGAGCTGGCCGCCATGGGCCACGAGCTGGAGCTGGGCGAGGTGTGGTTCACCTTCCCCTGCGTGCAGGCCACCATGCGCCTTGAGGACGGCACCCTGCGGGGCGGCGCCGACCCGCGCCGCGACGGCAAGGCGGTGGCGTTCTGACCGTACACTTTGTTTATATTTGAGGAGGTGCTGACCGCATGAACGTTCTGATCGCCGTGCTGGCGGTGTGCTGGCTGGCGGGCCTTGTGTGGGAGGCCCGGCGGGCGGACGCCGACCGGGCAAAGCTGGCCCATGTGGTCCATGTGAACGGCACCCGGGGCAAGTCCACCACCAGCCGCCTCATCGAGGCGGGTCTGCGGGCGGGCGGCCTGCGGGTGTTCTGCAAGACCACCGGCACCGACCCCATGACCATCGACGTGGAGGGCCGTGAGGAGCTGATCGTCCGCCGCGGCAAGGCCAACATCAAGGAACAGCTCGGCATCATGCACCGTGCCGCTCAGCAGGGCGCTGAGGTGCTGGTGGTGGAGTGCATGGCCGTACAGCCGGAGTTCCAGTACGCCGCCCAGCACCGCATTCTGAAGGCGGACGTGGGTGTGATCACCAACGTGCGGCGGGATCACACCGACGTGATGGGCACCACGCTGGCCGAGATCTGCGACGCGCTGTGCAACACCGTGCCGAAAAACGGCGTGCTGTTCACCGGCGAGCAGGTGCAGGCCGAGCGCATGGGCCGCAAGGCACAGCAGATGGGCAGTGCGTTTTACCCCATCCGCCCCGACGGAACCGAGCCGGACTTCGACTTTGCCGAGAACATCGCCCTCGCGCTGGCGGTGTGCGAGCATCTGGGGGTGGATCGCGCCACCGCGCTGGCGGGTATGGCGGGCTTCAAGCGGGACCCCTTTGCCCTGTCCCTGCACGATCTGGGCAAGGGCGTGTTCATCAACGGCCTGTCCATCAATGACATCCAGTCCACCTGCATGGTCTGGGAACAGATGAAGGAAAAGCTGGGCAACCCCGGCGGGCGGTTCATCGTGCTGGTGAACAACCGGGCCGACCGGGGCAGCCGCACCCAGGATATGCGCCAGACCGCCATCCGGCTGGCTCCGGACGAGGTCTGGCTGCTGGGCGCGGGGCGCGGTTACATGAAGCGGGGCATCGAGAAGGCTCTGCCGGACACCCGCGTGTATTCCTACGATTCCGCCGCGGCGCTGGATTTTGACAGCCTTGGACCACAGGATGTGGTCTTTGCCATCGGCAACATCGCCGCCGATGGCCGCGAACTGATGGCCCGTGTGAGAGAGGAGGGCAAGCTCCATGTATAACGAAACGATCCTGCTGGGCGTGGTGGTGAGCCTGATCTTCACCGAGCTGACCGGCCTTTCGGCGGGTCTTATCATTCCCGGCTATCTGGCACTGGCCATCCACAGCCCGGTGCGCATCGCCACCACCCTGCTCATTGCGGCGGCGGCGGTGGGCATCTGCCGCTTCATGGCCCGGTACGTCATCCTGTACGGGCGGCGGCGCTTCGCCCTGCTGATGCTGCTCACCTGGGCGCTGGGCGGCGCGCTGAGCGCGGCGGGGCTGCTGCCCGCCAGCCTGATCGGTCTGGTGCTGCCGGGCCTCATCGCCCGGGAGTTCGACCGTCAGGGCTTCCGCGACACCCTGCTTGCCATGGCGGTCACCGGCGGGCTTACCGCGCTGCTGGTGTTTGTGCTGGGCAACACCCTGCCGGGCCTGTAAGGGGGCGTACATACCATGACAAAGACAAAAAAACGACTGGCGCTGCTGGCTGCCGCCCTGTGGCTGGCGGCCTGCCTGCTGCTGACCATTCGGGGGGCAAAGCTGGCCTACGCGGAGGACCTGGCGGTCAAGCTGGACGCCGCCGCCCGGATGCGGAGCTGGATGGACGCCATCGTGGAGTACAAGGCGGAGGCGGGCCTCGGCCTGACCGCCGACGACATCCACGGCACCGGCCTGATCGGTGAGCCGTGGACTTGGATCACCACCACCAGCGGCGCACTGGAGGCCAAGCGCACCGCCGCCGACCCGGACATGGCCGCCCTGATGGTGCAGATGCTCACCGAGGCGGGCGTGGAACCGGGCGACCGGGTGGGCGCGGGCTTCTCCGGCTCCTTCCCGGGGCTGGATCTGGCGGTGCTGGCCGCCTGTGAGGCCATGGAGGTGGAGTGCGTGTACATCGCCTCCATCGGCGCGTCCACCTACGGCGCGAACCAGCCGGAGTTCACCTTTCCCGACATGGTGGTGCGGCTGCACGCCGACGGGCTGCTGCAGACCGCCCCGGCCACCGTCACCGGCGGCGGTCAGAAGGACTGCGGCGCGGACATGGACCCCGAGCTGCGGCAGGCGATCCTCGACCGCATGGAGGCCGCCGGCCAGCCGGTGATGCTGGAGCCGGACTTTGCCGCCAACATCGCCGCCCGCATGGAGCTGCACGGGGAGATCGACTGCTTCGTGGGCGTGGGCGGCAACCTGACCACCACCGGCCCCGGTGAGAAAAACGTGCCCTACGGGCTGATTCGCCCCTACACCATCACCGCGGTGGACGAGCGCAGCGGTCTGGTGCAGCGGTACAACGCCGAGGGCGTGCCGGTGCTGCATCTGCTGAACGTGAAGCAGCTCGTCACCGACTACGGCATGGCCTACGACCCCGCGGAGCAGCTGCCCCCCGGTGAGAGCGCCGTGTATTTTACCACCGAGTACCCCCGCCTGCCGGCGGCGGTCGGCCTGCTGGGCGCGGCGGCCATCCTGCTGGCGGTGAAGTTCTGGCCCGTGAAGGAGGAGCTTGGATGAAACAGACCCTGAAACGGCTCACCGCCGCCCTGCTGGCGGTGCTGATGCTGGCAGGCTGCGGCGCGGGCGCGTCCTCCGCCGTGTCCGCCCCGGAGGCGGAGCCGACCCCCTCCCCCACCCCCTATGTGGACGTGACCGGCCTGCCCCCGCTGGACAGCGTGGAGGAGCTGGCCGACCTGCTGCCCGCCGACTTCGGCGTGCTGGAGGAGGAGTACCCCACCGAGTACAGCACCTACAAAATTCTGGAGGGGGATGAGTGGGAGAACACCGTCCATGTGCTGAAGGGCGCGGAGGACGGCCCCAGCCTCTACATCGTGGGCGGCGTACACGGCGACGAGCTGGCCGGCTGGTACGCGGGCACCCTGCTCAAAAAGATGACCATCAAGGCGGGCACCGTGTACATCGTGGCCCCCGCCAACCTGTACGGTGCCGAGAACAACAAGCGCCGCACCAAGGAGGACCGGGATCTGAACCGGAACTTCCCCGGCGACCCGGAGGGCTGGGACGCCGAGCGCATCGGCAATGCCATCTACACCGACATTCTGGACAAGGAGCCGGTCTTTGTGCTGGACCTGCACGAGGGCGTGTACCACGACAACGACGGCCACGACAATCTGGGCAATTCCATCATCTGCGGGGACATCGCCGCCATCGGCGATCTGGTGTTCCATCTGATCGGGATGAGTCAGGACGGCAGCCTGACCACCCAACCGCTGGACATCTACAGCGCGCCCCCGAAGGGCAGCCTGAATCAGGCGCTCACCGACAACACCGACATCCCCGCCATCACGGTGGAGACCTTCCGCGCCGAGCCGCTGGCCGCCCGGGTGCGGGGTCAGCTCCGTCTGGCGGAACAGGTGCTGATGTGGTATGATATCCGATGAGAAGCGGGGCGCCCGAAGGACGTCTGTGCAAACGAAGGCACAGGCGACCGTCGGCGCGCCCGGAAAAGCATAAGCAAAAAGGAGCTGGATCCATGAAAAAAGGCGTCCCCGCCCCACTGCGGCTGGTGCGGGTGAACATTCAGGAGCTGATCCTGGGCTTCTGTCTGCTCGGTCTGAGCTTTTTCATGCCGGTGATGTTCACCGTTGTCAACTTCGGCGTACTGGACAGCCTGCGCCGCGCCCTCAGCGACTGGGATCAGATCATCCTGATGCTCTCGGCGCTGCAGCTCATCGCCCTGAACAGCCTGCGCACCCTGCTGCACTACATCGGCGCGTTTTTTATCGCGGAATCGCTGGAATTTCGAAAGGGCAAGCGGGTGTTCTGGGAGCTGAACACCCTGCTGGTGCTCATCGTGCTGCTGGTGGCCTACTGGGGCATCGACTGGCTGCACGGCGTCCACTACGACTTCGGCCTGCCCGCCGTGCTGGTCATGGGCACGGTCATCCTCATCTATAAGCTGGACTACCAGTACATCGCGCTGGGCAAAAAGGTGCTGTTTCTGGTCACCGGCTGCATCGCCTGCCAGTTTCTGGACGTGATGCCCGCGCTGGGCCGCCTGCCGGTGGGCCGCGGCGAGGTGTCCATGGACATCAAGACCGCCAGCGTCCTGCTGGAGGCCGAGAAGGTGCTGAACGTGATGACGGCGGCGGGCTTTGTGCTGTTTCTGGCGTTCAGTCTGCTGTTTTTCAGCCAGCTCAACGTGGAGAACAGCCTGCGCCAGCTCGCCGAGCTGAAGGAGCAGAACCAGGCCATCCGCACCGAGGCCCGCATCAACGAGATGCAGAACCGCACCTATCGCGAGATGCAGTATCTGGTGCATGACCTGAAAAGCCCGCTCACCGTGGTGCAGACGCTGGTGGGTGTGATCAAGATGGAATGCGAAATGGAGGAGCGGGCGGAGGATCTGGAGTTTCTCACCCGCATCGAGGGCGCGGTGGAGCAGATGAGCCGCATGATCTCCGAGATCCTCTATGAAGAACAGGCCACCCCCGAGACGGTGAAGCATCTGGTGGACCGGGCGCTGAGCCAGATCTCGGTGGAGGAATACGCGAAATACGTCCACGCGCAGGTGCAGGAGCCGGGGGCCATGGTCAAGGTCAACCGGGTGCTGCTGCCCCGCGCGCTGGTCAACCTGATCAAAAACTCCGCCACCGCCATCCCTGCCGACCGCATCCCCGACATCCGCCTCATTGTGGAGCGGGTGGAGGACGGAATTCGGTTCCGGGTGATGGACAACGGCGTGGGCATCTCCAAGGACAAGCAGAAGGCCGTGTGGAACCGGGGGTATTCCGACACCCGCTCCAGCGGTCTGGGTCTGCCCTTTGTGCGCAGCGTGGTGGAGCGCGTGGGCGGACGCATCGAACTGAGCAGTGAAAAGGGCGAGGGCACCGTGATTGACCTCATTCTACCGGAGGAGGAAGCTGACTATGGAACGTGAGATCACCATCCTTTGCATCGATGACGACGAACAGATCTGTTTCGCGCTGAAGGCGCTGTTCCGGCTGCAGGGCTGGAACACGGTCACCGCCCACAGCGTGGACGAGGGGCTTGCCGCCTTCCGCGCCGAAGCGCCGGACATCGTGCTCATCGACTACCATATGCCCCGGGTGAACGGCGTGGAGGGGGTGCAGATGCTGCGCCGCCTGAACGAGACGGTGCCCATTCTGGTGTTTACCATCGACGAGAGCCAGGCGGTGGCGGACGCGTTTCTGGCGGCGGGCGCCAGCGACTTTGCCCTCAAGCCCATCAAGGCCCCGGACATCGTCAGCCGCATCAAGCTGCACCTGCGCCTGCTGGGGCAGGCGGCTCCCAAGGTTCCCGCAGCCCCCGCCAAGCCCCGCCCCGCCAAGGGCATCAGCCAGAGCACCATCGAGCTGATCATGGACTACCTGTCCGCTCAGACCGACTACGTCACCGCCAACGACATCGCCGCCGGCACCGGCCTCGCCTACCAGACGGTCTACCGCTATCTGCAGTACACCACCCAGGAGAAGATGACCGAGATGCTGAATGTCTACGGTAAGGTGGGCCGCCCCAAGCAGGTCTACCGCAAGCTGTGACCGCCCGGATACCGCAAACTGCACACCCCTTCGGACAGGCTCCGGAGGGGTGTGTTTTGTTGCTGTCCTTCGGTGAAAAACAGAACTGTTCGGTAAAAAACAGGAACATAAGCATGGATTCATGTTGTGCGGAATCCAACCGGATGCGCTCTGAAGGCTTAGCGCGGCAAGGACACGAGAAGCATGGGGTTTCCGCCGAAACAAAAAATTGAAAATTTTCTGTCACATTATCGCATGAAAGAAATTGAACAAAAGCGATGCGACTGTTTGAGAAAAAACATGGGAAAATTGCGAGAAAAATATGAGAGAAATATGGACAATCCATTCGGGCATTGGATATGATTAAGTAACATCTGTGCGATCTCGGATCGTGCGGAGAAACTTAAAGGAGGAAAACCCAATGAAAAAGTACATTGCTTTGCTGCTGGCTCTGGTGATGGCTCTGTCTGTGGTCGCCTGCGGCGGCGCTGCTTCTTCCAGCGCTCCCGTTGCCGATCCCACTGCTGCCCCCACCGCCGAGCCTGCCACCGAGCCTGAGCTGGTCCCCGGCGTGGACTACATCGAGCCCGTGTGGTACTCCACCGATGAGGAGGGCAACACCAAGCGCGACGAGCGTACCGCCATCGGCGAGAACGGCGTCGTTACCTCTGCCAACGTCTATGCCACCCAGGCCGGTATCGAGATCCTGGAGGCCGGCGGCAACGCCGTTGACGCTGCCATCGCTGTGTCCTACGCTCTGGGCGTGGCTGAGCCTCAGGCTTCCGGTCTGGGCGGCGGCGGCTTCATGCTGATCCACACCGCTGACGGCACCGACACCTTCATCGACTACCGCGAGGTCGCTCCCGCCGCTCAGGATGCCTACACCTGGCTGAACGAGGACGGCACCGTTAAGAACAACGGCAAGGCCAACTCCCGCGGCCCTCTGGCCATCGGTGTTCCCGGTGAGGTCGCCGGCATGGAGTATGCCCGTGAGAACTACGGTTCCGGCAACGTGACCCGTGAGCAGATCATGGCTCCCGCCATCAAGCTGGCTGAGACCGGCTACCTGGTCACCACCTACATGAACGGTCAGATCATGGACCACTATGACGACCTGGCTGCCTATGAAACCATCGGCGGCTACTACCTGCGCGAGGACGGCCTGCCCTACGAGAACGGCGACGTCCTGAAGAACCCCGATCTGGCCAAGAGCCTGAAGATCGTTGCCGAGCAGGGCGCCGACGCCATCTACAGCGCGGACGGCGAGCTGGGCAATGCCATCATCGACGAGATCCAGAAGCTGGGCGGCGTGATGACCATGGACGACCTGCTGAACTACAAGGTCAACGAGCGTGAGCCTGTGACCGGCGAGTACCGCGGCTACCAGATCGTCTCCTCCTGCCCCCCCTCCTCCGGCGGCACCCATGTCATCCAGGCTCTGAACGTTCTGGAGAACTACGACATCGGCGCTATGGAGATCAACTCCTCTGAGTACATCCATCTGTGGTCCGAGACCATGAAGGCCTGCTTCGCTGACCGCGCTGCCTACATGGCCGACCCCGACTTCGTCGAGGTCCCCCTGGCCGGTCTGACCAGCAAGGATTACGCCAAGACCATCGCTGACAAGATCACCGATCAGGCCCAGTCCTGGACCGCCGGCGATCCCTGGGTCCACGGTCACGATTCCACCACCTCCTTCTCCGTCGCGGATAAGGCCGGCAACATCGTCACCATCACCCAGACCATCGAGTGCTCCTTCGGCTCTGCTGTTGCCATCCCCGGCTACGGCTTCATCATGAACGACCAGATGCATGACTTCTCCACCAACCCCGAGAGCGTCAACTCCGTGACCGGTGGCAAGCATCCCCTGTCCTCCATGAGCCCCACCGTCATCCTGAACGAGGATGGCACCCCCTTCATGACTCTGGGCACCCCCGGCGGCACCCGCATCTGGACCACCGTGGCTCAGGTCATCTCCCGCGTGATCGACCACGGCATGGATCTGCAGACCGCCATCGACACTGCTCGTATCTATGACAACGGCACCGACAGCGGCGTCAACATCGAGGCTCTGGCCGGCGAGTACAACATCTCTGCCGAGACCATCGCCGAGCTGGAGGCCATGGGCCACACCGTCACCGATCAGGGTGAGTGGGCCATGTACTTCGGCGGCGTTCAGGGCGCTCAGTACCAGGAGGACGGCACCATTCTGGGCTGCGCCGATCCTCGCCGTGACGGCAAGGCTCTGGCTTTCTAAGTCAACGCCTGTCTGAATGAGCTGCCGCTGCGCTCCGCCCTCGGGTGAGAGAGCAGACATACGCTGAAACAAAGGCCCTCCCGGGCATGGCTCGGGAGGGCCTTTTTGTGCTTGCAGATGCGGGAACAAAATCTCCTGTTTGCGAAAAACGCGAAAATGATGTACAGCTCCCCACCGGGCTGTTAAAATGACCATAGCGCTCTGAAATGTCCGCCGGCTTGCCCGGTATCCAAAGAGATCCCCACCCATCAGCCATTGTGCTGACTAAGTGAACGACAAAAGCCCGCCCGGGCATCGGTTCGGGCGGGCTTTTGTCGTTGTTCGCGCGGCGGCGGCCGGTCCCGAGGAAGCGAAGGGAAAAATGTCCTCTGCGCTTTTCATAAAAAAGCTCGAAACATTTTGTGCAACTATGCATGATTGAGGATGTTGCGCAGCAATACGGGTCTGTATTTTGTGAAAAATCGCAGTTTTCCTGCCAAAGTACCGATAAAAATAAGAGAAGAAATAGACAAGGGGTCTTGTTCTTGTTATAATTTTTTCATAAAGTTTTCATAGTCTGTTACTATAGCAGGCAGAAAATTTAAAGCAAAAACGAGAGGAGAAAACCAACATGAAAAAGTTTATGGCTCTGGTGCTGGCCCTGGTGCTGGCCCTGTCCCTGGTTGCTTGCGGCGGCGGTGCTGCCAGCAGCGAGGCTCCTGCCGACGGCGCTGCTGCCGGTGGTGAGGTCGCCGGCCTGACCGAGGCTATCTTCGAGCAGCCCATCCTGCTGACCTCCGGTGGTCAGAGCGCTGATTACCAGATGATCGGCACCGTTATGAGCAAGCTGGAGATGGACGTCACCATCAACAACCTGGCTACCTCCGCTGATCTGGGCGATGCTAAGACCCTGATCGTGGTCGTGGGCGGCTCTTCCAAGGGTCTGGGCGCTGCCGGCATCGATGCCGAGGCTGAGCTGGCCCGTATGATGGAGCTGGTCGACAGCGCTAAGGATGCCGGCGTTAAGGTCATCGCCATGCACACCGGCGGTTCTGCCCGCCGCGGCGACCTGTCCGACTCCTTCATCACCCCCACCTTCGAGAAGGCCGACTACGCCATCGTGGTCGAGGCCGGTGACGAGGATGGCCTGATGGCCGGCATCTGCTCCGCCGGCAGCATCCCCTGCGACATGATCGCCAGCATCAGCGACGTTACCACCGTCCTGCCCGCTGCCTTCGTGGCCTAATAGGCGAACCCGATTCGCGATCCTTTGGTTAGCATTACTTAAGGAATTGGGGCCGCCGAAACTCGCATTCTGGCGCGTTCCGGCGGCTCTTTTTGTACGAAACCAACCCGAAAACCAACGTTATATGGAGGTATTCAAATGAGCATTGAATTCATTACCTTCATCGTCATGATCGGCGTGTTCCTGGCCGGCTGCTTCGCTGCGAAGCTGCCTGTCGGCCTGTCCATGGTGCTGTCCTCTGTGTCCGGCATCATCGTCGGCGGCTTCATCGGTGGTCTGGATCTGACCCTGCTGGATGCCCTGCGCCACATGGTTGAAGGTATGTTCGCCTACGTTGACACCATCCTGGTCATCACCTGCGCCATGGTGTTCATGAAGGCGATCGAGAAGAGCGGCACTCTGGATGCCATCGCTTCCCTGATCATTGAGAAGTTCCACAAGGTGCCTGCTGTCATGCTGTGCCTGATCATGCTGATCATCATGTTCCCCGGCATGATCACCGGTTCTTCCACTGCCTGCGTTCTGTCCGCCGGTTCCATCATGGCTCCCGTTCTGATGATGATGGGCGTTCCCATGCTGGAGACCGCCTCCATCCTGGCGATGGGCGGCCTGCTGGGCATGATCGCTCCCCCCACCAACCTGCCCGCCATGATGATCGGCGCCGGCATCGACATCCCCTACAGCGGCTTCGAGCTGCCCCTGGCCATGCTGACCTTCCCCCTGGCCTTCGTATTCGCCCTGATGTTCGGTTACAAGTACGTCAAGAACATGAACTACGAGGAGGTTCAGGCCAAGCTGAACACCGCCTCCCGCAAGGAGTTCGGTTTCCGCATCTACCTGCCCATCATCTTCGCCGTCATCCTGATGGTTGCCGCTAAGATGATCCCCGCTTTCTCCATCGGCATGCCCCTGGTCTTCCTGATCAGCGCTGTTGTCGCCTGCTTCTGCGGCTACAAGGTCAGCCTGCCTCAGGTCGGCAAGGAGTCTGTCAACAGCACCATGGCCGTCATGGGCATCCTGATGGGCGTCGGTATGTTCATCCAGGTCATGACCCTGACCGGCGTGCGCGGCCTGATCGTTACCACCTGCATCAGCCTGCCCGGCTGGGCTCTGTACGTGGCCGCGTCCATCTCCATCCCCCTGTTCGGTGCGGTTTCCGCTTTCGGTGCTGCTTCCGTTCTGGGCGTGCCCTTCCTGCTGGCCTTCCTGGACAAGGAGGAGATCATCGTTGCCTCTGCCCTGTCCCTGATCGCCTCTCTGGGCGACATGATGCCCCCCACCGCTCTGTGCGGCATCTTTGCGGCGCAGGTCGTCGGCATCGAGAAGTACTCTTCTGTCCTGAAGAAGTGCCTGATCCCCTGCCTGATCGTCATCGCTTGGGCTATCGTGTTCATCCTGTTCGCGAACCAGCTGTCGTTCCTGATTCTGTAAGGAAGGAGAGATTCTGTTTATGATTACTTTGATTTATCGCGGTATCGTTGCCCTGGTTGTCATCCTGATCGTCTGGAATCTGTTCGTTCCGGAGAAGTCTGCCGACCAGAAGCTTTCCGTCAAGGATACCATCACCTTCCAGCTGACCTGCGCTGTGGTCGTTATCCCCATGGTGATGCGTCTTCTGATGATTAAATAAGGGAGGCGTATACAATGGAAAAGAACAAGAAGATTATTTCCGGCGTGCTGTGCCTGGTTCTGGCCGTGGCGATCATCGTCACCACCAGCATGAACTTCCTGGAAGTGCGCAACGTGCCGTACCCCATGATGGGCCCCAGCGTTGCTGAGGTCAAGCAGCTGTCCGATTGGAACCCCAACCTGAAGGGCACCAACGGTGACACCCCCGTCTACGTCCTGAAGGGCGAGAAAGAGGGCGGCACCATGCTGGTCCTGGGTGGTACCCACCCCAACGAGCCCTCCGGCTTTATGTCCGCCACTCTGTTCATTGAGAACGCCGTGGTCGAGCAGGGCACCATCTACGTCATCCCCTATGTCAACCACTCTGCCGCTACCCACAACGATCCCGGTGAGGGCAACCTGCAGTACTTCACCCTGACCACCAAGAGCGGCGATCGTACCTTCCGCTTCGGCAGCCGTGCCACCAACCCCATCGACCAGTGGCCCGACCCCGACGTGTACATCCACTACCCCTCCAACCAGCAGCTGTCCGGCTCTGAGACCCGTAACATCAACCGTGCCTACCCCGGCCGCCCTGAGGGCAACCTGACCGAGAACATGGCCTTCGGTGTTATGGAGCTGATCCGCAACGAGGACGTGGACATCGGCTTCGACCTGCATGAGGCCAGCCCCGAGTACCCCGTCATCAACGCCACCGTTTCTCACCAGGTCTCCATGGACATCGCTTCCGTGGGCTGCATGAACCTGCTGATGGGCGGCATTGAGATGAGCCTGGAGCAGTCCCCCACCAACTTCCATGGTCTGACCCACCGCGAGTGGGGCGACTACAGTGAGATCCGTGCGGCCATCCTGATGGAGACCGCCAACGCTTCTCAGGGTCGTCTGCGCGGCGCCACCTGCATCGAGCAGGTTCTGGGCGGCCGTGACAAGTGCTACACCAAGAGCCTGGAGCTGGGCTTCCTGTACGTGCCTTGGGAGGAGGTCGGCCATCCCATCGAGGAGCGCTGCGGCCGTCACCTGGAGGGCATCAAGCAGTACAGCCTGGCCCACAACGAGGTCAACCCTGAGGAAGCCGTCGTCTACAGCGGCGTGCCCGGCTATCAGGAGCTGTACCTGGATGCTACCCGTGAGGAGCTGGATGGCACTCACCTGGCCAAGTTCCTGATGTGATCGTCGGGTCCATTTGACCTCTAGAGAATTATCTCTCTCTCACAATACATCCCTGTGGAAAGGGCCTGCCGGAAACGGCGGGCCCTTTTCCCGTTTGTTTATACAGAGCGCGAGAGCGAGAGGAAGAAGCGTGCCGGGCTGAGTTTTGCACCAAACGCGGTGTGAGCGGTGGAAAAAATCAGCCGCAAAGCCCCGCCGCCCGGTGACAACCGGGGAGAGGT
>JBGVKB010000005.1:0-11431 GCA_045118955.1 Oscillospiraceae bacterium | reverse complement strand
GCATGACCATATATTTTATTTGGTCTGGGGGGCTCGTTTATTTGTATAAGAGACACCCACCCACCTAACCCAACCCGCCCCCCCCCCGGCCCAGCGCCGCGGGGGCGGGGCCTTGGGTGTTTTATCTGTTTTAATCGATCACATCAGACGGCGGCACACCAACACGGTCACCGCGTACAGCAGCACCATGCCCATCAAGCAGGCATACAGTGTTTTGAACACGGTCATGTTCAAAAAGGCGGTCACCACCACAGCCACCACCAGCACAGCCATCCCCATCAGCAAGGTGGCGGTGCAGGCCGTCTTCTGGATGAGCTGGTTGCGCTCGTCCAGCTCCTCAAGGCGGGCCTGCTTCAGCGCCTGCTCGTCGCGAAGCCGGCTGCCCAGCACCGCCCACAGCGCCAAACAGGCGCCGCCGATGCCGCTGCCCATGCCCGCGAGCAGGCCGGACAAAAAGTCCACCTGCTCCATCCCGGCGCAGACCTGCGGGATCACCCCGACCCCGATGGCCACGATCAGCAGGCCAACTGCAGCGCACAGCAACAGCAGCATTCTGCGCTTTTTCACGATCTCCCGATATTCTTCTAAGCTCGCCTGCTTGGCGAAACTGTTCGTCAGCACCTTGATCAACATGGTTCAGCCCTCCTCTACGTCGCTGAAATCAAACACTTCTTCAATGGTCAGCCCAAAATAGCGGGCGATCTTGTAGGCCAGCACAAGACTGGCAGTGTACTTGCCCACCTCAAGGCTGGTGATGGTCTGCCGGGTCACGCCCACGGCCTCGGCCAGCTCCTGCTGGCTCAATTTGTGCTGCTTTCGCAGCTGCGGGATACGGGTCTTCACGGGTACCTCCTTGCGCGGCGGCCGCGCCTTTTGCTAAGTTAACTTTGCACCTTTAGTATAGCTTGCTTTGCAAGAAATGTCAAGCAGACTTTTCAATTTTTGCAAAGTTTATTTTGCACGTGCAAAGCAAAAAGGACGGTCCGCATTGCTGCGGCACCGTCCTTTTCCTTATTTCATTTTGTTACACGGTGGCCGGGTCGTTCACCGGGGCATCCGCCATCAGCACCACCCGCTCCCCCTCCAAGCAGGCGGTGAAGCTGCTGCCCGGCTGTGCATCGCCGCTGGCGATCCGATCCGCCAGCGCCTGTTCCACCGCCCGGGTCACGGTGCGGCGCAGCTCCCGCGCGCCGTAGGGAGAGCGCGCCTGGCGTGCCAGTGCGGCGGGCAGCTCCGGCGTATGCTGAAGGCGGTAGCCGTTGTGGGCAGCCCGCTCTTCCAGCTGCGCCAGCAGCTGCCCGGCAATGCAGGTCAGATCCTGCTCCTCCAGCGCGTGAAACACCACGATCTCATCCATGCGCCCCATTAGCTCCGGGCGGAAATAGGCCTTTGCCTCCGCAATGGCCTGCTGCCGCCTGCGCTCGGCGGCAGCCTCCTGACGGTCGAAGCCCATGGGCGCGGTCTGGCCTGCCAACTGCCGCGCCCCCAGATTGGAGGTGAGCAGCACGATGGCGTTGCGAAAATCCGCCCGCCTGCCGTTGGAATCGGTCAACTGACCGTCCTCCAAGATCTGCAGCAGAATGTTCTGCAGGTCGCTGTGTGCTTTCTCGATCTCGTCAAACAGCACCACACTGTAAGGGCGGCGGCGCACCGCCTCGGTGAGCTGACCACCCTCCTCATGTCCCACATAGCCCGGAGGCGCACCCAGCAGCCGAGCCACCGTGTGAGCCTCCATATACTCGCTCATGTCGAACCGCAGCAGTGCCTGCGGGCTGCCGAACCAGTGTTCCGCCAGCACCCGCGCCAGATGGGTCTTGCCCACCCCGCTGGGGCCCAAAAACAGCATGGCTCCCATCGGGCGGCCGCTCTCACGCAGGCCGGTTCGGCTGCGGCGCACCGCGCCGGCCACCGCCTGCACCGCCTGCGGCTGCCCCACCACCCGGTCGCTCAGTCGCTGCTCCAACTGGGCCAGCCGCTCCCGCTGTGCCTCGTTCACCCGGCTGACCGGTACGCCGCTGGCACGGCTGACCACCCGGGCAATGTCCTCGGGGCACACCGCCGGCGTCCTCCCCCGGTCGTCCCCCCAGCGGATGCGCACTCCGGCGGCGGCCTCGTCCAGCAGATCCACCGCCTTGTCCGGCAGACAGCGGCCGGTCAGGTAGCGCACGCTCAGCTCCACCGCCGCCCGCAGGGTCTCCTCAGGCAGGGTCACGCCGTGGTAGCGCTCATAGCGGGGCGCAAGCCCCCGGAGGATCTCCAGCGCCGTGTCCGCGCTGGGTTCCTCCACAACGACCCGACCAAAACGACGTTCCAGCGCCGCATCCTTTTGAATGCAGCGGCGGTATTCCTCCTGCGTGGTGGCCCCGATGAGCTGCACCTCGCCCCGCGCAAGCAGCGGCTTCAGAATGCTGGCGGCGTCAATGGCTCCCTCGGCCGCCCCCGCCCCCACCACGATGTGGATCTCATCAATGAACAGAATGGTGTTCCGATCCTTCATCAGCTCATCCATCAGCCCCTTGAAGCGCTCCTCAAAATCTCCCCGGTACTTCGTGCCCGCGACCAAGCTGGCCATGTCCAGGCTGATCAGCCGCTTGCCCCGCAGCAGGGCAGGCACCCGCCCGTCCGCAATGCGCTGGGCCAGCGCTTCGGCCAGTGCGGTCTTGCCCACCCCCGGCTCCCCGATCAGGCAGGGGTTGTTTTTCTGGCGGCGGCAGAGGATCTCCACCAGCCGCTCCAGCTCCTCGTCCCTGCACAGCACCGGATCAAGGCTCCGCTCGCTGGCCATGCGGGTCAGGTCGCGCCCGTACTTTTCGCTGGGGCGGCTCCCCCTCTGCGGATAGGAAGCGGTCGTCCGGGGCGGCGCGGGCATCACCAGTTGGCCGCTCATCCGCCGACAGGCGCGGGCAGCCTCGCCCAGCTCCAGCCCCATGTCGCTCAGCCACAGACTGGCGGTGCAGGCGGGGTCCTCCAGAATGGCACAGAGCAGATGCTCGTTCTCTGCCTCGCGCCGCTGCGCCGTGCGCGCCCCCAGCAGGGCGTAGTCCATGGCCTTGCGGGCTTCGGGCAAGAAATCCCCCGCCCGCAGCCGCACCGGCTCCCCCTGCCCCAGCCGCTCCACCCGCTGCTCCACCCGCACCTGATCCACCTGCCGCGCGCGCAGGAACCCGGCGGCCGGGTCCCCCGGCTGCATCAGGATGGCCAGCAGCAGATGGCCCGTGCCCGCCCCGCTCTGCCCCTGCTGGCCGGCCAACTGCAGCGCACGGCTCAGGGTGTGCCCCGCTGTGCGGGAAAAACCTTTAAAACGCAGCATCTTTGTTCTCCTCCTGTGGGTGCTTCTACTGCAGTATAGGCAGCGTCCCCGCGCGGGAATCCTCACATTCGGTCGATGCGCCCCACACAAACAGCACGCCGCCCGGCAGGGTCGTCCCCCGCCGGGCGGCGTGTTTTGTCGGATCGTTTACAGCTTGGCCGCGGCTTCGCGCAGGCACTGGGCGATCTGGTCCGGGCAAGAGGTCTTGCGGGGGCCGCAGGTGATGCCCTCCATGCGGGCGATGGCCTCCTCGGCGGTCATGCCGGGCAGCAGGCTCATGATGCCCTTCAGGTTGCCGTTGCAGCCGCCCACCACGTCCACCTTGCGGATAACGCCCTGCTCGTCCAGTTCGACGGTGGTCTGCATGGAGCAGACGCCCTTGTTCTTGCGGGTATAGATCATGGTTTGGTACTCCTTTTCTTGTTCGGTCGGCGATGCAAACGGTTCGCCGTATTTTTACGTCACAGCGCCGCCCTCATTCGGCTGCGCGGTCTGTATGCGCCTTGCTCTGCGCCGGTGCTGCAAGGAGAACGCCCCCCTCACGGGTTGCAGTTACCGCACGGCGTATAGCCCATACCAATGATCTCCTCGCGGGTCCCGGTATAGTACTGCTTGTTGCTCTCCTTCATCTTGTTCACGCTCTTGCAGTCCGGTTCGTGGAATTTTTTGGTGTTCGTATTGAGAACATACTCCAGCTCAGCCGCTTCCGCGGCAGGCTCCGGGGTCGTGGTCGGCGTGGGAGCCGGGGCAGGGGTGGGGTTCACAAGGGTGTCGATGGCACCGTTCCGCTCCGCCTCAAAGACCACTTCTCTGCCGTCCGACGTACACCGGATCTCCCCCTGCAGATCGGTGCGGTACACCTTCACGTCGGCGTCCCGCAGGCGGCTCAGGGTGTCCTCGGTGGGGTGGCCGTAAGTATTCCCCTCGCCCACCGAGAGGACGGCATACTGCGGCATGACCTCCCGCAGGAACGGATAGGTCGTGCTGCTGTCGCTGCCGTGGTGACCGACCTTGAGGACGGTGGCGGAGAGATCCGCGCCGGATGCCAGCAGCACCTGCTCGGCCTCCCGCTCCGCGTCGCCGGTGAACAGGAAGGACACTTCGCCGTGTTGGATCTTCAGCACGATCGAGGTGTCGTTCACGCTCTCACCGGCATTCAGGCCCAGAACCGTGACCTCTGCGGAGCCCAGCGGATACCGATCCCCCACCGAGGGCACGGTGATCCCCGGGCCATTTTGTTCGGCGTACTTTTTGAAATCCGCGAAGGCTTCGCTGTCGTATTCGGTGACCGGGCAGAGGATCCGCTCGGCGGCGGCGCAGTTCAGCGCACCGGCCAAGCCCCCAACGTGATCCTCATGCGCATGGGTGCCCACCAAGAGATCCAGACGCTCAACGCCGGACTCTTTCAAAACGGTGTAGACAAGGCTGGAATCCTCCTTGTTCCCGCCGTCGATCAGCATATAGTGCCCGTCGCACTCGATCAGCGCGGCATCCGCCTGACCCACGTCCAGAAAACGAACCGTCAGCTCGGCAGATACCGGGGCCGCCGTCGGAGCAGGCGCGGGGCTAGCCGTCGGAGTGGGCGCCGGGGTGGCGCTAGGGGTCGGCTCCGGTGCGGCTGTCGGTTCGGCCGTTGCCGTGGGCAGGGGCGCTTCACCGCCCTCCGGCTCACTCGGCGGCAGGCAAAACAGGCTCAAAAGCACCAGAACAACGACCAGCAGCACACGCAGCCAGTGCTTCGGGATGAGGTATTCCAGCAGATCCTGCACCGCATCCACAGGCATCAGCAGGATGCCGGCGGCCACAAGCATCACCCAGAAAGCACTCCCCAGACAGCCCAGCGCAAGGAACCAGAGCAGGCCGGAAGCGATCCACCGACCGATCTGCGGCAGCGGGTTCGCGGACTTTTTCCGCTTTTTCTGTTTTTTCATAAAATCCCCCTTTTTTCAACGTGTGTTCTTCCTTTGTTCCCCCATTATAGCACGGGAACAGTGACATAACCAGGACTTTGTAACACTCGTTGCGAGGGAATGCATGAAACTGACTTACATCGCGCCGTGCTTTTGCCGCCCGGATCAGTGGCCGATGCGCGGGGTGGCGTTCAAAAAGCCGGTCTCGAGCTGATTGCCCATGGCAAGGCTCTTGGCAGTGCCCAGCGCCACACAGTTGATGGGGTCCGGGGACAGGCAGACCTTCACCTTCAGCTTTTCACTCAGGAACTCAGGCAGACCCTGCAGCAGCGCGCCGCCGCCGGTGAGGATCACACCGTTGCGGTAGATGTCGCCCGCCAGCTCGGGCGGGGTCTTCTCCAGCACCTGATGGGCCGCCGTGGCGATCTGCTCCGCCAGCATCATCACCGGCTCGTACAGATCCTCGGTGGTCACGGTGACCTTCTGGGGCAGGCCGTTCAGCAGGCTGCGGCCCTTGATGACCATGCTGGCGGAGAAATCCTTCTGGCGGCAGCAGGCCACCTGCTTTTTCAGCTCCTCCACCGTGCGCAGGCCGATGGCCACACTGAAGGTCTGGCGCACAAATTTCAACAGCTCCTCGTCAAAGGTGTTGCCCGCCACGTTCACGCTGGTGGCGCGCACCTTGCCGCCGAGGCTGATGACCGCGATGTCGGTGGTGCCGCCGCCGATGTCCACGATCATGCGGCCCTCCGGCTCGAGAATGTTCACATCCGAGCCGAGCGCCGCCGCCAAAGGCTCGTCGATCAGGTACACCTGCCGGGCACCCGCCGCCACGACCGCCTCAATGACCGCGTCGCTCTCGATGCCGGTGATGGCCGCGGGCACACACACCGCCACACGGGGCTTGACCAAGCGGCCATCGTACACCTTGTTCACGAACCGGCAGATCAGCTCCTTGGTCAGGGTGTGGTTGGAGATGACACCGTCCTGCAAGGGACGGATGGCGGAGATGTAGCTGGGGGTACGGCCCACCATGGCCAGCGCCTCATCGCCCACCGCCAGCACCTTGTTTTTGCGGGTATCCACCGCCACCACGCTGGATTCGTTCAATACAACGCCCTGATTGCCCACCGCCACAATGATGGAGGTGGTGCCCAGATCGATGCCAATGTCGTAATTGCTCATTTCACTCTCTCCTTACGCCGGCCCTATGCCGGCTCCCATTCTATCAAAGAGGCGGTGCGCCATCCCGGCTCACCCCTCCGCTGTTTCTTTTTCCAGTTCCGAAGCCGCCACACTGACGGCAAACACACTGTATGCGCCCGCTTCCTGCAAGGCGAGGGCGCAGTTGCTCACGGTGGAGCCGGTGGTGATCACATCGTCCACCAGCAGGATCCGCCGCCCCTCGATGCGCTCCGCCCGGCGCACCGCAAAGGCGCCGTTCAGGTTCACCAGACGCCGCGCGGCATCCAGCCCCGCCTGCGACGGGGTGCGGCGGTGCTTGTAAAGACATCCGCTCACCACCGGCAGACCCAGCGACCGGGAAAGCCGCCGCGCCAGCAGGGTGGGCAGATTGTACCACTGCCCCGGGTTGGACGGCGGCACCGGGACGATGCAGTCGTACTCCAGCCGCAGATCCGGGCCGGTGCACCCCTGTTCAACGGGTATTATACCACCCTGCACCGTAAAAGTACACCCATACAGCTCCCGTGCCAGCTCGTCCGCAAAAGGCCGGGCGTACCCGGGCCTTGCGCCGCATTTCATGGCGTGGATGCTGTCACGCACCGCGTCTTTATAAAGGTAGAGGCTGGCGGCGCCCTCCAGCCCGCGCATACGGTGCTCGGTGGGCGCAAGGCGGTACGGGGTGTGCCGCAGCTTCTCCACCTCGTCGGCGCAGTCCGGGCAGACCGGCAGAAAGCCGATCACCCGGTCGCAGAAGGGGCACCGCTCCGGGTACAGCAGCCCGCGCAGCAGCTCCCATCGGCCGCTCATCCCTGTTTCTCCATGCGCAGCAATTCAGAAAGACCGCTGTACCGCAGATTTTGCCGAACGTTGCGCACCATGGCCGCCACCGTGGCACTCTGGCCGGGCAGCACGCACAGCCTGCGGGCGCGGGTCACGCCGGTGTACAGCAGATTGCGGTAGCACAGCTTTTCGGGCACCTCGCTCATCGGCATCACCACCGCCGGGAACTCACTGCCCTGGCTCTTGTGGACGGTCACCGCATAGGCGATCTCCAGCTCGTTCAGGTGTTCCGGGGTGTAGGTCAGCTTGCGGTCGTCCATCTGCACCTTCAGGGTGCGCTGACCCGGCTCCACCGCGACCACGATGCCGATGTCCCCGTTGAAAGCGCCCACGCCGGCCTCGCCGCCGTCCCGCTCAAAGGGAATGTCATAGTTGTTGCGCACCTGCATCACCTTGTCGCCCAGCCGGAAGATGGTCTCGCCGTTTTTGATCTCGGGCTTTTGGCGGGCGGGCGGGTTCAGCATGGCCTGCAGGCGGGGGTTGAGCTGACGGGTGCCGCTCGGCCCCAGCTTGGTGGGGCACAGCACCTGAATGTCCCGCACCGGATCCAGCCCGTAGCTGGCGGGCAGGCGGCTGGCCACCAAATCGCAGACAAGCTGCTGGCAGGCCATGCCGCCGGCGCGGATGAAGAAGAAGTCGTCCTCCTTGCCGCCGTTTTCGGGCAGTTGACCCTCCACGATGCGGTGGGCGTTGGACACAATGCGGCTCTGCGCCGCCTGACGGAAGATCTCGGTCAGGCAGACGGTGGGCACCACACCGCTGCGGATGGCTTCACCCAAAATGTTCCCCGGCCCAACGCTGGGAAGCTGATCGGCGTCACCCACCATGATGATGCGGCAGCCGTGCTTGAGCGCACTCAGCAGGCTCTGAAACAGCTTCACATCCACCATGCTCATCTCGTCCAGAATGACCACATCGCACCGCAGCAGGTTCTTTTCGTTGTGGATAAACCGCACCACGCCGCCGCTGTAGTCCACCTCCAGCAGACGGTGGATGGTGGACGCCTTGCGGCCGGTCAGCTCTGCCAGCCGCTTGGCCGCCCGGCCGGTGGGGGCGCACAGCGCCACCCGGTCGGCCTGATGCTCAAACAGCGCCAAAATGGCGTTGACCGTGGTGGTCTTGCCGGTACCGGGGCCGCCGGTGAGCACCAGCACGCTGCTGGTGAGCGCCTGCCGGATGGCCTCCCGCTGACGGGGCGCGTAGGCGAAGCCCTGCGCCTTTTCCAGCGTGTCGATGCTGCGCTCCAGGTCGCGGGGCGGGGTGGCGGGGTGCTTGGTCAGGTCTGCAAGGCGGAACGCAATGTCCTCCTCGGCCCGGTACAGGTCGGGTAG
The DNA here is from genome assembly GCA_045118955.1 of Oscillospiraceae bacterium. GTDB lineage: Bacteria > Bacillota > Clostridia > Oscillospirales > Ruminococcaceae > SFJ001. The sequence continues at coordinate 2,855 of JBGVKB010000005.1, read as the reverse complement.
GTAGATGTACTCGGTGCCCGCCAGCATACAGCTGTACAGCTCGCTGTCCGAGACTGCCGCCGACAGCTCAGCCTCCACCGTGTCCGCCTCCACCCCGATGAACGCAGAGGTGGTCGCGGTCAGCCGGGCGCGGGGCAGACAGGTGTGTCCGTTGCCCGCGTTGTGGCGCAGCACATACAAAAGCGCCGCCCACACCCGCAGACGGCTCTCCTGCGGGAGCTGCAGGTTGGCTGCCATCTCATCCACCTGTGCAAAGCGCAGGTTCAGCGGCTCACCGCACAGCAGATAGGGGTTTTCGGTGATGGCGTTCAGGGTATTGGGGCCGAAGGCGCGGTACACCTCCATGGCTCGTGCCGCCGAGATGTCGTAGCGGGCCAGCCAGGTCACCACCTCCCGCGCGCCGAACTGGCGGCGGAACTCCTGATTGATGGCGTTTGCCTTTTCTTCAGTGATGCCCCGCACGGCGGTGAGCTGCTCCGGGTGCTCGGCGATCACATCCAGCGTGTCCACGCCGAACATGGCCACCAGCTTTTTGGCGGTGGCGGGGCCGATGTAGGGCAGCGCACCGCTGGCCAGATACGCTCGGATGTCCTGCACCGCCTGGGGCATGGTGGTGGTGCAGGCGGTGGCCTTGAACTGTCTGCCATAGGTGGGATGGGTCTCGAAGCGGCCCTCAAGCTGCACCGTCTCGCCGATGTGCACCTCGCCCACCACGCCGGCGGCCTCCACCAGCTCGCTGCCGGTGTTCACCGAGAACACGGTGTAGCCGTTGTCCTCGTTCTCGAAGATGAGGTATTCCACCACACCTTCCAGATGCAGGATCGTATTTTCCATGAGGCCGCCCTCCTCTCTGCGGGTCGTTTCAGGCATCGTCGGTTGTTTTTGGCACAAGGCGATACCACTGCATTATCCATTATAGTACATGACCTTGCACTTCGCAAGCACCGCAGGCCGCGGTTTTTGCACCGGTGCATATTCTGCCGAGCCGCGGCCACACTAGCTGCGAAAGGAGGTGTTGAACATGGCCAACAGCAATTCCGGCAGCACCAATCTGTACAACCCCGGTGAGTCCGGCGCGCCTGCGGGCACCTACCAGGAGGTAGGCCCCCGCGGCGGCAAGGTCGAGAACGGCCGCACCGCCAGCATCAGCCGCGGCGACCGACTGCCCCCTGTTTCCACCGCCGGCAACAAGTGGGAGAAGCAGTGATCGAGCGATAGCCGAAAAGATCCCCTGCATTCAATGGGTGTACACCTGAATGCAGGGGATCTTTTGTGAACCGACGTTTTGGGTTGTCCGCTTGCGCCGCTGCAAGAAGGCGCGGCTCTTTTGCACATATCGCTTTGCCGTTACACAAACGGCGTGATCTCCTTGGCCTCTTTCAAAAAACGTTTCGCCTTGTCCAGAAAGGAATTGCTGCACAGGTACTCGATCCCCGCCGGGATGATGCGGCAGTTCTGCAGACCATCGATGATCACGGCATCTCCCCACGTGCGGGTGATGTCAAGACCCTCCACGAGGCCGCTCTTCACGAGATTTTCCATGATGTACGTCCAGTAGCGCCGGTTGATTTGGAACAGACGGCCCTCGTGGGCAAGGCACTGCAGGTCGATGTCCGCCCCGGACTTTAGATGTACATACAGGCAGGCAAGGATCTTGTACGCGATCACATGGTAGTCGTCTTTGGGCATGGGGCTCCTTTCGGGGAAAAAAACCGCCGACACCAGAGGTGGGCGGTTTAATATCCACGCTTTTTCTTCAATGCCTCAAACTCCTCGGGGGTCAAAACCGTGAATTTGATTGGTTCGCTCATCTTCATTTCCCAATTCGCACGCGACTCCGGCGTCATCCCATCGTCAAATTCTTCATCGCACTGAATCCCCTTCTTTTTATCCTTCAGTTCCATTCACAGCACCTCCAGTTCGATCAAATCCGGGTAAAGAAAAACCGCCGACACCGAAGGCACAGAAAAAGATTACTGTAGCCCCACCACTTCAATCAGATACTTTTCGTACTCGGGCGGGATGCCGATGTTGTAAGTAGTGTAGTAGCGCAGAAAATCGATTGGAAAACGGAACGGATCATCAAAATAAAATCCCGCACAATCCAGATCGATCCCCATGAATTCATCTCTTGGACTACACATAGGGCAGTAGCCGGCATTCAACGAACGAATGTGTTTCTCGATCGTCTCTCTGGACAGAGTATTGTGGTAGCCAGATACTCTCGGTAGTCCTCTGTACATATTTCTCCATAAGGAAGACCTCGAAACAGCCCAAATCCTTTGATGCCATTTTCTTCGATCATCTGAGTCTCCCCCTTTGGTTAGGTTTGTGCTAAAACAAATCGTCCGTTTCCCGACCATCCGACAGTCAATTTTCCATTTTCGCCAAACAAAAGAACATCCGATGGTGCGCTTACCTCTGCACCAAGCATATTCGCCAGATGCTCTGAGACGCAATAATCGCCATCATCCAGCAGCTTGCCTGTGTTGCACGCCAGAAGCCGCACCGGCTGCCCCTCTTTGTAGTTCGGATCATGCAGGATCACGCGAGCCAACTCGCGCGCATCCATGCTGATGGCCGTTGTACCGAATCCTATATCATACTGGCTAACAAATGGGGTGCCGTTCACTGATCCTGTTCCGCTGTTTTACCGCATTTCATCTCAAAAAAGAAAGCCGCGCATCGAACGTTCATCGATGCGCGGCTTTTTGGAGCGAGTTACGGGACTCGAACCCGCCACCCTCTGCTTGGGAAGCATCAAACAATCCGTTTTTATGACGATTATTCGAATATTTTCGAGTTTTGTTAGTTATTTGCAAGCTAACAACAAAAATCCCCCGAACCGCTCACAC
>JBGVKB010000004.1:0-17434 GCA_045118955.1 Oscillospiraceae bacterium | reverse complement strand
CGGCTCCACGCTCATCACCAGCACCAGATCCAGCTTGTCCAGCCAGGGGAACACCGCCTCGGCAGGGGTGCCGGGCTTCACCGACAGACCCACCTTGCAGCCCAGCTTGCGGATGTGCTCGATGGTGGCGTTCAGCTCGTACTCAGGGCGCAGCACATTGGCCTCGCGGCCCTTCTCGATGTGGAAGGTGATCAGGCTCGCACCCGCCTTGGCAAACGGCTCGGCATAAGTATAGGGGTCGGCGATCATCAGATGCACATCGTAAAACGCGTTGGGCAGGGCGGCGTGCAGACTCTTCAGCACAGGCACGCCAAAGCTGATGTTGGGCACAAAGTGGCCATCCATCACGTCATAGTGCAGCATCTCGGCGCCGGCGTCCAGCACCATTTGGCTGTCAGCGCCCAGACGGGTGAAATCGGCAGAGAGCAGGGAAGGGCTTACCATAGCCATTAACAACGTCCTCCTTTTGGTCATGCGCGCGCGGATTTTGGGGGCGCGGCGCGAAGCGGTCGGTCTGTATCGTTTCGAAAAAGGGCGCACTTCGCCCCTATGGTTTCGATAGTTGGTTTTATTTTATCGCATTCTCGGGCGAAATGCAAACCGCAGGCAGGGTTTGGGGGTATTTTTCACATATTTTTATTATAAGTATCATACACAGCCGCAAAACAGCCTGACAAATGGCAGCAAAAAACGGGAACAGCCCTGGGCTGTTCCCGTTGGTACGCGTTATTTGCCGCGGGCGCGGCGGGGCGGGTCGGCGGGCAGGGTGAAGCAGAACATACACCACTCGCCCTCCCGGCTGTCCGCCCAGATCTTGCCGCCGGACAGACCCACCAGCACCTTGCAGATGTGCAGGCCCAGCCCGCTGCCCTTGGCGTTCAGGCCCCGGCTGCGGTCCTCCTTGAAGAAGCGGTCGAACACGAAGGGCAGCGCCTCGGGGGCGATGCCCGCGCCGGTGTTCCACAGGCTGACGGTCACCTCGCCGCCCGCCTTGCGCACCCCAAAGCGGATGGTGCCGCCCTCGGGGGTGAACTTGATGGCGTTGTCCAGCAGGTTGCTGACCACCTGATGCACCAAGTCCGAGTCCGCGTACACGAAGGTGCGGTCGGGCACAAGCCCCTCGATCCGGATGCTGCCGTTCTCGATGCGCTGCTCGGCGGCCAGCGCCGCGCCGGTGATGCTCTCCCACACGTCGTAGCTGCGGGCGTTCACCTTGTACTCGCCGGCCTCCAGCTTGGAGATGTCCAGCATATTCTGGATGAGCCGGGTCAGACGCCCCACCTCGCCGCTCACCACACCCAGATAGTGCCGGTGCAGCTCGGGGGGGATGGTGCCGTCCATCATGCCATCCACAAAGCCCTTGATGCTGGTCATGGGGGTGCGCAGCTCGTGGGCGATGTTGCCCATGAAGTTGGAGCGGGAGGAGTCGATGCTCTCCAGATTGCGGGCCATGTTGTTGAAGGTCACCGCAAGCTGGGCCACCTCGTCGTCCCCCTCCACCGGGACCCGCACCGCGAAATCGCCGCTGCCGAACTTGCGGGCGGCCTCGGCGATGTGACGCAGGGGGCTGGTGAGCCGATTGGTGAACACCGCGCTCAGCACGCTGCTGATGAGCAGCATCAGGCCCGCGCTCAGCACAAAGGTGCTGAACATATCCGCCACATAGGCGTTGGTGGCGGAGGCGGTGGTGGACGCGGCGATGAAGCCGCGCACATGGCCGCCCGCGTCCGCCAGCATCCGCACGGCGGTGTAGTAGTCCTCGGTGTAGATGCCGCCCAGCGTGCCGGTGTCGTAGCAGGTCTCACCCACGGCGGCCTTCTCCAGCAGCGTGCCGGGCAGCGTCTGCCCGGCCGCGCCGGGAACGCCCACCGCCAGCAGCACCCGGCCCTCGGCATCCGCCATCAGCAGGGTGGAGGCGCTGGTGTCGCCGATCAGCTCCAGCCGCTCGCTCATCTCATCCAGCTCATCCGTGTCCAGCCGGGGCAGCGGCTCGTCCGGCTCCAGCCGGCTGACCTGCCGGGCCGCCACCTCCACCACGCTGCCCAGTGCCTCGTGGCGTTCCTCCACGAAATAGCTCATGGAGAGCCACATCTGCACGAAGCCCATCACCGTGATGCCGGCGATGAGCAGCACCGCCGTGGCGGTGAAATACATATTGCTGATGCTCTTGCGCATAGGCGGCTCAGTCCTTCACTTCAAACTTGTAGCCCACGCCCCAGACGGTCTTCAGGCTCCACTGGTCGCTGGCGTCCTCCAGCTTCTCGCGCAGGCGCTTGATGTGTACGTCGATGGTGCGGCTGTCGCCGTAGTACTCGTAGCCCCAGATCTCATCCAGCAGGGCGTCGCGGGTGAACACCCGGTTGGGGTGCGCCGCCAAAAAGCTCAGCAGCTCCAGCTCCTTGGGGGGCGCGTCCACCACCTTGCCCCGCACCTTCAGCTCGTAGCGGCTCATGTCCACGCTCAGGTTGTCGTAGCTGATGACCCCGGGGGCGGCCTCCTCGCCGCCGGTGCAGCGGCGCAGCACCGCCTTGATGCGGGCCACCACCTCCTTGGAGTCAAAGGGCTTGACCACATAGTCGTCCGCGCCCAGCTCCAGACCCAGTACCTTGTCGAAGGTCTCACCCTTGGCGGTGAGCATGATCATGGGGGTGGCGCCCTGCGCCCGGATGCGGCGGCAGACCTCCCAGCCGTCCATCTTGGGCATCATCACGTCCAGCAGCACCAGATCGGGGCGGTGCTGGGTGTAGGCGGTCAGCGCGGCCTCGCCGTCGTGGGCCTGCACGGTCTGGTAGCCCTCCTTTTCCAGATACAGGCGCAGCAGGTCGCAGATGTTCTTGTCGTCGTCCACGATCAGGATCTTTTCGTTGGCCATGGTTTTGATTCCCTTCCTCTCATCTTCTATCGCGCAGCGCGGGCGTGCCCGCGCAAACTTCCATTCTATATTTGCTATTATAAAGCATATTTGTGTCTAAAAAAAGAAGGCGGTGTTGCGGAACTGTTTCCCCCTCATCCGCCGTTTTTCAGCACGAAGCAGGGCAGGGGCGCGGTGGGCGCCCAGTTGGCGAACTCCAGCACCAGCACGGTGTACCCGGTCAGGGGCAGTCCGCGCATCCAGCGCAGCACCGCATCCTTTTCGCCGGTGCCGTTGGGGCCGCCGCTGTACAGGCAGGCCGCCAGCACCCCGCCGGGGCGCAGGGCCTCCAGCGCCGCCTTCAGGGCGGGCAGGCTGGTGGCCTCGGTGCTGAACAGGCTGTGGTCCGCCCCGGGCAGATACCCAAAGTTGAACACCGCGCAGTCCAGACTGCCCGGCTGCACGTATTCGGCGAGGCGGGCGTGGTCGGCGCGCACCGCCCAGCCGATGCCCGCAAGCCCCGCGGCGGCAAGGCGGGCGTTGGTGTTGTCCACCGCCTGCTGCTGGATGTCCATGGCCAGCACCCGGCCCGCAGGCCCCGCCAGCCGGCACAAAAACTCGGTGTCACCGCCGTTGCCGCAGGTGGCGTCCAGACAGACCGCGCCCTCGCTCAGCCGCGCCCGCAAAAAGTCGTGGGTCAGCCCCACTGCGCTGGGGGCGGGGTCGCGGCGGCGCTCCAGACGGTCGCCCCGCACCGCGAAGTCAAAGCGGGCGGCAAAGGCCAGCGCGCCCTCGTCGGCGGGCAGGGGGGCGGTGTGGCGGCAGGGGACCTTGCGGTCAAAGCCGCCGGTGCGGTGGAGCACCTGCCGCAGCAGGTAGCTGCCGTAGCCCCGCCGCCGCCACCGGGGCGTGACCGTGAGCCGGGCGATGTGCGCCCCATGCGGCCCCTGCCCGGTGAGCAGGCATTCGCCCACCTCCTCTTTTTCTTTATATAAGAGCAGACACAGACCGTCCGCCTGCCGCATTTCCCGTATTTCCATATCGGGTCCTCGCCCCTTCCCGCAGAGTTTTCCACGTCAAAGCCCCTTGACGGTGGAAAATCCGCTTTATTTTGACCCGCGCAGCCGCTTTTTGCGCCGCCGGCGCGAGTTTTGTGGTATACTGCTGGGTGTATCACCAATCTACCCTGCCCGGGGCGCAAAGTCAAGGACGGCGGCCTTCGCCAAACTTCACACATCTTTCACCCGGGAATCCATGGTTTTTCACAATCCCCGGCTATCATATAAGCATAGACGGCGCGGCGGCCTCGAATGGCCCGGCAGACGGCACGGCCCCGCCCGCCTTCTCGAAGAAAGGACGGTCATTATGGACAATCAGTGGGAATACGATTACTCCAATTTGAATAGCGGCGGCGCGGCCGCCCGCCCCGGCGACACCTCCAGCTACTCCACCGACGCGGCCTGCGGCTACACCCCGCCCCAGCCCTACACCGCCCCCCAGAACGGCGGCGGCTACACCCCGCCTCCCAGCCAGCCTCAGCCCCCCGTGTACGCGTGGGATGAGCCCGCCCCCGCCCCCAAGAAACAGGGCGGCGTCAAAAAGGTGCTGATGAAGGCGCTGAGTCTGGTGCTGGTGGCAGCCATCGGCTTTGCCGGCGGCTATGCGGGCGCGATGATGGCCGGCAGCGGCGGCACCCGGGTGGTCTACCAGACGGTGGAGCGCCTGCCCGCCGACGCCCAGAGCAGCGGCAGCGCTACCGCCGCCCTCGGCCTGACCGACGTGGCCAGCATCGTGTCGCCCAGCGTGGTGGTCATCACCACCGAGGTGATGACCAGCGCCAACACCTGGTTTGGCGGGCAGTATGTGCAGAGCGGCGCGGGCAGCGGCGTGATCATGAGCGCTGACGGCTACATCATCACCAACGCCCACGTGGTCAGCGGCGCCACCAACGTGAAGGTCACCCTCCACGACGGCACCGAGCACACCGCCTCCATCATCGGCTCCGACGCCCAGAGCGACATCGCCGTGGTGAAGATCGACGCCAACGGCCTGACCCCCGCCGTCATGGGCGACAGCGACGCGCTGGCCGTGGGCGAGACCGTGGTGGCCGTGGGCAACCCCCTGGGCGAGCTGGGCGGCACCGTGACCAACGGCATCGTCAGCGCGCTGAACCGTGAGATCCTGGTGGGCGACAACAACATGACCCTCATCCAGACCAACGCGGCGGTCAGCCCCGGCAACAGCGGCGGCGGCCTGTTCAACGCGGCGGGCGAGCTGATCGGCATCGTGAACGCCAAGTCCACCGGCGACTACGCCGAGGGTCTGGGCTTCGCCATCCCGGTGAACACCGCCCAGCAGGTGGCCACCGACCTGATCGAGCGGGGCTTTGTCTCCGGCCGCCCGGTGCTGGGCGTGACCGTGCTGACCATCAGCGACACCCAGACCGCCATGCAGTACGGCGTGAGCAGCCTCGGCGTGTACGTCAAAGAGGTGACCCCCGGCGGCCCGGCCGAGCAGGCGGGCATTCAGGCGGGCGACCGCATCGTCAGCGTGGACGACCAGCTCATCGAGACCAACAGCGACCTGACCAACCTGATCGCCGGCCATGCGGTGGGCGATGTGATCGACATCCAGATCAGCCGCGGACGTCAGCTTGTGGCGGTGCAGGCCACTCTGGGCGAGAAGCAGGGCTGAACACACCGGCTCACAGGGGCCTCTCCTTCGGGGGAGGCCCCTGTTTTTTGCTGGCCGAGTTTTGCGCCCCGTCCGCGAGAGCCTGTACACCCGTCCGCGGGTCTGTTACGATAAAACAAACAAGTCACAGAGGAGGAGAACGACCATGGCGATCTATCTGCTCGCGCTCGCAGAGGGCCGGAGCTGGCTGATGGAGGCCGACGACCGGGCACAGGGCGAGGCCTTCCGCGCGATGCTGCTGAACAGGGGCGGCTACGTCCTTCTGGCCGAGGCCGATGACCCCGGTCAGCTTGCCGAGGGGCTGCGCCGGGGGGCGCTGCGGCAGGCGCAGGCCGATCTGGCGGCCGCACGGGAGCTGGGCGACCTGTCTGAGAACGCGGAATACCAGTGTGCCCGGGAGGAGATCTGCCGCCTTGAGGAGCTGATCCGGGCGACCGAGACCCCGGACTGGCAGGAGCAGAGCGCGCTGCTGCGGGAGCGGCTGGCAAGGCGGAGCCGCGCCGAGGAGACCCTGCCCGGGCAACCCCTGCTGGGCGACGGCCCCCTGTGGTGCATGGTGATGTGCCGGGAGTACCGCCCCCCGAAGCTGTTTGAGTTTTACAGTGAGCCGGAGATCGTCGGCTTCTGGAACGAATATCAGTCGGTGATGAAGCGCATTTTCGGCGGGGAGCTTCTGGTCTTTGGCTTAAAGGCCGCGGATCACACCGAGCTGGCCGGGGAGCTGGAGAAGGCCATCCCGGAGGTAGAGCGCGTGTTCCGCGACACCGACCGGGACTGCGGACTGAAGGAGCTGCGCGACGCGCTGCGGGACCCGCAGCAGGCAAGGGCCATCGGCGCCGAGAGCCGCCGGCAGTTGGCCGCGATCAAAAACACCCGGCTGTGGTACGAGGAGTCGGACGCCGACCGGGAGGCGCTGCGGGCGGCGCTGGACAAGCCCCTGCGCCGCACCCGCCAAAAGGCGGTGTGGCAGCCCCTTGAGCCTGCCCGCTGGAGCGGCGCGCTGCGGTATGAAAAGCTTCTCGCCCCGCTGTGGCTGAGCGGCTACGACTACCACCCCTATTCCATGGGCTGGCGCATGGGCGGCGGCGAGGCGTACCGCTGTGCGTTCTGGGACTGGTACGAGGAGCTGGAGACGGAGCAGCAGGAGGAGTTCGACGCGCTGTTCCCGCCGCCGCCCCTGTGGGAGGATATGGACGCGGAGGATCTGCCCGACTGGCCGATGCGCTACAGCCGCCCCGGTCTGCGGGCGGCCATGGAGCGGGGGCTGAAGCCGGAGTTCCTGCCGGTCTTTCACGAGAAGGACCCGGCGTCGGGCGTCCCCGACATCCTGAGCCGCCTTGCCCGGCATCGGTTTGAGCTGGAGCCGGAGTACGGCGAGGTCACCTTTGACCGCACGGCGGATTACCTGCGCTTCCAGCAGCTGATGACCTTTTTGGACCGGGAGCAGGCCGAGTCCATCCTGAGCCTGCTGACCTGCGAGAGCGAAGCCGGCGACCTGCTGCCGGCGCTGCTGCGGCTGGAGCAGTACGACCCGAAGGAGTGGGCAAGCCGGCTCTATTCCGCAGCGGCCTACGGCGTGTTCCTCGCCTGTCAGGAGGATGCGAAGCTGCGTCAGGCGCTGCTGGACACCGGGGACGCGGTGCTGGTTTCGGTGCAGGACGGCGACCCGGTGCTGGGCGCGGGCCGCATCGACCCGGACAGCCCCCGCCGTCCCCGGCAGTATGTGGACGTGGACGACCAGTTGATCGTGGTGTGGGGGAAGCCGGAATTCTGGCTGGGCGACAACCTGTACGGCTTCGCCCTGATGGAGGCCCGCGACCGTCTGCGGGCGGTCTACGGCAATCTGGCGCTGCTGGAGCGTGAGCCGGACGAGCGCCCCAACGAGGAGGACGAGGACTAAAAACACTGCGCTGGGCGGGGTTTTTCCCACAGGGAAGACCCCGCCTTTTTATTGCAGGCGTCCCATTTATGGGGTATAATAACAGATACGGATATTTTGCGCGGCGCACCCGCGCCCCCGAAAGGAGACCCTGCCCATGCCCGGTACCCTGTATGTGGTTGCCACCCCCATCGGCAATCTGGAGGATATGCCGCCCCGTGTGGCGGCGACCTTCGGCCTCGCCGACTTTGTGGCCGCCGAGGACACCCGCGTCACCCTGCGGCTGCTGAACCATCTGGGGCTGAAAAAGCCCATGGTGAGCTATTTTGAGCACAACGCCGCCCAGCGGGGCGGGCAAATTCTGGCCCGCATTCAGGCGGGGGAGAGCTGCGCGCTGTGCAGCGACGCGGGGATGCCCGCCATCTCCGACCCGGGCGAGCAGATCGTCACCGACGCGCTGGCCATGGGCATCCGGGTGGTGCCGGTGCCGGGCGCGTCCGCCTGCGTCACCGCGCTGGCGGTGAGCGGCCAGCCCACCGCGCGCTTTGTGTTCGAGGGCTTTCTGCCCATCCCCAAAAAGCTCCGCGCCGCCCGGCTGGAGAGCCTGAAGCACGAGGAGCGCACGATCATCTTCTATGAGGCGCCCCACAAGCTGCGGGCGACCCTCGCCGACCTCACCGCCGCCTTCGGCCCCGACCGGAGCATCACCCTGTGCCGGGAGCTGACCAAGCTGCATGAGGAGATCTTCAAGACCACGCTGGGCGGGGCTGTGGCCCGCTATGAGGCCGAAGACCCCCGGGGCGAGTTCGTGCTGGTGATGGCCGGCGGCGGGGCCGCCCCCGAGGAGGGGGAGGAGCTGACCCTTGAGGACGCCGTGGCCCTGGCCCGCCGTTTGATGGACGAGGGGCAGAGCGCCTCCTCCGCCGCCAAGGCCGCCGCGGCGAAAAGCCCCTTCGGCAAGGGGGAGATCTACCGCCTGCTGAACCGGGAGGTGGAGGAATGACCCGCGTGATCGTCGCGTCGGACAGCCACCGCAATGTGGCCGCCCTGCGCCGCTGTCTTGCCTGTGAGCCGGACGCCGCCGCCCTGATCTTTCTCGGGGACGGGCTGGGGGATCTGAACCAGGTCAAGGGGGAATTCCCCGACCTGCGCGTCTACGCGGTGCGGGGCAACTGCGATTATCAGCAGAGCTTCCCCTCCGAGGGGCTGATCCCCTTTGAGGGCAAGCTGATCTTTTACACCCACGGCCACAACCACGGGGTCAAGCTGGGGCCGGAGCAGCTTCAGCTCACCGCCGCCGCCCGCGGGGCGGATCTGGCCCTGTACGGGCACACCCACCGGGCGGCCTATGCCCCCGGCGATGATGAGTGGCCCCCCGCCGTAAACCCCGGCAGCGTGGGCGAACCGCGGGACGCCCGGGGCCGCACCTTCGCGGTGCTGACCCTCGAAAAGGACAAGCCCATCCATGTACAGCTCTACCGCCTGCCCGATCTGACCGGCGAGGAGCCTGACCCCTTGAAATTCTGAGGTACCGCCATGCAGCTCATCCAGCTCCCCCAGACCGACAGCACCAACCTGTGGGCCAAGCAAAACATCGACCGCCTGCTGCCCGCGGGCGTGGTGTGGACCACCGACCAGACCGCCGGCCGGGGACGCCTTGGCCGCGACTGGACCAACAGCCCCGGGGACGGACTGTTCCTGTCGGCGGTGGTCAGCGGGCCGTTTGTCCAGCCGGCCACCCTGCCGCTGTTCGCCGCACTGGCGGTGCAGCAGGCCATCCTTGAGGAGTTCGGCCCGCTGGATCTTCAGGTAAAATGGCCCAACGACCTGATCCTGAACGGCAAAAAGCTGGTGGGCATCCTCTGTGAGGGCACCGCCCGGGGGCTGGTGTGCGGCATCGGCACCAACCTGCGGCAGGACAGGGCCTACTTTGACCGCCTTGATCTGCCCCACGGCACCAGCCTCGCGCTGGAGGGTCTGCCGGTGGACGACGGTACCGCCGCCCGGCTGGCCGCCCGCTACGCCGCCCGGCTGACCGGGCCGGAGGCCGACCGCTGGAAGGCGGAGGGCCTCGCGCCGTTCCTCGACGCCTACCGCGCCTGCTGCGTGAACCTGGGCCGCACCGTCACCTTTGAGGGGGGCAGCGGCACCTGCGTGCAGGTGGACGAGGAGGGCCGCCTGACCGTGGCCACCGACGGGGGGGAGCAGTGCGTGTTCACCGGCGAGGTGAGCGTGAAGGGCATCTACGAGCAGCTGAGCGCCCGCTGACCGGGCGCGTGAACCAACAACGAACAGACAGGAGCGACCATCATGATTTCTGCGATCCAAGCCGCCGGCACTTCCATTTTTCTGGCCATCTTCGCCTACCTCTTTTATAAGTGGATCAAGAGTCTCTATGAACCCAAGGACATCAGTCAGGGCACCAGCCGCGATCTGACCCCCGCCGGCAGCGACCGGTCGGTGGGCGCGGACAAGCTGCGCAAGAAGGCCGAGGCCTGGGCGCGCAGCCACGACGCGAAGGTCGTCGGCCCGGTGGAGCTGGAGTGGAGCGGCCTGCACGCCCACTTTGACTTCGCGGTGGTGGGCTGGTTCGGCGTGCTGGGCGTGACCTGCCTGGGCTACGGCGGCACCATCTACGGCACCGCCGAGGAGCCTGAGTGGACGCAGGACAAGAACGGCGCCCGCAGCACCTTCGCCAACCCCATCGCCGACAACCAGACCGCCGCCCGCGTGCTGCGCGGTGTGCTGCTGGATAAGGGAATGCGCAACCTGACCACCGACACCGCGGTGGTGTTCACCGGCCTTGACGTGGAGCTGGCCCTGCCCCGCAGCGTGCCCTACTGCACCGCCGATGGTTTTATCCCCATGCTGCGCGGCGACCGCTTCACCGCCGACAAGGGCGCGGATGTGGAGGCGCTGTGCGCCCTGCTGCGGCCCGAGGGCTGAAAAAAGGCCCGCAGGTTTTACAAATTATTCACATCCCCGTAAAACTTTCATCGCAAGTGGGGGATATACTATGAATCACAGAGCGGCGGAGCCGCAACCGCCCGACTTTGTACATGATTCCTCCTCACACCAAAGCGATACCCCAAAGAGGAAACGCCCCCTGTACCGCAAGCAGGGGGCGTTTTTTTGTCTGCGCGGGCGGCGGGTGCCCCACGACAATTCACCCTGTTAAAGAGCAGTTAGCAATAGGTAACAAAAACCTACGTTCTGTCGCTGTGTTGTTAGCCGATGCTGACTTAATTTTCCATATGTCGGCAGGCAAACGGGCTTGCCTTTTTTTTATTTTATGGTACAATAAGGCAAAGAGAGGGTAGTGACCCCTCAAACAAGGGCCGTACCTTCCGTGCCGGGTGCGGGCTCCCCGTCCATAACATTACTTATCAGCACGGAGAAAAAGGAGTACTACTATGGCTTACAAGATTTCTGACGCTTGTGTTTCCTGCGGCGCTTGCGCCGGTTCCTGCCCTGTGGGCGCCATCGCTGAGGGCGACGGCAAGTACGAGATCAACGCTGACGCTTGCGTCGATTGCGGCACCTGCGCCGGCGCTTGCCCCATGGGCGCCATCGAGCAGTAAGATGCTGATGGCCGCTTAAATGCGGTGAATGCTTTATGCAACGATCGCGGCGGACCCTTTGGGGTTCGCCGCTTTTGTTTTTTATGATCCAGAGGAGGCCGTCCCCATGTCCGATTCCACCCGCGAGACCCTGACCCACGGCACCGTGATACACCTGTCGGCCGCCCACCGCTTCGGCACCGACGGGCTGCTGCTGGCGGACTTCTGCCGCCCCCGCCGCGCCGAGCTGGCCTTTGACCTGTGCAGCGGCTGCGGTATCGTGGCGCTGCGCTGGCACGACGGGGGTCACCGCGGCCCCTGCGCCGCGCTGGAGCTGAACGGCGAGGCCCACGGTCTGCTGGCCGCCGCGCTGGCCGAGCAGCCCGAGGCCGCCGCCCACATCACGGCGGTTCAGGGCGACCTGCGGGACTTCGCCTCCCCGCAGGCAGGGCAGTACCACCTTGTGGCCTGCAACCCGCCCTACTTCACCGGGGGGCTGGTCAGCCCCGACCGCGCCCGCGCCGCCGCCCGCCATGAGCAGACCTGCACCTTTGAGGAGACCGCCGCCTGTGCCGCCCGCCTGCTGCGGGACGGGGGCCGTTTCGCGGTGTGCCACCGCCCCGACCAGCTCGCCCGGGTGCTGACCGCCCTCACCGCCGCCCGGCTGGAGCCGAAGCGTCTGGCCTTTGTGAAGCAGGCGGCAGGGGAGGCCCCCTGGCTGTTTTTGTGCGAGGCGCAGAAAAACCGCCGCCCCGGCCTGACCGTGCTGCCGGACATCCTGCCGGGGGCGTACCCGGCCTATTGAGCGAAAAAACCATGGCCGCCATCCTACCGGATGGCGGCCATGGTTTTTTATTTTCTCAGGAGGGCGCGAATCTCATTCAGCTGCTTTTGAACGTGATTGATCCGTTTCTCGATCTCTTCCGAACGCTCTTCTTCCGGGCCTGAGCGCCCAACCAGATAATCGATGCTCACTTCAAAAAAATCCGCAAGACGGATCAGTGCATCGCTGTCCGGACGAGTTTTTCCGGTTTCGTAATTCGAAAGCGTTTTCTGGTCGATTCCCGTTGCTTGCGCCACATCCGTCTGACGCAATTCACGTTCCTCCCGAAGTTCCCGGAGCCGATTCATAACCCGAACACCCCTCTTTTTGTTTCCTTACGCTTTCGTTTTACTATAAAATTACTTAAACCCTCTTGTTTTACTATAAATTTGTATATATAATATATTCCATACTAATAAATTAGTATCAATCCTCGTTAGAAAGGAGGTGATTTCTATGATCGAACCACTGTTTGAATCCCACGGAATGACAGCTAGGCGAAAGCGCTCCCTGACCGCCTGTGCCTACATCCTAATCGGACTTGGCGGACTCAGCCTGCTGCTTCTCACGATCGCGCCTCGTTCTCTGTATGCCACGCTCGGACTGCTTATGGTTTTCACGTTTGGTTTCGGCGCTCTGATCTTGGGGCGACTCCCCAATGATTACACCAACAAATCCAAACTCGTCATTTATGATGACCACATTGATGCCGTTCCGGTCAGCGGTCAGGCATTTCAGCTCCCGATTCAGAAGATCAATGACATTCATGTTATGAAGAGCACCGATGATATGCTGCTCATCTCTACTTCGGAGACGACCTACACGGTGATCGTAAACAACGTGGATCATGCTTACAGCATTCTTTGCGATCTGGTATTCGGAAAAGGATAAGGAGGAATCTTAATTATGGCTCTGATCCATTGCAACACCTGCGGGAAGGAGATCAGCGATACCGCTGCAGTCTGCCCCCACTGCGGCCAAAAGACCCGGTACGGAAAGACGCTGGAAGACCAAAAGAACAACTCGTTTTCTTTCTACATCGCAGCTGCTTTTCTCATCATCGGCGTGATCCTTTTCTTCCCCTCTGTCTCTGTCCTTCTGAGCGAGGGCGACAGCTGGTACTTCTGGAACTGGAATACGGATTACGCGAATTCCATTGTGACCAAGACCGGCTTTGGCGTTGGTTTTTTGGTCAGCGGCGGTTTCATGCTGGCCAAGACCTTGAACAGCAAAAAGAAGTGAGTGCATCACAGGAGGGCCGGTGAAGCCCGGAAAAACCACTCTTTTCTCTCCACATCATCTTTCGCCGATCACAAACTCACAGCAAAAAACAGGGGGGGCCCCGCGGGGCCGCCCCTGTTCTGGTTTCACTCGGTGTTACTCGCCCTGGCAGTTCATGTCGGTCAGAGCGCAGGTGGTGCTGTCGTCGCCGGACTGGGCGTTCATATCGGTCAGGCTGTGCACCTGCTCCGGCTGGCCCTCCAGGCAGTTCATGTCGGTCAGGGCACAGGTGCGGTCATCGTCCGCGCTCATGCCGTTCATGTTGGTCAGGCCCAGCCCGCCTTTGGTCTCTTTTGCCATATGCTCGTTCCTCCGTTTTCGTCACTATCTTACCGGCACGGCAAAAGATCTGCCGGCCGGCGGCGTCCTTCTCATGGTCTGCTGCGGATCGAACGGATCGCTTCTTAATAAAAATTATATGGGGCATCGCTGCAAAATGCAAGTACACAGCCATTTTGTTTTGACAATCTATCTTTTTTGCCCCGGGCGTTCCCTTCTTCCTTATTTTTTCCGCCCCTGTACCTTGCGCGGCGTTGCCGCGGTGGTTATAATAATAATAAGAATAATTCTTAAAGAAGTCAACTCCACTTTTTGCCGAAAGGAGCGACCGATATGACCCACCTCATCCGCAAGCCTCTGGAACCCTTTTCCGTCTATGGCTACCGGCAGGGCGACAGCCGCCTTTATACCCACGAGGATCTGCTGGGGCACTGGTCGGTGCTGTTCTTTTACCCCGCCGACTTCACCTTTGTCTGCCCCACCGAGCTGAAGGATCTCAGCGAGCAGTACGACCGCTTCGCCGCCGAGGATTGCGAGATCTTCTCGGTCAGTATGGACAGCCATTACGTCCACAAGGCATGGGCGGACGCCTCCGAGACCATCCGCGCCATTCAATACCCCATGCTGGCCGACCCAGCCGGCGTGCTGGCCCGTCAGTTCGGCGTGCTTTTGGAGGAGGAGGGCCAGACCCTGCGGGCCACCTTCGTGCTGGATCCCGAGGGCCGCGTGGCTCTGTATGAGGTCCACGATCTGGGCATCGGCCGCAGCGCCGCCGAGCTGCTGCGCAAGCTGCAGGCCGCCCGCTTTGTGGCCGAGCATGGCGATCAGGTATGCCCGGCCAACTGGCAGCCCGGCGAGGAGACCCTGACCCCCAGTCTGGATCTGGTGGGTCTGCTCTGATCCATATGAATAAGGAGGCCCATCATGCCCATCGAAGCCACCGCCTACCCCGCCAAAAGCCCCCTCATCGCCGCCGAGCTGGAAGCTCAGCTCGGTCAGCTTCTTCAAAAGCTCACCGGCCCGGTGGGGCTGGTCTGCCTGCTGGGACAGGATGAAAAGAGCGCCGGGATGGCCGCGTTCCTGAACCACCTCACCGCGCTCTCGCCGCTGCTCTCCTGCCGCTTTCTGGCACCGGGCGAGGACCCCGTGCTGGACGTCCTGCTGGACGCCGGACTGCTGCCGGCCACCGGCGTATTCGCGGGGGAGGACTTCACCCGCGCGGTGTTCCACGGCATCCCGGGCGGCAAGGAGATCACCGGCTTTGCCGCCGCCCTCCTGAACGCAGGCGGCGCCGCCAAGCCGCTGGACCGTCCCACCCTGCGGGACATCGCCGCCATTCGGCAGCCGCTGACCATTCAGGTGTGCGTGTCGCTGGGCTGCCAGCACTGCGCCCAGCTTGTCATGCACGCGCAGCGCGTCGCGCTGGAAAACCCGCTGGTGACCACCCACATGGTGGATGCCAACCTTTACCCGGCACTGGTGCAGAAGCACGCCATCCAGCGGGTGCCCCTCACCATCCTGAACGGCACGCGCACCTTCCCCGGCGGCAAGACCATGGCTGAGCTGACCACCCTGCTGGCCCGTATGTAAACGTCCGCGCTTCCTGCACATTTATCCTGTCTGCGCCATTTTCTTCAGGTTTGCGCACACTTTTGTGCAAACAAAACCGTCATTTTGACAAAATCTCCAAAAGACAGAGCCTTCCTCTGTGCCTTTTGGAGATTTTTTGTTTGTTTCTTTGTCGGCGGTTGAATTTTTGTCGCAAATCTGATAGATTAGATTTCGCTGATGCATTATAGGTTTGGAACACAGCCTGCCCGCACCCGCGCACAATTGAACAACTGCAAGCTTTATGAGATTTTGAGATGGGCATGCGAGCGAACACAGCAGGCGACTGCTGTTTGCTTTGCTGCCCTTTTTTTGTGCCTTTTTGGCGTACAGCAGGGAGGGATCTGCTTTGGAACAGCGTTTTTATGATGCCGTGACCGCATCGCCGGTCATCGCCGCCGTCAAGGATATGGACGGTCTGGCCCAGTGCCTCACCACCGAGAACATTCAGGTGGTGTTCCTGCTGTTCGGCGACATCATGTCCATCCCCGACATCGTGGCCCGGGTCAAGGCGGCGGGCAAGATCGCCATGGTCCACGCCGACCTGATCGGCGGCCTGACCTCCTCCAAGGAGATCGCGGTGGACTTCCTCAAGACCGCCACCGGCGCGGACGGCATTCTGTCCACCCGACCCAACTTCATCCGCCGCGCCCGGGAGCTGCAGATGTACACCGTCATGCGGGTGTTTCTCATCGACTCCATGGCGCTGTCCGGCATCGGCAAGCTGGAGAGCTACCACCCCGATTTCATCGAGGTGCTGCCCGGCGTCATGCCCAAGACCATCCGCAAGATCTGTGAAAACGCCCACACCCCCGTGCTGGCCGGCGGCCTGATCGCCGACAAGGAGGACGTGATGGCCGCGCTGGGTGCCGGCGCACTGGCCATCTCCACCACCAACCGGGACGTCTGGAATATGTGAGAAGAGGAGCGCAACGCCCATGTGCCGCGAGAACAAACTGGACACCAAGCTGGACACCAAACAGCGCATTGCCGCCGCCCTGCGCCAGCTCATGCAGGAGCGCCCCCTGCGCAAGATCACCGTGCAGGATCTGATGGACCGAACCCAGATGAAGCGCCAGAGCTTCTACTACCATTTTCAGGACATTCGGGACGTGCTGGCATGGATCTGCACCCAGCAGCTGGTGCTGCCCCTGCAGAGCCGCGCCGACCTGTGCTTTGAGGACTGGGTGATGTGCGCGCTGCGGCTTCTGAACGAGGATCGCGGCTTCTACCGCCGGGTGCTGAACTTTTCCGAGCCGGCCGCGCTGCAGAGCTTCTGCGAGGAGCTGGCGCGCCCCCGCGTGGCGGAGCTGCTGTTCCCCGACGCCGCCGGCAGTCTGAGCGAGAACCAGAGCTTCGCGGTGGCGTTCGGCACGCAGGCGCTGGTGGGGCAGGTCAGCGGCTTTCTGACCGGCCGCGGCGAGCTGAACGAGGCGCAGACCCTCGGTCGGATACGCTTTTTGCTGCAGACACTGGGGCTGGACGGCACCAAACCGCCCCGGGCGGAATAAACCGGCCGGCCTGACCATATCCATAGAGTACAAGCATCATACGGGGTCTGATTCGGATCCCGTATTGATTTTTCTCTTTTTATGCATTTCCCACACAATATTTTCTCTTTTCTCAAATTTTATGTGCTTATTTTACAGGATTTTTACTCTGTCCAATGACTTTTGTCCTTTTTGCTGTTACACTTAAACCAGTAGAAGGTCTTTGTGCGCCTTTTTGCGGCAAAGATCGGTTGCAGTGCAGGGACGAACGGTCTGCATTCGCTTTATTTTAGAAATGAAGGAGGAACACGATTCATGGCAAAATATGTAATGGCGCTGGACGCCGGCACCACTTCCAACCGCTGCATCCTGTTCAACGAGAAGGGCGAGATGTGCAGTGTGGCTCAGAAGGAGTTCACCCAGTACTTCCCCAAGCCGGGCTGGGTCGAGCATGACGCCATCGAGATCTGGACCACTCAGCTGGAGGTCGCGCAGAAGGCCATGGCCAACGTGGGCGCCACCGCCGCCGACATCGCCGCCATCGGCATCACCAACCAGCGCGAGACCACCATCGTCTGGGACAAGAACACCGGCGAGCCGATCTATCACGCCATCGTCTGGCAGTGCCGCCGTACCAGCGAGTACTGCGACAGCCTGAAGGACAAGGGTCTGACCGACACCTTCCGCTCCAAGACCGGTCTGGTCATCGACGCCTACTTCTCCGGCACCAAGCTGCGCTGGATCCTGGAGAACGTCCCCGGCGCCCGTGAGCGCGCTGAGAAGGGTGAGCTGCTGTTCGGCACCGTGGAGACCTGGCTGATCTGGAAGCTGACCGGCGGTCAGGCTCATGTCACCGACTACTCCAACGCCTCCCGCACCATGCTGTTCAACATCAACACTCTGGAGTGGGACGACGCGATCCTAGCTGAGCTGAACATCCCCAAGTGCATGCTGCCCGAGGCCAAGCCC
>JBGVKB010000003.1:0-4265 GCA_045118955.1 Oscillospiraceae bacterium | reverse complement strand
ATTCTGAACGTGCTGGGCGTGCTGATGCGGGTGGACCCCGCCAACAAGGCCGAGTACGAGGAGCGCGCCGCCCAGTGTGTGGATGAGATCTTCCGCTACCACGTCAAGCCTGAGCTGAAATGCCTGCTGGAGAACGTGGCCGTGGACGGCACCCCCCGTCTGCACTACACCGAGGGACGCACCGTCAACCCGGGCCACGACATCGAGGGCGCGTGGTTCCTGCTGGAGCACGCCAAGCGCACCGGCGACACCGAGCTGGTGGGCAAGGCCGCCCAGATCTTCGACTGGGCCATCGAGGCCGGCTGGGACAAGGAGTACGGCGGCCTGCTGTACTTCATCGACTGTCTGGGTCTGCCCCCCGAGGCTTACGAGCATGACATGAAGCTGTGGTGGCCCCACAACGAGATCCTCATTGCCAGCATGATGCTGTACCGGGACACTCAGGACGAGAAGTATCTGGATTGGTTCCGCCTGACGCTGGACTACTGCAAGGAGCATTTCTCCGACCGGGAGTACGGCGAGTGGTACGGCTACCTGCGCCGGGACGGCAAGCCCACCATGCCTAGCACCAAGGGCAGCACCTTCAAAGGCCCCTTCCACCTGCCCCGTATGCTCATCATGGTGGATCAGCTCATCGGTGAGATCCTCGCCGAGGGCTGATGCTCCGCACACAACACGACAAACAAGGAGGTCGCACCCCATGCTGAAGATCCTTCGCGCCGCGGACTACGCGGATATGAGCCGCAAGGCCGCCAACCTCATCTCGGCACAGGTCATCCTGAAGCCCGACTGCGTACTGGGTCTTGCCACCGGCTCCAGCCCGCTGGGCATCTACAAAAAGCTCATTGAGTGGAATGCCAAGGGCGATCTGGACTTCTCTGCGGTGCGCACCGTCAATCTGGACGAGTATCTGGGCCTGCCCAAGTGCAGCGACCAGAGCTACTACTACTTCATGCACTCCAACCTGTTTGACCATCTGAACCTGCCCGCGGGCGCCACCAACCTGCCCAACGGCATGGCCAGCAACATGACCACCGAGTGCGCCCGCTACGACGCGCTGATCGAGCAGATGGGCGGCATCGACCTGCAGCTTCTGGGCATCGGCCACGACGGGCACATCGGCTTTAACGAGCCGTGTGATGAGTTCCCCAAGGGCACCCACATCGTGGATCTGGCCGAGGAGACCATCGAGGCCAACAAGCGCTTCTTCGCCAGCAGAGAGGACGTGCCCCGCAAGGCCATCACCATGGGCATCGGCACCATTATGGCCGCCCGCAAGGTGATTCTGGTGGCCAGCGGTGTGGACAAGGCCGCCATCGTGAAGAAGGCTTTCTTCGGCCCCATCACCCCTGAGGTGCCCGCCTCCATTCTGCAGCTCCACCCGGACGCGGTGGTGGTGGCGGACGAGGCTGCCCTGAGTCTGGTGTAAACGGACTTCCATAACAAATGAAACACCCCCGCCGCAGGTCGCTCCGCGGCGGGGGTGTGCTTTGTTTTTAGGCGAAAAGGTTATTTGCGGTCGAACCAGATCTCCAGCTCCCGCACGCGGGGCACCAGCAGCCGCCCGTGCCCATCGGTCATCTGGCAGGTGGCGGCAAAGAGGGCGGCTCCCACTCCCAGCAGCCCGGAGCCTGCGATGGCCCCGATCAGCAGGATGTTCATCTCCAGCAGCACCGACAGGGCGATCAGCCCGGCGGTGACCCCGAGACAGGCTGCGCCCATCCAGTACCGGCGCACATAGAAGAAGGGCACCCCGGTGCCGGTGAGCAGGAAGAACAGCACCACCGCCAGCCCCAGCGAGCGGCGGCTCAGCTCGGCGTTGTACCAGCGGATGTACTGGTGCAGATGCCGGTCAGGCTTGGAGGAGGGCACCGCGTCCATGGCCGCCCACAAAAACTCGTAGTCGTCGATGGTGTGGATGGCGGCCACGCAGTCCTCAGGCAGACGCACCGCGCGGTGGCAGGCGGCACAGCGCAGGTAAAAATACGAGTCGTTGTGGAGGGTGTTCACATGGGTGTGGATGAAACGGGACTGCCGGCCGCAGGCAGGGCAGGTCTGCGACGGAGAGGCGTGCATCTCGGTCAGCCGGTTGAGCGGAACATTGAGCGGGCGCAGAAAGCGTCTCTTGGCGCAGTCGTTCATGGGGGCCACCTCCGTTGTATCCGTGTCGTTCTATTGTAAATATACCAGTTTTTAAGCGCTCGCGCAACCAAAAATCAGCAAAAAAGACGAAAAAGGCTCTCCCCATGCCGGGAGAGCCTTTTTATGTGTTCCGGGGCGCTCACTCGTAGCGCAGCGCCTCGATGGGGTCCAGCTTCGCGGCCTTGTTGGCGGGATAGTAGCCGAAGAACAGCCCGATGCCCATGGAAAAGCCCACCGCCAGCAGGATGGAACCGGCGCTGGCCCGGGCGGGAAAGCCCATCAGGTCGGCGGCCACAGCGCCAAGCCCCACGCCCACCGCCACGCCCAGCAGACCGCCGACCAGACAGATGACCACCGCCTCCACGATAAACTGCAGACGGATGGCGCTGCCCGGCGCGCCCAGCGCCTTGCGGATGCCGATCTCCCGGGTGCGCTCGGTGATGCTCACCAGCATGATGTTCATCACGCCGATGCCGCCCACCAGCAGACTGATGGCCGCCACCGCGCTGATGGCGAGCTGTACCGTACCCAGCATCTCGGTCATGGTCTCCAGCAGGCTGGACAGGCTGGAGGTCTCCACTGTGTAGCTGGGGTTGCGGGTGTAATAGCTCGCGTAGAACCGTTCGGTCTCGCGGATGAACTGCTCCTGGTCGGCCACTGTGCCGCCCACCACCGTGAAACTCTGGTAGCCCGCGTCCGCGCCGGTCACCGCCTTGGCGGCGGCCAGCGGGACGTACAAGGCGGTGACCGTCTCGTCGCTGGCGGCGGTCAGGCTGACCGTGCCGTCCTGCTCCTCGTCGTAGCGGTATACGCCCAGAATGTACCAGGTGGACAGACTGCCGTTCAGCTCAAGCTGAAAGGACTGACCCACCGCGTTCACCGCCCGCACCCCGCCGCCGAACACGTCCTCCACGAATCGGTCGCTCACCAGTGCCACCTTGCGCGCACCGTCGCTGTCGGCGGGGGCGCGGCCGTACAGAAGCTCCGGCTCCCCGGTGAGGAAGTACTCCCCGTTCACGCCGGTGGCGGTGACCGCGGCGCTGCCCTCCGCGCTCTGTGCCGTGCCGCTGCCCATGCTCTCGGTCAGCTTGATGGCGCCCACCATCTCCCCGAAGGCCGCACGGTACTCGGCGATCATCTCGTCGGTCATCCGGTCCTCTGCGTCCGGGGCGCTGGGGGCGAACATCCGCACCCGCGCACCGCTGCTCTCATCCTCGCTGCTCTTTTGGGTCAGGGCAACGGTCAGGTTGCTGGCGCCCAGCCCGGACATACTGTCGTTCAGGCTGCCGGTCAGGCTCTCGCCCACCGTCATGATGGCGATCACCGAGCCGATGCCAATGATGATGCCCAGCATGGTCAGCAGGGCGCGCATCTTGTTGGCGCGCAGGCTGCCCAGCGCAAGGCGAACGTTCTCAAACATGGCGCACCTCCCGTCCCCTGCGCTCGTCCACGATGTCCCCGTCCAGCAGGGTGAGGATGCGGGGGCACTCCTCCGCCAGCGTCTGACTGTGGGTGATGAGCAGGATGGTCTTGCCGTGGTTTTGGTTCAGGTCGTGGAAGATGTCCATCACGGTGCGGCTGGTGGCGGAATCCAGCGCGCCGGTCGGCTCATCCGCCAGCAGGATGGCCGGGTCGTTGGCCATGGCGCGGGCGATGGCCACCCGCTGCTTCTGTCCGCCGGACAGCTCGCTGGGCAGGTGTCTGGCGCGGTCGGCCATGCCCACCATGGTCAGCAGCTCCATGGCGCGGCGGGTGCGCTCCTTTTGGGGCACATGGGCGTACAGCATGGGCAGCTCCACGTTTTTCAGGGCGTTGGTGCGTCCGATCAGGTTGAAGGTCTGGAACACGAAGCCGATCTTTTTGTTCCGCACCTCGCTCATCACCCGGTCGGGCTGCCCCTGAAGATCCATCCCGTCCAGCCGGTACCGCCCGGCGCTGGGGCGATCCAGCGCGCCGATGAGGTTCATCAGGGTGGACTTGCCCGAGCCGGACTCGCCCACGATGGCCACAAAGTCCCCCTGCTTCACGGTCAGGTCGATGCCGTGCAGGATCTCCAGCTCGTTTGGCCGCCCCTCAAAATACCGCTTGACGATGCCCTCCATGCGGATGACCTCCCGGGAGCG
>JBGVKB010000002.1:0-4343 GCA_045118955.1 Oscillospiraceae bacterium | reverse complement strand
AAGCAAGCGAACGCGCGCAGCAGATTTTGGGCACCGCAAGTCGAGCGCTGTCCGAACAACGTGAGGACTGATGAGGGACGGGACGGCAAACGCTGTGGGGAGAGGCTCACCCTCATCCCCCTCGCCGCCGGCCGGCTTCGAGGTGCCGCAGGATGTCCTCGCAGACCGCCTGAAACTCCGTGCCTACCTCCCGGTCGGTGTACCGCAGTACGGTCAGGCCGCGGCTGCGGA
Source organism: Oscillospiraceae bacterium (assembly GCA_045118955.1). Taxonomy (GTDB): domain Bacteria; phylum Bacillota; class Clostridia; order Oscillospirales; family Ruminococcaceae; genus SFJ001. Next base: position 4,112 of record JBGVKB010000002.1, on the reverse strand, counting down.
GCGCTTCGTCCCGCAGGCGGTCGGCTTCAAGCCCTTCATCGCTGTAGTGCTGCCCGCCGTCCAGCTCAATGACCAGCCCGGCTGACGCACAATAAAAATCCACGATGTAGCTTCCGATGATCTTCTGGCGGTTCACCGTCACCGGCAGCCCCCTGAGAAAGCCGTACCACAGCCTCCGCTCCATGTCCGTCATGTGCTTGCGCAGTGACCGGGCGTTTCGTCCCATAAAATCGTCGTTTTTCGGTGCCAACGTCTCAGCTCAGCACCCGCTTGGTGATCATGTCCGCGATGCGCTGGGCGCTGGCTTCGATGGCGGCCAGATCCTTGCCCTCCACCATCACGCGGATCTTCGGCTCGGTGCCGGACATACGCACCAGCACGCGGCCCATGCCCATCAGGTTCTGCTGCTGGCTCTCGATGAAGCCGGCGATGTACTCGTCGTCCCGGTAGGCGGCCTTCTGCTGGGCGTTGGCCACCAGATTGATCATCACCTGCGGGAACTTCTCGTACACGCCGTTCAGCTCGCTCATGGGGCACTTGCTGGCGGCCAGCAGCTTCAGCAGCTTGCCGGCGGTCAGCTCGCCGTCGCCGGTGGTGGAGTGGTGCAGCAGGATGACGTGGCCGGACTGCTCGCCGCCCAGCGCGTAGCCCTGCGCCCGCATCTCCTCCAGAACGTACCGGTCGCCCACGGCGGTGCGGGCGGTCTCGATGCCCTGGCGCTGCATATACTGCATGAAGCCCAGGTTGGACATGACCGTCACCACCGCGGTGTTGCCGTCCAGACGGCCACGGGCCTTCATGTCGCAGGCCAGCAGGGCGATGATCTTGTCGCCGTCGATCTCCGCGCCCTTCTCGTCGCAGGCAAGGCAGCGGTCGGCGTCGCCGTCGAAGGCGATGCCGCAGTCGTAGCCGCCCTCCTTCACGAAGGCCGCCAGCTTATCCAGATGGGTGCTGCCGCAGCCGGCGTTGATGTTGCAGCCGTCCGGCTCCGCGCCCAGGAAGGTGCACTTCGCGCCCAGACGGGGGAACAGCAGCGGAGCCACCACCGCGGACGCGCCGTTGGCGCAGTCGATGGCGATGTTCAGGCCGGTCAGGTCGGCGCCGATGTGCTCGGCCAGATAGTCCACATAGTCGGCCACCGCGTCCTCACGGCGGGTCACGCGGCCCACCTCGCCGCCGGTGCGCAGCACCAGCTCCTTCTCACCCAGCACATAGGCCTCGATCTGATGCTCCACCTGGTCGGGCAGCTTGTAGCCGTCGCCGGAGAAGATCTTGATGCCGTTGAATTCCATGGGGTTGTGGCTGGCGGAGATGACCACACCGGCGTCCGCGCCGTACTTGCCCACCAGATAAGCCACGGCGGGGGTGGGCACCACGCCCAGCAGCTCCACGTCCGCGCCCACGCTGCACAGGCCGGCGGCCAGCGCGCACTCCAGCATATCGCCGGAGATGCGGGTGTCCTTGCCGATCAGGATGCGGGGCTTGTGGCCGGTGTTCGCGGTGAGCACCGCCGCCGCGCCGCGGCCGATCTTCATCGCCAGCTCGCAGCTCAGATCCTCGCCCGCCACGCCGCGGACGCCGTCAGTACCAAACAGTTTGCCCATAAATATGTCCTCCATTGCGGCAAATTTCTACCGCCGGTCAGGGGCGCACGGGTCTGTGCGCTCATTGTTGTGTTGCGTGCCCGCAAGGCGCGGGCCGCTGCTTACAAATTATATGCGTATCCACAGCCGGATTCCAGAGATAAACTGTGAATAAACAGCGAGATTTTGGTGCCGGCCTCAGTCGAACAGGCTCATCTGCCCGTCGCAGCCGCCGGGCTTTTTCGGCTCCTCGGGCGGGGTCATGCCCAGATGCCGGTACGCCAGCTGAGTGACGCAGCGGCCCCGGGGGGTGCGGGTCAAAAAGCCCATCTGCATCAGATACGGCTCGCACACATCCTCCAGCGTCACCGCCTCCTCGCCCAGCGCCGCCGCCAGCGTGTCCAGACCCACCGGGCCGCCGCCGTACAGCTCGATCACTGCCCGCAGCAGGCTGCGGTCCAGCTCGTCCAGACCCAGCCGGTCGATGTCCATGCGCTTGAGCGCCAGCTTAGCCGCGGCCTCATCGATGTTGCCGTCCCCCAGCACCACCGCGAAGTCCCGCACCCGCTTGAGCAGCCGGTTGGCCACGCGGGGGGTGCCGCGGCTGCAGCGCGCCAGCTCCAGCGCGCCCTCCGGGGTGCAGGGCTGCCCCAGAATGCCCGCCGAGCGGCGGATGATGCGGGCCAGCTCGTCGGGGCTGTACAGCTCCAGCTTGAGCAGCACCCCGAAGCGGTCCCGCAGGGGGCCGGTGAGCTGACCGGCGCGGGTGGTGGCGCCGATCAGGGTGAAGCGGGGCAGGTTGATGCGGATGCTCTGCGCCGCCGGCCCCTTGCCGATCATGATGTCCAGCGCGAAGTCCTCCAGCGCCGGGTAGAGCACCTCCTCCACCTGACGGGACAGGCGGTGGATCTCGTCGATGAACAGCACGTCCCCCTCCTGCAGGTTGGTGAGCAGGGCGGCCAGATCGCCGGGCTTCTCGATGGCGGGGCCGCTGGTGATGCGAATCTGCACCTCCATCTCCTGGGCCACGATGCCCGCCAGCGTGGTCTTGCCCAGACCCGGAGGCCCGTACAGCAGGACGTGATCCATCGGCTCGCCGCGGAGCTTCGCCGCTTCCAGATAGACCCGCAGGTTCTCCTTGACCCGCTCCTGACCCACATAGTCCTCCAGCGTTTTGGGGCGCAGGCTGTTCTCCTCCACGCTGTCCTGGGGCAGCTCGCCGGGGGCGACCAGCCGCCCGCCCATATCGTAATCGTTCACGGGTTACCTCCCCCCTGCCATGCTGCGCAGGGCCAGTTTGATCAGTTCCTCCACCGGCAGGCTGGTGTCCAGCCGGGCGATGACCGCGGCGGCCTCGCTCTGGCTGTAGCCCAGACTGACCAGCGCGGCGATGGCCTGCGGCGCGGCGCCCGCCACGGCGGCGGCGGTCACGTCGCTGAGCTGCACGCCCTCCACCAGACCCTTGCCCACCTTGTCCTTCAGCTCCAGCGTGATGCGCTGCGCCAGCTTGGGGCCGACGCCGTTGGCGGCGGTGAGCGCCTTGTGGTCGCCGGAGGAGATGGCGAGGGCCACCCGGTCGGGGGTGAGCACGCTCAGGATGGCGAGACCCACCTTCGGGCCGACGCCGGACACCCCGGTGAGCATCTCAAAGCAGGTCTGCTGCTCCTCGGTGGCAAAACCGAACAGGCTTACGTCATTTTCGGTGACGTTCATCACGGTGTAGAGGGTGCCCTCCCGCCCCACGCCGGGCAGCGCGCCGGCCACGCTGGCGGGGGTCTGCACCCGGTAGCCCACCCCCGCGCAGGAGATGACCACCCAGTCGATGGATTTTTTCAGGATCTTGCCGGTGAGACTGTAGATCATGGTTGGCTCCTTTTAACGGCGCAGCGGCAGGCGGCTGAGGGCGCTGCGGCTGCAATGGCAGTGGGTGATGGCCATGGCGAGGGCATCGGCGGTGTCGTCGGGCTTGGGCACCTTGTCCAGATGCAGCAGGATGCGCACCATCTCCTGCACCTGCTTTTTCTGGGCCATGCCGTAGCCGCTGACCGACTGCTTGACCTGCATGGGGGTGTACTCGGTGATGGGGATGCCCCTCTGGGCGGCGGCCAGCAGAATGACCCCGCGGGCCTCGGCCACCCCGATGACGGTGGTCTGGTTGTGCTGGTAGAACAGCTTTTCGATGGAGAGGGCCTCGGGCTTGTAGGTGTCCATGACCTGACACACGCCCTCGTAGACCTGCGCGAGACGCTGCTCCAGCGGCACGCCCGCGGGGGTGGTGACCGCCCCATAGCCCACCGGGGTGAACCGGTTGCCCATGTGATCCAGCACGCCCCAGCCCACGATGGCATAGCCCGGGTCGATGCCCAACACGCGCATATGGCTCACGCTCCTTTCGGGATGCCCGCCGGGGCGCGGCGGCCCCGCGGCGGTTCGGTGTTTTTGGTTGGTTCGGCGTTTTCGTATGGTACGCCATTTTAACCGTATTATTATAGCACAAGGGGGAAGTTCAGGCAACACAAGCCGGGGCGG
>JBGVKB010000001.1:0-2004 GCA_045118955.1 Oscillospiraceae bacterium | reverse complement strand
GCAGCGCGCGCCGTGTTTGGCCGCACCCGTGTGCGGAAAATCGGGGAAAAGCGGGGGTCAGCCCTCGCCCTGCGCCATGTCGCGCAGCAGGCGGGCGGCCTCGCGGCCTGCCCAGATGGTGTCGCCGAAGGCGGCGGCTCGTTCGAGGGCGGCGCGGGCCTCGTCGGGCTTGCCGGCGGCCAGAAGCATCCGGCCCAGAAGCTCCTGATTTGCGGCGGCGTAAAAGGGAGGCTGTGCACCGGCCGCGACGCGGCGCATCCGCTCCAGATCGCCGGCCCAGCCCTTGAGGGCGTCGGCGCGGGCGCGCAGCAGGCGGGCGCTCAGCTCCACATCCTCACCCAGCGCCCGATCGGCCTTGATGCGGCTCTCCAGCCGGGTCAGGCAATCCAGCGCCTGTTTGGTCTTGCCCTGCTGGAACAGGATCAGGCAGCGGTTGCCCAGCAGCAGCGCCTCGGCCCGGGGGCGGTCGGCGGGCTGTACGGCGGGGCAGGCGTCCAGAAGCTGCAGGGCCCGGTCGAACTGCCCCAGATTGGCGTAGGCGGTGCTCAGGTAGGCGTGCATGGTCAGCGCCTGTGCGGGCTGCTTTGCGGCCTTGGGCAGCAGCGGCTCGTACACCTGAATGAAACGCTGGGGATCCAGCTCCTGCACGAGGATGCTCACCTGCTTTTGGTGCATCCCCACCGCGCTCATGACCGCGCCGGCAAAGGTGACCACGGTGGCCAGCACAAACAGTGCCGCCGCCCACACAGCGGGCAGGCCGAGGCTCATCAGCAGGCCGGTCATCAGCACCACCGCCGCCTCGCACAGCAGGCCGGTGACAATGATAAAGGGATACAGGTGGATCATGGCGGTTCCTCCGAAAAAGCCCTTGATGGGCGGTTCTTGTTGGGATGCGGCAGAGCCGTACATGAATCAATGCTAGCGCGAAATCTGCCTGATGGCAAGGGATGGCCGGCCGCTCACGCCGGGACGATCTCCTGCTGTTTCAGCAGCCGGTGCAGGCCGAAGAACATCATCGCGCTGCCCAGATTCATCGCGCCCATGACGGCGAACAGGACCCCCGCGGCGAGGGTCAGCGGCAGGGTGTTGACCAGGCACGCCCATTTCGGCAGGCAGGTCCTGCCCTTTGCCACGAGCACCAGCAGCGGCACCGCCACGAGCATCACGCCCAGGTTGCACATCGCGCTGGTGACGGCGGTCTCAAAAAAGAAGCTCAGCATGATGCTGTGCGCCTCGGCGGTGGCGCCGGACTTGACAAAGTGCCAGAGCATGGAGGTGCAGGTGAAGTGCATCACTGCCCCCGCCACGCAGGTGAGCAGCGCGCCCACCGCGGTGACAGCGCCCGCCCGTTTGGAGACGGGCTTCAAAAACAGATGGATCTGATAATATCCCGGGAGCGCCAGCATCATGGCGACCGTCCCCGCGATGCCGGAGATCGTGAACTGAAGGGGGCTGGCCCCCTCCAGCATCTGCGCGGTTTTGCCGTAGTCGAACAGCCCCATCACCTCCAGTGGGCCGTTCGGCACGAAAAAGAGCAGCAGATCGCCGCCCAGCCAGCACAGCAGATGACCGAGCGCGGCCACAAGCAGAAAGTTCGTGTTCAGTTCCTTTGTTTTCACGGCAGTGCACCTCGCGTTTCGGTGTTTGCATTAAGCTTACTCTAGCACATTTCCCGGCGGCTTTCAACGCGCGGCGGCAGGGCGAGGTTTGAAATAATTGCGGGCCGGGCGTCGTTCTTATTATAATAAGAACAAAACCGGGCGGCGCACCCGCCCCCGGCCGCAAAGGAGGTATCCCTATGTTTGATGTCTGGCTGGGCGAGGTGGAGCTGACCACCTTCACCCTTGTGCTTGCGCTGGCGGCGGTGCTGCCGGGGCAGCTTTTGCTCTGCTTCAAGGTCAGGAGCCGCTTCATTCGGCTGCTGCCGCTGGGGGTGTGCCTGTCGCTGACGGCGGTGTTCGCGGTGCTGGGGCTGTCCACCCCCGGCTGGGACGGGCTGGGATA